>NZ_JAOCNC010000001.1:4800000-5110685 GCF_032860985.1 Chroococcidiopsis sp. SAG 2025
ACGCCTGTAGCACTGTTAATGATGGTTGTTGGAATTACTACTGCAATAAGTTGGAACTTGGTATTTAAGTTATCTTCCGTAGTTTACGAAGTTCTACCAGGAATGATTGCAGGTAGCTTAGTCTATGTCATAGCGCGATTGCTGGCTTCTAAGTCTAGATCTAACCAGCATAAGATTTAGAATGCCCAACTAAACTATTCGATTCATGTGACGAGAGAATTAGGCTTCGTTGAGGATCTTGGGGACTTTGAAAAATTCCCCATCCTGTTCTGGGGCGCTTTCGAGTATAGCTTGGCGATCGCCGTACGGTTCTAGTTTATCCGCACGGGTGATGTTATTAGCATCAATTGCCCTCATGGTTGGAGGTACGTCAGTTACGTCAAGTTCGCTCAACTGCTCGAAATAATCCAGAATGCTACTCAATTGAGTGGTAAATTGTTCCTCCTCTTCGGGAGTGAGTGCTAGGCGTGCGAGATGGGCAACTTTACGAACTTGTTCTTTGTCGAGCATGAAAATAGTTGTTGGTTATCGGTTGTTAGTTGTTGGTAGTTGGTAGTTCCTAATCGCTAATTGTTCATTGCTATTAGCCACTAGCAATTAGCCATTAACCATTAAAAGTAAATATCTTTTGATAAACGTCCGGTGGTTTTGAGCCAGTTTTGTGCTTCGAGATAGTTGTTGGGATCTATTTGGATAGCGCGTTTCCAATAGTCAGCGGCGAGATCGAATAAACTATCGGCACGATCGCTATCTCCTTCTTCTTTGGCTTTTTCCCCTTGAAAGTGATAGATGACAGCCATGTTATTCAAGGCTTGCGTCATGTTGGGGTAACATTCGAGTGCTTTTTCGTAGTACTCCAAAGCTATCTCGTGTTCGCCATTATTTGTGTAAATTAATCCCATGTTATAGAGAACGTAGCTGCGATCGTAGGGATCTTCTTCTAGTTCCAAAGCCTGTCTGTAGTTGTCTAAAGCTTCGGCATACTCTCCAGCCCCCTGAGCAGACATACCATCGCGGTAATAGACAAAAGCTTCTTTAGCTTTTTTATTGGTAGGCAGAATCTTCAGAATGATATCTGCCATGACGGTAAATGTTTTATCTACAAAGTTGTCATTACGCTGGCTTCTTGGCATATCGAGTCCGAGCTACCGTTTGGTGTATCGCTTTTGCGATCTATCTTAACGTGAGTGCGGCAATCTTATCTCATTGCAACAAAACAGCAAAAAATTTTCTTTGATTCCACAATATTGATAAACCGCTAATCGTTATCAGCACGGTTACAAACTTGTGAAACTGCTCGTCACTCATTTTCTGTAAAATTTGCTGTCCTACCCAGTTCGCCGGAATTGCTGCCATCCCAATGACTAATCCATACCAAAGATACGATTGTGTAAATGCTCCCAAGCTAGCATAGGTACACATTTTGGCTATATGTACTACTAAAACGTGGGCGGATTTCGTACCGATCATTTTTTCTTTAAATAAACCGTAATTTAAATACAATGGATTTAAGATTGGACCAATACTGCCGAGCAAGCCAGAGAGAAAAGCGTGAAGAAAACCGGCAGGCAAGAAAACCCAACCCGAGACTTGAAAAGCTGATTTTCTCTCGCCTACAAACAAACTAAAAGCAGAACTCACTAAAAATAGCCCTAGCAGAGTTTGTATCCACTCTAGATGGGTTTGAGTAAACGCGATCGCACCCAAAATCGCCCCTGTCACTGCACCAGGCAAATACCACCAAGTTAGCCGCCAATCTATATCTCGCCAAAAAACAAAAACTCGCTGTAAGTTCCCCAATAACATTCCTGTGGTCACGACTGGCGGAATAGCTGGCGTTTCCAGCAGGAAGTTTACCATCGGAATAATAATAAACGGACTTCCCCCACCAGCTAAGCTACTAATAACCCAAGCAACAAAGCTCGACACTGCTAACAGGAAAACCGTCATATAGGCGATCGCCTTTAATAAATCTTTATAATCTTAAATATTTACTTTAACTCCTTACGCGCATCCGTTGCTACTAGAATCTGCACTCTTTACGTTACTTTAGCCAGAGGCAGACACAGACATTCGTTAGAGGCTTGTACCCTCTAAAGTTTTGACCTTTGACTTTTGACTTTTGAATTGTTTTGCTCACACGGAAATAGGCGAGGGCGCAGGATCGTATTGCTCTACTTCTTGAGAAGAAAACAGATTGCTGCTGAGGGGTACGAGTTGTACCGCGCAAGCCTTGAGTTCTGGCTGTCCAGAGTCAGGACAGGCTTCGGGATGGGTGAGGGCATTGGCTTCAGCTTGTTCTGCCCACAATGCCCCCCAATGCATCGGGACAAACACCGTCCCAGGAGCGATCGCTTTTGTCACTTTAGCAGGAAACTTAGCTTTACCGCGTCGCGATCGCACTTCTACCCAGTCGTCATTGTTAATTTTCAAAGTCGCAGCATCGCGGGGATGAATTTCGATAAACGGGTTGGGATGCATCTGTTGAATTTTTTCAATTCTGCCCGTGCGGGTTTGAGTGTGCCAATGTCCGTACAATCGTCCCGTTGTCAAGACAAAAGGATACTTCGGATCGGGTGGTTCTGCCAATCCCCGCGAGTGGTAGGCGGCGAACTTTGCTCTACCGTCAGGGGTATGGAATTTAAAATCTGTATACAACCGTTTGGCTTTTTCGTGACGATCCGATTTCCCTAACTCAGATTCGGGACAGGGCCATTGTTGCGGTCCTTCCGCGCGGAGGCGTTCGTGACTCAACCCTGACATGTCGCAAGGGCGATCGCGCGTAATTTTGGTAAATTCAGCGTAGACTTGAGTGGCAGCAGAAAAAGCGAACTGTTCGGTGAAGCCCAACCTTCTTCCAACTTCAGCAAAGATTTCCCAGTCTGCTTTCGCTTCTCCTGGTGGCTGACGAAAGGCACTACATAGAGTTACGCGCCGTTCGGAATTTGTCATAACACCCGTCTTTTCACTCCACTGTGCGGCGGGAAGCAAGACGTGGGCGTAGGCAGCAGTTTCGGTAGGATAGTAAGCATCTTGGTAAATGGTAAAAGGCGATCGCAATAGTGCTGCTTTCGTCCTTTCCAAATCTGGCATACTTACAGCTGGGTTAGTTGCTGCAATCCACAATACGCCGACTTCCTCTGACTCTAACCCTGTAATCATTTCCCAAGCAGTGCGACCCATGTAGGGTGAAATACTACCAGATGGCACGCCCCAAACTCCCTCTAATTCGGCGCGGTGTTGTGGATTTTTCACGCTGCGGTAACCTGGAAGCAGATGCGCTAATCCCCCTGCTTCTCGTCCACCCATTGCATTTGGTTGTCCTGTCAGAGAAAATGGACCCGCACCAGGCTTGCCAATTTGCCCTGTCATGAGGTGCAAGTTGATAATGGTTCTGACCTTTGCCGTACCTTCTGAAGACTGGTTTACGCCCATCGACCACATCGATAGGACGCGCTTCGATTCTTTCCAGTATCGCGCCGCCGTCTCTAAGTCTGCGGTGGAGATCCCGCATCTTTGCGCCACCACTTCTGGGGGGTAATCTTGAATTACCTCTGCATAAGCAGGAAAGTTACTCGTACAATCTTCAATAAAATCTAAGTCGATACAGCCCCAACGCATCAGTAAATGGGCGATTCCGTTCAGTAGGTCGATATCCGTCCCAGGATGAATCGCTAGATGCAAGTCAGCAGCTTCCGCCGTAGTTGTGTAGCGGGGATCGACGACTACCATTTTGACGTTGCGGTTCTGCTTGCAGTATTTGTTGAGGCGGTTGAAAATAATTGGATGACACTCAGCCGTGTTCGTACCGATTAAAAAAGCGCAATCGGTTTGTTCCAAATCCTCGTAGCAGCAGGGAGGACCGTCAGCACCAAAACTTTGTATGTAACCAGCTACCGCTGACGACATGCACAAGCGAGAGTTGGCATCAAAGTTATTCGTCCCCAAACACCCCTTCATGAGTTTTTGCGCGATGTAATAGTCTTCGGTCTGAAACTGACCGGAACCATACATGCAAATTGCGTCAGCCCCTTGAGTCAGACGGACTGTTTGAATGCGATTGACAATTTTTTCAAATGCTTCTTCCCAGCTTACCTGGCGGAATTCTTCATTCAGCGAGTCTCTCACCATTGGATAACGTAAGCGGCTTTTGGCGATCGCTTCTGCTATTGTCGCGCCTTTGACGCACACCATTCCTTGGCTGGAAGGATGGGCTTTGTCCCCTCTCACTTTCCAGACTGGGTTCCCTTGACTGTCTCGATTGGTAGCTTTGCCAGCAGCGGCTGGGGGTGAGACTTCTAAGCCGCAGCCGACACCACAATAAGGACACAGGGTTTTGGTGGAGTCAGTCATGACAGTGTTACCGCAATTTTTTCGTTAATGGGCTTCAAGTTTAAAGTTGGAGAATTAGTAGAAGATATTTCAATAAATTTGACAGTTTTTCACCACTTTAAACCACGATTCTACATTACCAGATAACTTACCTACGTTCGGAATTTTAGTCTGTAGAAGATGTTACATAAATACCGTTTTCAAGAGTAAAATTGTCTGAGAGTTCTGACATAATCAAAATCGAAAAATTAAATAGATACTATTTGTTTTTTAGCTTATTCGTGCTATTTACTGGTTCACTTCATAGTAAAAATTATAACCATAGATAGAGGTAAACGAATATAGTATTTAAAAAACTTTTGGCGAGCGCAGCGATTTGTCATTGGTTGCTGATAACTGTTAACTGATAACTGATAAGTATCATTAAGTACTAATACATAGAGAAAAACAGGAGAACGCAGATAAATTTTAAACTGCGTTATCCCGTATAAAAATATAAATTTTAAACTGCGTTATCCCGTATAAAAATTAGGTAGGTGGAATGCAACAAGAGATTTTATTCTAATTCTTCTGCCAACATAGAACTACTTGGTAGCGCATGTTCTGCTGTCGCAGTATTAGTTTCGTAATCTTCAGCAAAAGAGCCTTTTGGTTCCTTCAAGAAGAAGGCGCATAAGCTAGCACAAACTAGAGCAGCGATTCCCATTGTGGCAAACAAAGTACGAGCATTGGTCAGGCTGAGAATTGTTAAATAAATTACCCCACCAAAGTTACCATATGCTCCGACATTACCAGAAATTTGTCCGGTAATTTCTTTTTTAATCAGAGGTACGATTCCGTAAGTTGCACCACAACCAGCTTGGGCAAAGTAAGCAGAGAGCATTGTCACGGCGATCGCGAGTGGTAAAGCCCAGCTACCATTAATTTCGTAAGCGAGTAAGTAGCTAATCCCAATTCCAACCGAAATAACTGTCATCGTCCATTTACGCGAACCTAGTTTATCGGAAATTAAACCACCACTGGGACGAGAAACTAAGTTTAAGAATGGATAGCATGAGGCAATGATACTTGCCATGTGATGATCCAAGCTAAAAGTTGTTTCAAAGAAGATTGGGAGCATAGAAACTGCTGCCAATTCCGAACCAAAATTGGTGACGTAAGTGAATTCGAGTAAAGCAACTTGACGAAATTGATAGCGTTCGGATGGAGCGTAAATTTTTTGTCCGGTTAATAACTCTTTATTGACGCGCCAAGCTTGATAAGTTTGGTAAGCATACAACCCTAATAGCCCAATCCAAACAATATACATTTGGCTTGGGCTGAGGAAGTGGATTTTAGGTTGAGCCAAACGCCAAGCTAACAAACCAAGAGCGAAAATCAGACCGAAATTTGACAGCAGCATGGCATAAAAACTGCCTTTGCTGGTGACTTCCATCGCGCCATTTTTCTGAGGACGCTTGTAAACTTTACCGCTAGGAGTATCTTGGACAGTATTGAAGTAGATAACACCGTAAATTGCAGCAACAATACCTGTAAGGGCGATCGCTAAGCGCCAGTTAGATGCACCACCTGCAACAAAGCCAGTAGCTACTGCAAGAATTGGGAGAGCAAATTCAGCACCAAAAGCTCCAAAATTACCCCAGCCGCCATAGACACCTTGAGCAATACCAATATCCTTAGGCGGGAACCACTCAGACACCATGCGAATGCCAATGACAAATCCAGAACCGACAATCCCCATCAGCAAACGACTCCATACCAACTGGTTGAAATCGTGAGACATTGCTGTTGCCATACAAGGAACTACGGCAAACATCAACAGAAAAGAGTAGGTAATTCTCGGTCCAAACCGATCCAGCAGCATACCGATAATAATACGGGCTGGAATTGTCAGTGCTACGTTGCAGATGAGGAGAGTTGTTTTTTGCGGATCGCTTAAATGAAGTTCTTTCTGAATTAATCCGGCAAAGGGTGCAAAGTTAAACCAACAAACGAAAGTTAAAAAGAAAGCAAACCACGTTTGATGTAAGATGCGATAGCGACCCTGGAAAGAAATTAAGCCTTTGAGCATGAGATGACTTCCTAAGTCAAAAGAGTAGGAATTGCAAAAGTTGCACTATTGGCAATTCTGAAATTGCCTCAAGAGTGTTGTAAGAGCTATTGGGTTCTATGAGTCTGAATCAGGCTATCTTTGACCAGTTTGAAAAAGTTCTATCAGTGTCGAAAAATCTTGGCAAACCATACCGTAAACATTTGCTGACTTGAGTTTTTATTTGCACAAATTACATCCATAACACTGATAGAAAAGTGATTGTGTCTGAATTTTTAATGGTACTTTCAATACTGGTTACTACTCTAGATTGGATTACTAAAGCCAGAAGTTTCGTATATTTTGTAACGAAATTACATTAATTATGAAATAAACGCATAATAATCATGCATTTTCATACATATTTACCACCTAAAGACAGATTGCAAAAAAATCGCGATCGCGCTATTTGTTTGGCGATCGCTATTTCAGTTATCAGTAGGAACAGGGAGCAGGGAGCGCACAAGCAGTTAATTCTGACTTCTGACTTCTCAAAAGTCCCCTCACTCCTCACTCCTTACTCCTCGCTCCTACTCTACGTGAGCGTGGCGATGATACAAGAAGTCGAGAATGTGGTTGCGCAGTTCGTAGTAACGGGGATCTTCGATGATACGAGCGCGTTGGCGGGGACGGGAAAAGGGGACTTCTAAAACTTCGCCAATCGTTGCCGAGGGACCGTTAGTCATCAAGATCGTGCGATCGGATAAAAATAGGGCTTCGTCAATGTCATGCGTGATCATTAGCACGGTGACGCGGTGTTCTCTCCAAATTGTTAGCAGTTCTTCTTGGAGTTCTTCTTTGGTAATGGCATCCAGCGCCCCGAAAGGTTCGTCGAGGATCAGGATTTGGGGACGAATTGCCAAAGCACGAGCGATCGCCACTCGTTGTTTCATCCCACCAGATAGCTGACGCGGCTTTTTATCGGCAGCTTCCGTCAGTCCTACCATTGCTAAATGCTCTTTAGCGATCGCTTTTTTCTGCGCCGCTGGCATATTAGGATGAACGGCATCAATTGATAGATAGACGTTATCAAACGCCGTCATCCAGGGCAGCAAAGAGTAATTTTGAAACACCATCATCCGTTCTGGTCCTGGTTCGGTGACGCGATCGTTTTGCAGCCTGACTTCCCCTGTAGTCGGTTTGTTAAATCCTGCCACCATGTTCAACAGGGTAGTCTTACCGCAACCAGAGTGACCGATCAGACAGATAAACTCACCTTCGCAAGCAGTGAAATTGACATCTTTTAAAACTGTGTAAGAACCATTTTTCGTCGGATAGACCTTGGAAACATCTTCTATGACTAGAAAAGGGGTACGGGGTGTAGGGTGTAGGGTGTGGGGTGTAAGGTGAGTTTCTCTAATTTGCATGTTTTTTTTAGGGAGTAGGGAGTGGTAGGGGCGGGTTTTTTTGAGGAGTTTGTACTAGAACAAACAATTCTACGATTAAACCCGCCCGTACAGGAGTGGGGAGTAGGGGTAAGAGGTGAGGGGTAAGGGGTAAAAGGCAAGAGGCGAGAGCTAGATTTTGACTTCTTCTTTGTCTCCCTTGTCCTCCTTGTCTTCCTTGTCCCCCTTGTCTCCCTTGCCCTTCTTTTTAAACAGTGACTACAGGATCGATCGCGATTTCTTCTACGCGGATTTGGTGTTTGATTTCCAAACTGTTGAGGTAGTCGATCGGGCGATCGGGATAGAGGATTTTGCCGTCAAATAGTTTGATGGGTTGGGGATCGTGTCCGATGTCCATGAATCCTAGTTCGCGGGCGGCGATGCCAAATACATCAGTACGACTGACGCGATCGAGGACTTCGACCCAGTTTTTCGGGAAGGGAATTAATCCCCAGCGTGCCAACTGAGTCAAGATCCACAGCAAATCGGTGCGATCGCGATAGTTGGCTTTGTCTACGTGGAATTGGTTGAAATGCAGTAGTTGTTGGGGTGCGGAACCGTCGCCGCGATTGTAGGGATCGAGGAACCCAGGACGGGTGTAAGCGGGATCGGAACCGACGTATTCCGGTCGGCAGAGTAATTCGAGAATCTCTTCCCGATGGCGGCGATCGTCGCAGTAGTCGCAAGCTTCTAATAGTGCTTTAACCAGGGCAACGTGAGTTTGGGGATACTGGTTCGCCCATTCTTCCCGCACGCCTAAAACTTTTTCTGGATGTCCCGCCCACAAATCTAGATCGGTGGCAACGACAAATCCCAGTTCTTCGTAGACGGCGCGGGAATTCCAAGGTTCGCCGACACAATAACCGTCAATGTTACCAGCTCTGAGATTAGCTACCATTTGTGGTGGCGGAATCACGGTTAAGCTGACATCTTCATCGGGGTGGATGCCTCCCGCAGCTAGCCAATAACGCAGCAGCAAGTTGTGCATTGAGGCTGGGTGTACCATCCCGAAGGTATGGACGGTATCGGAGTCAGAGGCGATCGCGGCTTTTAAGTCAGCTAGGGTTCTGACTCCTTGCTCGAAAAACTTTTTGCTCAGCGTAATCGCGTTACCGTTACGGGAGAGGGTAAGGGCGCTGACAATGGGAACTGGAGTTTTACCACCCGCCCCTAAAGTCATGGCTAAGGGCATCCCTGCAACCATTTGGGCAGCATCTAAGCGTCCCGTACCCACACCTTTAGCGATCTCCTTCCAACTCGGTTCGCGGCTGAGGTGGACATCGGTTAAGCCGTATTTGGCAAAGAAGCCTTTTTCTTTAGCTACGACTAATGGAGCGCAGTCGGTGAGGGGAATAAAACCGATTTCTAAATTGACTTTTTCTAAACCGTTGCCAGCAATGACAACGTGTTGTTTTGCTTTGCGCTGCTTGATGCGTTTTTGTTGGTTGAGGAAGTAAATCAGCTCGTTACGCATGGCGTAGTAGCTGGGATGATTCACGACTTCCATCCGCTGCCGGGGACGGGGAATGTTGACATCCAGAATTTGTCCGATCTGCGCTTCGGGACCGTTGGTGAGCATGACAATGCGATCGCTCAGCAATAAGGCTTCGTCTACGTCATGCGTCACCATCACGCAGGTTACGTGACTTTCTTCGCAGATCTTCATCAATTGTTCCTGCAAACCACCCCGCGTTAGAGCATCTAACGCCCCGAAGGGTTCGTCGAGTAGCAGTAACTTGGGGCGAATTGCTAAAGCACGGGCGATCGCCACCCGTTGTTTCATTCCCCCAGAGAGTTCGCCTGGACGCTTATCTCTAGCGTGACGCAAGCCGACTAAATCGATGTGATGTTCGACAGTCGAGCGTCTTTCTGCCTTGGTTTGATTTTTGTAAACTTCATCAACTGCCAGCGAGATATTCTCGTACACTGTCATCCAGGGCAGTAGAGAGTAGTTTTGAAATACCACCATGCGATCGGGACCAGGTTCTTTCACCTGCCGTCCTTCTAGGATTACGCCGCCACGACTGGCACGGTCTAGACCAGCAATAATATTTAGTAGCGTCGATTTGCCACAACCAGAGTGACCGATCAAAGAAATAAATTCACCCTGTTTAATTTTTAATTCAATATTTTTCAGCGCCGTGTAGGTACTACCATTCGGCAGGGTGAATATTCTGTCAACGTGGTCAACTTCAACAAAAACTGACATGGTAATTGGTAGTTGGTAATTGGTAGTTGGTGGTTGTCAATTATTAATTGTTAATAGTTGATTGCTAATTGCTATTAACGATTAACCATCAACTATTAACCATTTCCTAATGCTGTTCTTCTGGAACGACTTTACTAGCAATGAAAGCCACTAGTCTGTCTAATAGCAGACCGACGACACCGACATAAATCAGAGCGATGATGATTTGACTTAATAAAGAGCTGTTATAAGCGTCCCAGATAAAGAAGCCGATGCCGACACCACCAACTAACATTTCTGCGGCAACAATTGCTAACCAAGATAAGCCGATCCCAATTCTTAAACCTGTAAAGATGTAAGGCACGGTGGCGGGAAACAGAATTTTAAAGAAATATTTTTTTCCCCTGAGTTTGAGAACTCTGGCAACGTTGCGATAATCTTGAGGTAGCTGTTGTACGCCCACTGTCGTGTTAATGATAATGGGCCAAATTGCTGTAATGAAAATTACAAAAATTGCGGAAGGATTAGATTGTTGTAATGCTGCCAACGATAAAGGCAACCATGCCAAAGGTGGAACGGTTCTGAGAACTTGAAAAATTGGGTCTACAGCGTTGTAAACAAATTCATTCGAGCCAATCAGAATTCCCAGAGTAATTCCGACAATGGCTGAGAGGGAAAAACCGATTGCTACCCGTCCCAAACTAGCCAGAATTTGTAATGCTAATCCCTTATCCGTACCACCATTATCAAAAAAGGGATTGATGATGTAAGGGTCCCATGTTTCTTGGATTACCGTGAGTGGCGAAGGCAAAGCGAGAATCCCACTCATTGTAAGTAACTGCCAAACAACTGCAAAAATGGCGATCGCAACGATGGGCGGAATCACTTTTTTAGCGATAAACTTGGCGATCGCTTTCTGCTGTAAACTTTTTCTCGAACGACTCTCTAGCGTTGCGGTCATGCTCCTCCGATTCTGCTGTGGTTGCTAAGAATATTGTGGGAGTCGGGAGTCGGGAAGCGGGTGGAGGCGGAGGTGTCCTCCGCATCGGAACTGCGTAGTCGGGAGTCGGGTGTAGTAATTCAGAAATTGCGAATTTCTTCCTTGTCCCCTTTACTCCTCGCTCCTCGCTCCTTAACTCTCATTAAGCCTTCTTAATCTTTAGACTCTTCAAATAAGCTTCAGGATTTGCCGGATCGAATTTGACTCCATCAAAGAAAGTTTCCACACCACGGGAAGTACTCTTAGGAATCTCTGCATCTGGTACGCCAATCGCTTTAGCAGCTTCTTTCCATAGATCTTCGCGATTGACTTGGTCTACAAGTTTCTTCGTGTCTGTATTTGCCGGAATATAACCCCAGCGAATATTTTCCGTCAAAAACCACAAGTCATGACTCTTATAGGGATAAGAAGCATTGTCTGCCCAGAACTTCATTTTGTGTGCATAGTTTTCTTCTGTACGACCGTCGCCGTAGTCAATGTTGCCCTTGGCTCGCTCGATAATATCTTTAGCTGGGACTCTAAACCACTTCTGCTGGGAGACAATGTTCACCATCTCCTCTTTGTTTTCTACTTTTTCGCACCATTGTTGGGCTTCTTGTACTGCCATCAATAATGCTTTCGCTGCATTAGGATTTTTATCTACCCAGTCAGCCCGCATTGCAAAAGCTTTTTCTGGATGGTCGTTCCAAAGTTCTCCAGTTACCAAAGCCGTGTAGCCTCGCTTTTGGTTCACCAGTTGGGCATTCCAAGGTTCTCCTACACAGAAAGCTTCCATGTTGCCCACTTTCATGTTGGCGACCATTTGCGGTGGTGGAACGGGGACGACCGAAACATCAGAGTCAGGATTAACACCACCAGCCGCTAGCCAGTAACGAATCCACAAGTCGTGTGTCCCGCCAGGAAAGGTCATGGCTACCTTGAGATCTTTGCCAGCAGCTTTAGATTTAGCGAAGGCTTCCTTGAGTGGCGTGCTTTCCTTAGCTACCTTTAACTCCTTGTAAGTTTCAGCAACAGAAATTGCCTGACCGTTGGTATTCAACCTTGCCAGAATGTACATGGGAACCTTTTTACCCTCAGTAATCGTTCCCAAGGTCATTAGGTAAGGCATTGGTGTGAGAATATGCGCCCCATCAATTCCACCACCACCAGAACCTAGTGTTAAGTTATCGCGGGTGACGGGCCAAGAGGCTTGCTTTTCCACCTTCACATCAGTCATGCCGTATTTGGCAAAAAGTCCCTTTTCCGCAGCAATAATCAAGGGTGCAGAATCAGTCAGGGCAATAAAGCCTAACTTTGCTGTAGTCGTCTCTACTTTGGGAGCGTCGGCAACGGGACTAACATTAGCTGTCGAACTAGTATTCGTAGTAGAGGTATTGTTACTTGCCGTGTTGCTTGAACTGCAACCGTGAACGAAAGCTGAACCTGCTGCTGCCGCGCCTGTCGTGATGATGAATTGCCGTCTTGTAAACTTGGTCATTCTTGAAGTGGTAATTGGTAATTGGTAATTGGTAATTGGTAATTGGCGAGAGGTAAATTTTGACTTTTGACTTCTTTCCCTAGCCCCTCGCTCCCAAGATGGCTTCTTGCCTCGGTCTAGCGCCGAAATGCTCGATGAGTAAATTTCGCAACACTGGCTGCAAATCGTCGCAGGGAATTCCCTTTGTAATGCAGCTACCTAAATGAGCATCCTTGCCGACTTTGCCACCCATGTAGATGTCAACACCTTCTACAGCTTTGCCATCTTTACGGGCTTTGGTTCCCATCAGCCCAATGTCCGCTACCTGGGGTTGTCCGCAGGAGTTGGGGCATCCCGTCCAGTGAATGCGGACTGGTTGAGTAAATCTTAGTTCTGCCTCTAGCGCCTTAATTGTTGCCAGCGCTCGATTTTTGGTTTCAATCAAGGCAAAGTTACAGAACTGAGCGCCCGTACATGATACGAGTCCTCGGGTCAGCGTCTCGGGTTCTATAGAGAAGCGTTGTAAGAGTGGTTCCGCCAGGAAGGTTCCGAGACGCGAATCGGGAATGTTGGGAATAATTATGTTTTGTTCTACAGTCAGGCGAATCTCACCAATACCATAAACTTCTGCCAACCGCGCTACTTCAAACATATCTTGAGCGTAGAGCCGCCCGACAGGAACGTGTAAGCCGATGTAGTTTAGTCCTAGCTGTTTTTGAGGGTAGACTCCAATGTGGTCGCGTTTTTCCCAGTCAATTTCGTCTTTAGCGGCTGCCGATCGCAAAGATTTACCCATTCGGGTTTCTACAGCTAGACGGAATTTTTCCATCCCCCACTCGTCAATCAGCCACATCAAGCGAGCTTTTTGTCGATTGGCTCGCAGCCCATTATCTCTATAAACTTCCAAAACTGCTTTGCATACAGCCACCACTTCTTCTGGTGCTACCCAAGCATCGAGAGGAACCGCCGCCTCGCAACGTTTAGCAGAAAAGAAACCACCAACTAGGATGTTAAAACCAAATTCTTTTTCCCGATTTCCGACTCCCGACTCCCGACTCCCGTCCTTAAACGCCGGAACAAAAGCCAAATCGTTGATCTCTGCATGGACGGAGTTATCGCGACCCCCAGTAATGGCAATATTAAATTTTCGCGGTAGGTTGGTGAATTCTGGGTTTCCCTCACCGTAATTGGTGATTGCGTCTTGCACTTGATGCACCAAGTCTCGCGTGTCAAATAACTCTTCGGCATCGAGTCCTGCTAGCGGATCGCCAGTAATGTTACGGACGTTATCCATCCCCGATTGGATGCTGGTTAATCCCACAGCAGCAAATTTTTGAAAGATCTCTGGCAAGTCTTCAATCCGAATGCCCCGCAGCTGAATATTCTGTCTGGTAGTGATGTCTGCGCTACCGTCATCGCCATAGCGTTGCAGGACTTCACCCAGCACTCGCATCTGATGGGTGGTGATAATGCCATTAGGCATCCGCAGCCGCATCATGAATTTACCTGGAGTGACTGGACGAAAGAACACGCCTAGCCACTTAAGGCGATGGTCGCGATCTGTTTCATCCATTGCTTCCCAGCCAATAGAGGCAAATTGTTCGATCTCTGCTTTAACCGCAAGACCATCTTTTTCTGCTTTAAATTTTTCAAATTTATTCAGACTTGCCTTGGAGGTTGCTGCGTCCGTCATATGGCTTTATCCCTGTTATCTGCTATTTTCGTGCCACTACCAGCACTTATGTTGAAAAAATCAAAAATTCCGCTAGTTCTAAGTTTCTGTCAGCTGTCAGATTTTGTTACAACCTGCTTTCCGTTGCCTTCCTTGGCAAAATCTTCTTTTCATTGTAGGATTGACGTTTGCAACGTACCTTCAGTTTGTTTGGGGCTGGAATCAAACAAGACACCACGCAGTTGTTTTAAAATGGCATCATATGAAAATTCATCCCTGGATTTTTGATACATTCGATACTTTGCGATCGCCTTCTGTACTATTAACCCTCCGAATTTAAGCAACAACCCCAGTCCTTGCAGTCTGAATAATAGTTTGATGGATCGCAGTTCGATCGCGTGCTGACCCGTGTTGCTTGCTCGTTAAAAACTAAATTACGCGGATTTTTCCTACCAATTCGTAACTTAAGTAACAAATCATTGCTTTTATTGAACTTTTTGCATCATTCCTATGCAGATATGACATAGAAATCGGTACAAAGACGGATGTAGCATGTCTCAATTAGGTCAGACTGAAAACAGTTGTCAGTTAACAGTTATCAGTTGTCAGTGTAGAGACGTTACATGTACCGTCTATATAAAGTTGTCAGTGGTTGGTGCGTGTAGGCGATTATGTTACGTCTTGACATAATTAGCTAGCAGCTAGCGATCGCCACCAGATTTTTCGTACAGAGATTGAGACTTTGTTTTACTAGCACTTTTTATCGCTGCTCCCTACTCCCTGCTCCCTGCTCTCTGATAACTGACCATCATCTAATTCAAATCGCAGTAATTTAACCGTGAATTTACAGACTGCTAATTTGTTAGAACAGGCACAACTCGCCCACGCTGCTTCTAACTGGGCGTTGCTACTCCAATACCTTCAGCAACTCATGGCGGAAGTTGGAAGTCGGAATTCGGAATTCGGAACTAAATTTTCTCCCTCAGCTCCCTTGGCTCCCATTCTCCGAGAAGGGCTATTCTCCGAGAAGCCACCCTTCGGGTGTCTACGCCCTACAGCTCCCTCAGCTCTCTTCTCCCCGACTCCGCTCATCTGGGCAATTGATATTTTGATGTGGGGAGATTTTCATCAACGGTGGGATGTGGCGAAGTTACTGCCTAAATTCGGACGAGAGGCGATCGCATCTTTATTGGAAATTTTGGCAGATGAAGATGCGGATGAAGAATTGCGCTGGTTTGCCGTGCGGAGTTTGGGGACTTTTGACAATCCAGAAGCGATCGCAGCTTTGGTAGAGTTATTGCAAACATCAGCAAATCCAGAAGAACAGGGAATAGCAGCCGCAGCTTTAGCAGAAATTGGCTCGAATGCTGTATCTGCAATTACAAAGTTGTTAGAGCGAGAGAATACAAGAGCGCTAGCTACGCGATCGCTTGCCTATATTCGTACCAAAGAAACAATCGAGCCTCTACTCAGTGTTGTTCGAGACTCAGATGTGGAAATTAGAGCGATCGCGATCGAAGCTTTGAGTAGCTTTCACGATCCTAAAATTCCGCCCATTTTGGTGGAAGCTTTAAGCGATTTGGGGGCAAAAGTGAGAAAAGAAGCCGTTACTGGCTTGAGTTTTCGCCCCGACTTGCGGGAAGAATTGAATTTAGTCGATCTCTTGTTGCTGAGATTGTATGACTTCAGCATAGATGTTTGTCTAGCTGCTGCAAACGGTTTAGGTAGATTAGGAACGGATCGAGCTGCAACAGGTTTGTTCCGAGTCTTGCAGTCTCCCCATACGCCGAGCGCTTTACAGATAGAAATTGTCTTAGCTCTAGGCAGAATTGAAACCTCAGCCAGTCTGGAATATTTACGGCAAGTTTTCGAGCAAATAACTGCAATCGCAATTTGGCAAGAAACAATTCATGCTTTAGGACGAGTCGAACAGTTAAGTTTAAAGCCACAAGCAGCAGAGATTTTACTCGAATTGCTGCGTACCAATCGCTTAGCAGCACAACACGCTAAACTCAAGCAAGCGATCGCTTTGTCTTTAGGTCAATTAGGTGAAATGCAAGCAATTCCATCGCTGATTCAATTACTAGCGGACTCAGATCTTGCCGTCAAATTGCACGCGATCGCTGCTCTCAAACAGTTAAATTCTACTGCTGCCTATCAACAGTTAACTCAACTTGCTGCTGATGCTAACATTTCACCGCAACTACAACAAGGAGTAGCGATCGCTTTGCGAGAATGGGATCTCAGTTCTTCTTTCTAAGTAAATATTTACCCCACTCTACAGCAATGGGGATCTCTGTAAAGGGAATTCGCACGGTATCTTGTGAATCTTGCATGACAAATTCTAGCGCGATCGCTTTACCTTTATTGGGTGGTGTCTCCAACGCTACTGGTTTTTCCTCTACTAGCAAGCGAATTTCTTGCACCCGTTCTAAAGAAAAAGTTTTCAGGTCAATGGGTCCGGTGCGTGTTGGTTTTCCCCAAGTTAATTCGTTGCCGCTCTGTCCCAAAACCGCATAAATATCGTATTTTGATTTTTCAAACTGTTGCGCCCAATTTTGATAGGCTTCTACTTTTTGAAATTCGTTTCGTCCCTGCCAAGCTAACCAAAAAAATAATCCTAGCAGTGGCAACCAAATCAAACCACGTTCCATTGTTTTACTGAGTAGCTATCCTTCTCTAATTATAGAAATTGCTATGGTCTATTTAATGTAGGCAATTCAAGGTGGGCAATGCCCACCCTATTATCTATAAATAAGAAAGTTGGCTACTTGATTTTGCGGGAAATTTTTGTTATTATTTGCTTAATAATGGAAATATATTCAGATTTTTAAAAGTTGCAAATATTTTCATTGTAATATAGATATTATAAAACAAAGCTCGGAAGAAATAAAGTAGTTTGCACTAATTAACACTGGATTATTCGCAATTCGCAACTACAACAATCATGACAAAGCAATAATTACGAATTACGAATTACAAATTAACCATGCAATGCCTTAAACAGAGCATCTGTCAACTCAACAGCTTGCTTGGCTCGTTCTGGGGCTGTTGCACTAGCATCAGTTGCGGCTAGGGCGATCGCAGCAATGTATTCGCGCTTAGTCAATCCTTTATCCAACATGGTTGGGTCTGTAGGATGAGCAGGTGCATTAGCATCATGAGCAGACATAAATCGAATCCTCCAGTATTACAGGTAGCACGAAGTAAATATATACTGCGTTGGCTACCATTTGCGCTCGAGGGAATTAGGCGTTGCCGATTCCCTTGATAAGACGAGGAGAAAACGAGGTTGCTGCCAACCGATCGCTTACAGCTTTTCTAGGAAAGCAAATACAACCCTTGCTTGATTTTCCGCTGCGATCGCAAAAAATGTGCCGATTTGCGTTGCAGCTGCCTCTTCGCCACCACCAGCTAAATCGGAAACGCTTCTGACGGCAATGAAAGGGACGTTGTTGGAATAGGCTACCATTGCCGAAGCGGTAGTTTCCATATCGACAACTAGTACATCCGTGTCGGCGTTGCGGTTGCCTTGTTCGTCAAAATTGAGGGTTGTTGCTAGAAATTTACGATATTGGGCGTTGTCAACAAATGTAGGTCCAGCGACCCCATTTTGACCGACGATGAGTTGAGGTGGTGGATTGATCGGCGTAGTAGGGCAATTTCCCGCCTGGTCAACTTGAGGACAATCTAATAATTTAACTTCCAGCTGACTTGCTTTTTTAAACATTGCCTCATCAACCATAAACCAGAATTTGAAGTCCTGATCTGTCTCTAGGTTGACAGACGCGCCTGGGAATGGAACTTGACGGATGATCTGTTCGTTGTTCTGGTTGAAGTAAAATTGCGGTGCGCGATCGGAACTGACATTTGTATTGCGTAAAAAAGCATTTTTGGCATCTGGTTGAAAGATTCCTGCTTGATTAGCTTGCCCTGGTTCAGATGCTTGTCCTATGAGAAAATTACAGGTCTTGGCTTCCTCTAATGGGTCTTGCAGGACGTGATTGAGCTGAAGTCCGGGTGAGAACGCACACGCTACAATTTCTGCCGTGTTATTGAAATACGTTTCTTGGGGAAAACCCCAACGTTTGGGGATCGTCACCGAACCGATGGGTGTCTCGTTCGGGGTATTAGAGTCGTCGTCGTTTGCCCCAACCCCACCAACTCCACCTGCGATCCCGCTAAAAATCACTTTTGAGACGTTAAATTTGTCTAGCGTTAATTGCGTCACCATTGTAGCGTTGACAATACTGATATTAGTCAGCACGACAACGACGTTCTTACCGCGCAATTTTCCCTTACTAAAGCGATGTCCGTTAATATTTACGCAGCCATCGAATTTATTTTTGCCGTCATTCAAACGCATTTCATCAATAAATCGATCTGCCTCACCAGAGAATGCAGAAATGAGAGCAATTCTGGGAACTGCATCAGTATCAGCTTTACACTCCCCTTGGATTGGTGCGCCTTGAGTGCTGCTGACGGGTAACTGAAACGCAAAAGAGAGCAAAACTGGCAATTGCCACCAACGCGAACTGCTAGTGGTCGTGTTCCTACTAAGGGTAAACCGATGAGTACAGTTAGCCCAAAAACGAGTATGTGACTTGAATCTGATTCAGTTACAACTTGGCGATCGCTAGGAGTTGTATCATTACCCAATGGTTTCCCACAGACACTACAGCAATTGGAATGAGTTCTTGCATGGCGAGAGCGTCGTACAGTCACTGCTAAAAGCTGTTCTCCCAGAGTTTTTGCCATGACATGGGGGTAAGTAATAAGTCGTAAGTCGTAAGTAAAAAACACCTACGGCTTACGATAACTGATAACTGACAACTGATAACTGATTAAGTAATCACTGTCGGTTTTGACATTCCAGTATATTCGCGAATTTGAGCAACTTCCTGGGCGAGCGCAATTGGTTCGGCTAGCGCCTGTTGTACCTCTAGATCTTGTTTGCTAGAGTCACCTTCATAGCTTTCAAAGTAAACCCGTAATGTTGCTCCTTGGGTTCCCGTACCGGAAAGGCGGAAGACGATCCGAGAGCCGTCAACAAAACCAATCCGCACGCCTTGTTTGCTGCTGATACTACCATCAATCGGGTCGGTATAGCTGAAATCATCTCCATATTCGACTTCATATTGCCCGTACCGCTTACCTTTGAGTGTAGGGGCGACAGAACGCAACTTTTCCATTAAGGTGTTGGCGCGATCGCTATCTACTCCTTCATAGTCGTGGCGCGAGTAATAATTGCGTCCGTATGTCTGCCAGTGTTCGCGCACGATTTGTTCTACCGATTGTTGACGCACGGCAAGGATATTCAACCAAAATAACACCGCCCACAACCCATCTTTTTCACGAATGTGGTTGGAACCCGTACCAAAACTCTCTTCCCCACACAGGGTAGCTTTGCCTGCATCGAGGAGATTGCCGAAAAACTTCCATCCTGTCGGAGTTTCGTAACAATCGATCCCCAATTTAGCCGCTACGCGATCCGCCGCTTGGCTTGTGGGCATAGATCTGGCGACTCCAGCAAGTCCTGAAGCATAACCAGGGACTAATTTAGCGTTGGCTGTCAGCACTGCTAAACTATCGCTAGGGGTGACGAAGAAATGTTTGCCCAAGATCATGTTGCGATCGCCATCTCCATCGGAAGCAGCACCAAAATCCGGTGCATTGTCTCCAAACAGAATTTCTACGAGATCGTGGGCATAGACTAAATTCGGGTCTGGGTGTCCGCCGCCAAAATCTTCTAAAGGCGTACCGTTGACTACCGTACCTTGCGGTGCGCCCAAGCTTTGCTCGAAAATTGCCCGGGCATAGGGACCCGTGACTGCGTGCATGGAATCAATGCAGATGCGTTTGCCAGAGGTGAGAAATTGACGAATGCGATCGAAGTCAAATAGCGACTCCATGAGTTTTTGGTAGTCTTGAACTGAGTCGATAACTTCAACCGTCATCTCTCCCAAACGAGACTCGCCTAAAGTGTCTAAATCGATATCTGGCGCATCCAGAATTTTGTAGCGATCGATTGTTTTACTACGGGCGTAGATTGCCTCAGTCACCTTTTCCGGTGCGGGTCCACCATTACCAGTGTTATATTTTACGCCAAAGTCCCCATCCACCCCACCTGGGTTATGGCTGGCAGAGAGAATAATTCCACCCAAGGTTTTGTATTGGCGAATAATACAGGAAGTAGCAGGAGTAGAGAGAATACCGCGATGACCGACCTTAATCCGGCTAAAACCATTCGCAGCAGCCATTTTCAAAATAATTTGGATCGCTTTTCTGTTGTAGTAACGACCGTCACCACCCAAAGCTAAAGTTTGTCCCTGACAACCTTCGAGACTATCGAAGATGGATTGGACGAAGTTTTCTAAATAGTGGGGTTGCTGAAACACTTTGACCGCTTTTCGCAATCCAGAAGTACCTGGCTTCTGGTCGGTAAAGGGAGTAGTGGAGACTTCAAGGATATTCATGGAATAGGTTATTGTTCCTGACCGAGCGTTTGCAACTGTCAACTTCTCAAAAAGGGCGATCGCGCTATTTTGAATTTTCGATCTATATTCATTACTGCACTTAGCGCTATGACACTTTGCTTGGAATCACAAAATGTCTGGCGCTATTTTCACATTACCATCCTCCCTTGCCATCATTCCCAAGTCAGTTATCAGTGACTAGTGAAGAAAGAGTGTGGGGTGTGGGGTGTGGAGATAGGGTGTGGGGTGTAAGAGTTAATTGAGGATTGCGTAGTGCGATGAAAGCTGAGAGGAAGGTGCAGAGGCGATCGCTACGCTCATGCTTCTTCTACCGAGCAATTTTACAAATCAAAAGGTTGCCGAACAAGCGTTTAATTTAGAAAAACGATGCGCTGCTGTGTCGCTTTTAAATTCACCATGAAAGACATAAATCCAAATATAGCCTGTATAAACCAATTGTGAAATACCGTCCCTCTGTCTGTGACATGATAATTGTGCTTTCAAAAATGACAAATGACAAATGACAATTCTCACTTGTTAGTTCACAACTCAAATAAACATGCTGTAAAAGTTGTCATTTTGATAAATTGCATCTTGTATTATTATTATGGCGAACTATTCAACCTTAGAACTTCAAGGTAAGCTTCTAAATACATAATTTGCTATAGCTTTTGGTAAAGAATCTATGCTAAAGAATGCTAAAAGTAGGTTGAAGTTTTTCGTGTTTCTCGGTCTGATTGTTATTATTATTACACTAAAAACGATTGCTGTTAATGTTCAGTCTCAGGGTTTAACCAGTTTATTTGAACCATTTAAAATCGTAGTTAACTCTAGCTTTATTAGTCCGTTAGATGAGTTTTTCGGTGATGTTTCAATCGGTCGTAAAGTTTTTATTGCTAGTAACACTATCATCCGAGCGGAACCCAACACTCGCATTTGTATTGGCGATCGGACTAATTTTCAAGACAATATTTTATTTCTAGCTCTCCGTAGAAATACGGCTCCTCCAAGTGCTTGTGCGGCAAAATCAAGTAGTACTGGCGAACGAGTGAGTATTGCTCATCAGGCAAATATTGAGAATTCACAAATTGGCAACTTCACCTTTATCGGTTTTCATACTCGCTTGAGTAACGTAGTGCTAGAAGACGGTGCTTTTGTACTGCATGGTGCGATTCTGTCAAACGTGCGGATTGGCAAAAACCGTTTAGTACCAATTGGGGCAGTTATTACGACTCAAGCGCAGGCTGATGCTCTCCCACTCAAAACGGAAGCTAATTCTAAGTTTCAAGAAGAAGTATTAGAAGTCAATGCCGAGTTTGCTGAAAACTACAGCCACCTATACGAAGAAGCAGGATTTGATGCCGTAACGGGTGTTAGTACAGCACCAAAAACATCTTGGAATCCAAAACCAGTTAAACCCACAATCGGTCAGAATGTGAAACTCGATGAGTTTGCTCGCATCGTTGGAGATGTCAGGCTTGGCAATAATAGCACCGTAGGACAGCGAACTTCAATTCGTGCTGATGAAGGCACGCCAATTATTATTGGGCAGAATGCCCAAATTGAGGATCGAGTCACGTTTCATGCGCTCAAAGGTACGAGCATCCGTATTGGTAAAAACTTAGATACGAGCGATAACATCGTTTTTCACGGACCTCTCGAAGTTGGCGATAATCTCACAATTGGAGATGATACTGTATTATTTCGTTCTAAAGTTGGTAATGACGTGACAATCGGTAGCGAAGCTATAGTGGTGGGCGTAACGCTGCAAAACGGTGTAAAAGTCCCCGATCGCGCTATTATCACCACCCAAAAGCAAGCAGATACCTTAGTGCGATAGCCAAGACTGCAAATCTGATAGCGCAGAAATTTTTCTATGTTGCAAATTCTTTCCCAGTTATTCTCGCAGTGGCGAAAGCAATTTTGGTTATCCATAGCCACGTTCATCATATTCGCGATCGCCATTGGTTCGATGCGGCTCTCTCTAGCTCGAATCGTCACCCCTACTCATCCGCTCGATGCATTAACGGCAAATGAGATTACAGCAGCCGTTGCAGTCATTAAACAGAAAATGCCCCAACGGGAAATTCACTTTCCCATCGTTGCTCTGAATGAACCAGATAAAACAGAAGTCTTGAATTTCAAGCCAGGGCAACCCTTCAAACGAGAAGTTTTTGCCGTGGTTTACGATCGCTCTCAAAACAAAACCTACGAAGCTGTTGTAACTTTAAAACCGAAAACTAAAGCTGGGGTTTTGTCATCCTGGCAAGAGATTCCTGGCGTGCAGCCAGCCATCATGGGACCAGAATATGAAATAGCAGCGGCAGTCACCAAAGCCGATCCGCGCTGGCAAGCAGCCATGAGGAAGCGAGGCATTACTGACTTCAAACAAGTTATCGTTGAAGGCTGGGCAGTAGGGCTGGTGACTGAAGCAGAAAAGTCAAGTGGGGCGCGTCTGTGTCGAACGTTATCTTACTTCAAAGGCGATCGCTGGAACTATTACGGTACGCCAATAGAGGGAGTCGTTGCAACTGTCGATCTCAATGCTAAAAAACTGGCTAGTTTTAGCGATACGGGTGTCGTAGCTCTCTCCAAGGAAAATTGGGACTACAATCGGCGATCGCTTAGCCCTCTAAGAACGGCAGCCAAATTACTAAAAATCCTGCAACCAAACGGTCACACCTTCAAACTCAATGGTCATGAAGTGAGTTGGCAGGGGTGGAAATTCCGCTACATGATGCATCCACGGGATGGTTTGATCCTTTACCAAGTGCAGCATGAAGACGGTCGCGAATTTCGTCCAGTCATGTATCGTGCCAGTTTATCTGAAATGGTCGTTCCCTATGGCGATCCCAATCCGCAGTGGTCGTTTCGCAATGCCTTTGATATCGGAGAATACAATTTTGGTACGCTAACTAATACCCAGGAACTAGGTAAAGAAATTCCAGAAAATGGGGTATTGCTAGATGCAGTGCTAGCAGACTCGCAGGGGAAACCTTATGCCATGCCTGATGTTATCGGCATTTATGAAAAAGATGATGGCGTGTTGTGGAAGCACTACGATTATAGATCCGAACGCAAGGATGTCCGACGCGATCGCCAGCTCATCGTCACAACGACAGCAACAATCGGTAATTACGACTATGCCATCAACTGGATCTTTCACCAAGACGGATCGTTAGACGTACGGACTGACTTGCACGGACTTATTTTAGCCCAAGGCTCGGATTCTGTCACCACTGCAAATCGAGATACCTACGGCAAGTTAATCGCCAAAAACATTGTCGGTGTCAATCACCAGCACTTTTTTAACTTTCGGTTAGACCTGGATGTAGACGGCGAAGCAAACATGCCAATGGAAATGACGGTTCAATCCTTACCTATCAGTGCAAATAATCCTCACGGGAATGCGTTTGTTACTAAACATGTACCCCTAAAATCAGAGAAAAGCGCCGTTCGGGATCTAAATATAGCAGAACACCGAGAATGGGCGATCGCCAGTACGACTCGCAAAAATCAACTCGGCGCACCCACAAGTTACATGTTAATGCCATCTGGAAATACAGTCTTTTTCCCCAGCCAAGACGCAACAATTCGCGATCGCGCGGGCTTTGCCACTCACCACTTCTGGGTGACTAAGTATAAGCCTAAAGAACTCCACGCTGGAGGAGAATATCCCAACCAAAGTAACTCCCAACAGGGATTACCTACTCTGATTGCAGATGATGAGCCGCTTATAGGTCAAGACTTGGTAGCTTGGTACACGTTCGGTACTACCCACGTTCCTCGCCCTGAAGACTGGCCTGTTATGCCCGTTCACCATGCTGGTTTTAAGTTGATGCCTGTAGGGTTCTTCACGCGCAATCCTGCGATCGACTTACCAGAACCAACGCCCATCAATCACTCTTCCTAGATCGAATAATTATGGGTTGCTAGCAATCTCTCACACTTATCTAGCAACCTTAAATTACCTGTGCATTGCATCCTAAGGTACGAATATCTATTGTCCTAGACCAGCTAAGTACCCAAAGATGCCGTGACCAGTCAATACTTCCATTGCAATCAAAGCCACAAAACCAATCGCTGCTAGCCGCCCGTTGAGTAGTTCTGCGTACTCGGTAAAACCAATGCGAGGGGTCTCATCTACATACATTTTGGGTTCGACTGCGAAATTGTTGAGCTTTTCGCCTTCGCCAGGTGAAGTAATATATCCAGAGCGTGTCATGAGATTATTTTTGTCTATTTGTTACTTTGTCTTAAATAAAATTAACAATATCTATTAAGTTTTGCAACATCTATGAAAGAGAAACACACTGTATTTGTCTGTACGACCTGCGCCAGTACTTGGCAGGACGGTAAACGAGTAGGGGTGAGTGGTGGTCAAATCTTGTTCGAACGCTTAACCCAACTTTACGAAGAGTGGCAACTCGCACCAGAATTTTCTTTACAAGCAGTGGAGTGCATGAGTGCGTGTAACTCTCCCTGCGTTGTGACGTTTGCGGCAGCAGGAAAGTGTACTTATGTATTTGGGACAATACCTGCTGAAGATAGCGCTGCTGCCATACTCGACTGCGCTAGCAAGTATCATGCTAAGAACGACGGTCTGCTGCCTTGGTCGGAGCGACCGGAACCACTGAAAAAAGGTATCGTAGCGCGAATTCCGTCAATTAGTTAGTGAACTGTGAGGTTTTAAATTCTCAGGCTGGTCTCACCCCAGCCAAAGCGCTACTATCCACCCGTCAATTACGAATTACCAATTAACAATTGATTTTGTAGTCAAAACTACAGTTGAAATGCGATCGATATTCTATTTGGTAAGGTAATTCAACATTAACGACAGACAAACTGCGATCGCTAAAAAGTAGCAAGTCGTCAGTAACTTCTGACTTACGACTTACGAATACCCGACTTACGACTTTTCCCCTTACCCCTACCCTTTCTATTGTGCGATTCGACAATTACGAACCAGGAGACTTTTACGACGAGCTATTCGTCGCTAAAGATAAACCTCGTGCGGAGGCAATTCCACTGCTAGAAAGAATTAATTCTCTGCCAGCAGGAGAATTACAACGGCGACATCAAGCAGCACAAATTGCTTTGATGAACATGGGAGTCACCTTTAACGTCTACAGTGAGGGTGAAGGTACAGAAAGGATTTTTCCCTTTGACATCATTCCCCGCATTGTCTCAGCCGAGGAATGGCAGTTTCTAGAAAAGGGACTGAAGCAACGGATCTTTGCCCTGAATTTGTTTATTAACGATATTTATAACGAGCAGAAAATCATCCGAGACAGTGTAATTCCGAGCGAGTTAATCGAATCGGCTACGGGATTTTTAAAGCCTTGTATTGGACTAAAACCCCCTGGTGGGATCTGGTGTCATATTACCGGAACCGACCTAGTGCGCGATCGCGATGGTCGCTGGTACGTGCTAGAAGATAATATGCGCTGTCCCTCTGGTGTTTCCTACGTGCTGGAAAATCGTCGCGTCATGAAAAGCACTTTTCCAAAAGTCTTTGAGTCGATGACAATTCAGCCAGTTGAGGAATATCCCAGTCATTTACTAGAAACTTTACTCAACCTAGCTCCTCCTCAACTCTACGATCCAACGGTAGTTGTTTTAACACCAGGAATTTACAACTCAGCTTACTTCGAGCATTCCTTCTTGGCACAGCAAATGGGCGTGGAGTTGGTAGAAGGACGAGATTTGGTAGTCGCGGATGGCTACCTACAAATGCGGACTACCAAAGGCTTAAAGCGCGTTGATGCCGTTTATCGCCGGATTGACGACGATTTTATCGATCCATTAGCATTTCGCCCCGATTCTTTATTAGGCATACCTGGACTGATGGAAGTCTATCGTGCGGGTAGAGTTGGGCTGGCTAACGCACTAGGAACTGGTGTAGCCGATGATAAAGTCATCTATGCTTACGTTCCAGCGATGATCCGCTACTATTTGGGCGAAGAACCGATTTTATCTAACGTTCCTACATACCTCTGTTGGGAACCAAATCAACAGGCTCATGTTTTGGCAAATCTCGATAAGTTAGTTGTCAAAGCAGCGAATGAATCTGGTGGCTACGGAATGCTCATTGGTTCTTCTGCTACCCCAGAACAACGCCAAGAATTTGCCGAAAAAATTAAGGCTAGTCCGCGCAACTACATTGCCCAACCAACTTTGTGTTTGTCTCGCGTGCCAACCATTCTAGAAGACCAATTTGAAGGCTGTCACGTAGACTTGCGACCGTATATCCTCTACGGCAAAGAAATTTACGTCAATCCAGGTGGACTAACCCGCGTTGCCCTCAGAAGAGGTTCTCTGGTAGTCAACTCCTCCCAAGGTGGAGGGAGTAAAGATACTTGGGTGGTATGTAAATGAGTGGATAGTGGCTGGTGGCTAGTGGCTAGGGTAAGAATTCGCAATTACTTCTACTTAGGTACGGGCGGGTTTAGCAAAAGATCCACGGTGAAGACACTCAATCTTCGCACAAAACCCGCCCCTACCACTCCTGATAACTGATAACTAATTATGCTAAGCAGAGTTGCTGATTCAATTTACTGGTTAAACCGCTATGTAGAAAGGGCAGAAAATGTTGCCCGTTTTATTGATGTCAATTTAACTCTATTATTGGATGCTCCTACTGGAGAAGCGCAGCAGTGGAAACCTTTGATTTTGACTACAGGAGATTTATCGTTATTTCAAGAACGCTACGGTGAAGCGACAGCAGAAAATGTCATTCAGTTCTTGACTTTCGATCGCGAATATCCTAATTCGATCGCTTCTTGCTTGTTTGCTGCACGGGAAAACGCGCGATCGATCCGGGAAATTATTTCCTCGGAAATGTGGGAACGGGTGAATGCATTTTATTTCATGGTTAAAGAAGCGGCTCAATCTCATACCGTCCCTGAATGGTCGAATTTTTTTGCTGAAGTCAAGTTAGCCAGTCACTTGTTTGCTGGGGTGATGAATGCAACCATGACGCACAATGAAGGTTGGCATTTCGGACAAATTGGACGTTTGTTAGAACGAGCTGATAAAACTGCTCGAATTTTAGATGTAAAATACTATATTTTGCTACCTTCAGCTAAAGATGTGGGGACGACTCTAGACCAGTTGCAATGGATAGCACTGCTAAAATCTGCGAGTGCTTATGAGATGTATCGTAAATGGGGACGACATCGCATTGCGCCTACAGCTGTAGCAGAATTTTTGATTCTCAACCGCGAATTTCCCCGTTCGATTCAATTTTGCTTGCTCCAAGCAGAGCAATCGCTACATCAAATTACTGGAACTCCCATCGGTACTTGGCAAAATCCCGCCGAACGCGCCCTCGGTCGATTGCGATCGGAATTGGAATACATCACAATTGAGGAAATTGTCAATACTGGACTGCATGAATTTCTCGATCGCATCCAGCATCAAATTAACGATGTGGGTGACAAGATTTTTACGACTTTTGTAGCGGTCAATCCTGTTTAAGCGAGTAGCAAGTAGTAGAGTTAGAATCTCTGGCACAACCCTCGGCAGGCGCGCTCGCCTCGCTCCTCACTCCTCGCTATCCCATTCAAATCGTAAAAGGCTCGATCGCGTATCTGTGCCACCGCTTTTGATATCTTTCGGTAACAAAAGGACGGATGACAAATTTGGGGGGACAACCATCTTGTACGTCAATTCGCAAACAAGTGTAGGGGCGACGTTTTTCGGTAGCATAACCGTTGCGACCGACAAACAGATGCGATCGCGCTACTAACTTTTCTTCTTCTCCTTCCATCAAATCTGTCCCTTCTTCGCGCTGGCGGCGTAAGCTGTACCCGCTTCCACCACAAACAATCCAATTGATATTGGAATCAGCGTGTCCCGTGTCTGTTGTTTTTAGGTATTCTAAACAGTGCGCGTGACCGTTTAAAACTAGATCGACAATGGGACGACCTTGGGGAAGAG
Organism: Chroococcidiopsis sp. SAG 2025; assembly: GCF_032860985.1. Classification (GTDB taxonomy): domain Bacteria; phylum Cyanobacteriota; class Cyanobacteriia; order Cyanobacteriales; family Chroococcidiopsidaceae; genus Chroococcidiopsis. The sequence continues at coordinate 4,828,540 of NZ_JAOCNC010000001.1, forward strand.
AACCCACAGCCTCAGCGACTCCGTTGAGTACGCTACGCAAGCGATCGCGAATTGCCAGAGTTTGTGCTTGATGCCATTTCGTTGCCTCAGTCACGTAGGGGGGATGATGAAAGTACAGCACTCTTCCGCGTACCTCATCTGTATGCCACGATTCAATCAATCGCTGTTGCAACCAATCGAGTTGTTCGGTGTCGGTGACTACTGCTTTGTTAATAGCTAATTGCTTTTCGATATCGACAATAATTTCCTCAATCTGCGACAGTTTGACTTGCAAATCGTCCAATTGTTCAGCATCGTCGGGATTGTCGGGATTCAGTTTATCTGCTGCGTCAAGAATTTGTAGCTTTTCTTGTTCGAGGCGATCGCGGCGCTGTACTACCTGCTGACGACGTGCTTCTCCCTCTGGAGTGGTTGATATTGGTAGCGGGTCGTTAAACGTGTTGGAATCTAAAGCAAAGAAATCAATTCCGCCATAGCGAAAAGTATAGTAGCGATTGGGCAAGCGAGTAAAATGCCCAGGTTCGTAGCGCAGGCAATAACCCGTATCCGTTTTCGCCGTGTAGTGCTTGCTTAAGTGGCGATCTAATTCACCTGGCAACTTCAATGCTTTGAGACAATCTAGAAATGCGCGTGCATAAGCATCACCCTGTTTCGATCCGTGCCAACCTACATCAAAATCTCTTCTAAATTTGAGCAGACGACGCACGGGCAAGGTCGTCAAAGAGAGCGCGCCAAATAATAATGGCAAATTGTAATAATCGTGATTTCCCAGAACTGGTAAGATGGGTCGGCTAAAAGTCATTCGGTCGTAGGCGATCGCTTTGGGGTTTTCGCCACCGACTAAAAACTCTCGATAAGGCTTGATGAAATTATCCAGGTAGAACTCGCTCGACCCAACTAGATAAATCACATCGCCTGTATGTAGCATGAAACTGCTATCGGCAAGATGCGGCTGCAAGAGTCCAGCTACTTCGCGTTGGGGATTATTATATCGGTGCGAACCAGTGCCAGTATCGCCTATAACCAGAAACGAAAACTCTGGGTTATCCGCTCTCCTATCTTCTAATACCAGCCGAGTTTGGTCAATTCCTCTTCGCTGAATGACAGGATCTTGCCAGCGCACTCGTTCGTTCATTCGGCTAATTTTGTCAGCGATCGCGGGATCGGACACGAGTTTCAAGGCTGCTACCTCTGGATGCTCAACTACAAACCACAACAATCGTAATTGTAGGTCTAGTTGTAGGGCATCTATCAATATGGGAATTTGGTAACTCATTAGCCGTCTTAGTCTTTATGGTATTCTGATTGAGAACATGTGTTCTATATAAAATGGTTAGCCTTCCTCATCCGGTTCAATATCAAGGCAGTAAAAGAAATCTTGCTTCAGAGATTTTGAAATTTCTACCTGAAACTGTACATAGGCTGGTTGAGCCGTTTGCCGGAACTGCTGCAATTAGTATTGCAGCCTCTTCTAAGGAAATTTCTCAAAATTTTTGGATCAATGACTTAAATCAACCGCTAGTTAAATTACTACAGGCGATCGTAGAAACCCCTGAAGAAATAGCAACTGCTTATACAGATATATGGAACGAACAGCATAGCGATTCTGTAGGGCATTACTATCAAGTTAGAGAGCAGTTTAATAAGACTAATGAGCCGCAACTTTTTCTCTATTTGTTAGCTCGATGCGTAAAAGGGGCTGTACGGTATAACTCTGAAGGTTTTTTTAACCAAAGCCCTGATAAAAGGCGAAAGGGAACTCAGCCTGACAAGATGAGAAAAAATATAGAAGGCGTATCTCAACTGCTGAAAAATAAGTGCAAATTCACATGTCGGGATTATAAAGACGTGCTAGCTGAAGTTAGACAAAGTGATTTTGTCTACATAGATCCGCCTTATCAAGGTGTGTGCGGCGATCGCGATTCAAGATATTTTGCTGGAATCAGTTTTGATGATTTTGTGCTAGCTCTTGAAAATCTCAACCAAAAAGGAGTCGCGTTTGCAGTTAGCTACGACGGTAAACGAGGAAATAAAACTTTCGGTAACTCACTACCTGAAGAATTAGAGTTGACAAAAATTGAAATTGAAGTTGGGCGTTCGTCCCAAGCAACACTGTTGGGCAGAGACGAAGTAACGATAGAGTCTTTATATTTGTCGCCATGTTTACTTGGCGATCGCATTTCAAGAATAGAGAGCTATATTAGCAGGACGCATAAACAGCTTACTCTATTGGACAAGCATGAACAGTTCTCAGCCGCTACCCAATGATTTCATACAACTGTGTCAGTCAGTGACTGCGAAAAGACCAAAAGCTGTTATTAATCACATTTTGCAACATGGTTTTGTAACTACGGAAGAACTTAAGAACATATACGGCTATAATCATCCTCCAAGAGCAGCAAGAGATGTTCGAGAACGTGGAATTCCCCTTGACACTTTCTGGGTTACAGGAAGCGACGGTAGAAGGATTGCTGCTTATAGATTTGGAGATGTTAACAAGGCTAGGTTTTCTAGATTTTCTGGTAGAACTGGTTTATCAAAGCAGCTAAAGGATGAACTGATTAAGAGTTATGGCTGTAAGTGTTTCATTTATTTAGAACAAGTAGATAAACGTGAATTGCAGATCGATCATCGTATTCCTTTTGAAATTGATGGAGAACCGGAACTTTCACCTGAACACTTTATGCTGCTTTGTGGCTCTGCTAACCGAGCAAAGTCTTGGTCATGCGAACATTGTGAAAACTGGAGTATTATCAAGGATAAGTCTATTTGCTTATCCTGTTACTGGGCTTATCCAGAAAGCTATACACATATTGCCATGCAACAGGTGAGGAGAATAGATATAATGTGGCAGGAAGAAGAGATTGATCTATATGAAAATCTGAAACACCAAGCTACTGAACTAAATAAAGAAATCCCTGAATTTATCAAAGAAATCATTGAACGAGAAATCGGTCAGAATCAAAACGGATAACAATTAATTCTCAAAATCGGATAGAATTATTAAAGCTAATTAAGTTTACACTCTCCACTCCTCACTCCCCATTTTCACAATTTAATAGTAAAACTATCGCGCAGATGGAAATCGGCTTGCGTACCGCAATGAGTTAATGCCCAATATCTCATTTCACCAGCTTTTGACTGAATCACAGATGCGATCGCAATTTCTATTTTCTGCTCTATTTCTACAATTTTATCTAAATTGAGTTCGAGGTTTAATAACAAATAATTCGGTCGATTATGCACGACAAATGGTAGCGACGTGAAGGCTGCTTCTGGTTGCATTCCTTGACGATAATCTTCAAAATGATAAATATTCCAATCACCAGTAGGCGAGAGATTAAATTCCCAATATTGGGGAGAACCTTTAATTCCCAAAAAGAACTCTAAGCAGGTTTGTTGCCATAATTCGTCTTTACGACTTGGCAAATTTGTTGCTGTGGGAATGGCTAATTCTGCCAGTTGTCCTAAAATCTGATATTGAATAGAAAGTTGATTGAACTGCCGATCTACACTACCTGAAATTTCGAGTTGAAACCGTGGACTATCGGAGGGAAACGGCTTGAGAAAAAAAGTGCGATCGCTCATTTTAAATCTCGTTTTAAATCTCGCACGATCGCGCAAATAGCCGACTTTTGAGCTTCAATACTCTGAGTCAGCTGAAATTGTACCAACGCTCTAACTAAATTGTGTTCTGCATATTTCACTTTAGAGAAGTGAACGTTGCCTACTAAATAATCGGTGAAAAATCGCAATCCTAATTCAAAAGCCAAAAGCCGAATTGAGTCATATATATATTCGTAATCTTTTTCAGTTAAAAAATCTTTTGCTTGTGAAACATAGCCTTGTAAAATAGCTTGGGCAAGTTCTGTTTCAAATCGTACCTCTTGCCATTGTTGAGTTTCTTCACCCAAAGAATTACAACTCGATCGCAGACAGTCACCAATATCGTAGTGGATTAAACCAGGCATGAGCGTATCGAGATCGATAACACTAACAGCTCGTCCAGTACTGGTGTCAAACAGAACGTTGTTAATTTTGGGATCGCCATGCATTAAACGCAAAGGCAATTCTCCGCTGATTCTTGCATCTTCTAAAACACTTACCCACTGTCTACGAGTCTGAATAAATTGCAAACAGAAATCTATTTCAGGAGATTTGCTTTTGTCATGTTTTGCCAGCGCTGCATCAAATTGCTGAAGGTAGCGCGGTGTAATGTGAAACCCTTCTAACGTGACGGCTAGCTTTTCAGGGGGTAAATCGCTAACTAGGTTGTGAAACCTACCAAGGGCGCAACCAGCCTCTCTAGCGCGCTCGCTATCTGTAACAATATCAAAAGATCGTGCGGCTTCGATAAAGCTAATTGCCCGCCAGAACGCACCTTCAGCAGTCACCCAATATTCCCGATGATCCTGCGTTAGAATTACACTCGGTATTTCCCAACGGCGATCGCTATTCCAATCTTGCAAGCGCTGGGTCGCATGGTCGGTAAAGACGCGCATATTCTGCATTACCAGTTCTGGCTGGCGAAATACATGCGTGTTAATGCGTTGTAGAATAACGTGTTTTTGAGTTGAGTTTCTCAGCGTGACTAGAAAAGTATCGTTAATATTGCCGTTACCAAAAGCTTGAACATCTGTAATTTGACCTGGTACGTTAAATTGGTCGGCGATCGCCACCAAGTTGTCTATAGTTTTGCTTTTTAGATCGATCTCTTTTATCATATGTGTTCCGATTGTAGGTGCGTTTCGCCGATCGGTCGAATAACACCATTTGCCTTGCAATAAGACAAGCTGACAACCGGATATTATGCATCTATCTATAGGCTGAAGCGGGTAGCTTTTACTAAACTTTGCAATATCAGTTGTCAGTTATCAGTTAACCGTCAACTATCAACCAAAAACCAACCTAATACAAGCAGGATCATGGGTTCTCTAGATTACAAATGGCTGGAATGGGCAAAAAAGCTAGAGGCGATCGCGCAAACTGGTTTGACTTATACCGAAGGAGTGTTTGACAGAGAACGCTACAAATCCCTACGGGCGATCGCGACGGAAATTATGGCAACTTATAGTCATGTCGAGCCTAGCTACGTTCTCGATTTATTTTCTCAAGAGGTTGGTTATGCTACCCCAAAAGTAGACGTGCGGGCGGCGGTTTTCCAAGAAGATAAGTTGTTACTGGTAAAGGAAAAAGTAGACGGTTGTTGGTCGCTACCAGGAGGTTATGCTGACATAGGCAACTCTCCTAGTGAAGTCGTAGTGCGCGAAGTTCAGGAAGAATCAGGATATCTTACCCGCGCCGTCAAATTACTTGCTGTCTACGATCGCGACAAACAGGGACATCCGCCTTTCCCTTATGCTGTTTACAAGTTACATTTCCTTTGCGAACTCATTGGCGGTTCTCCATCATCTAGTATTGAAACTGATGAAGTCGCTTTTTTTGGCGAAGATGAAATTCCTCCCTTGTCTCTGACACGGGTAATGCCTACTCAAATTACTAAAATTTTTCACTACCATCGCCATCCAGATTTACCAACTTATTTTGATTAACATTCAGTGTAAAGACGTAACATGTAACGTTTCTACACTGTCTTATTTTGCTTTAGTCACTAGTGGGTCATTTGGTATGAGTGTTGCCATTATTTTTGGCAATAGTTGTCCGCCGAAGAGGACGATGCGTACAGGCACCAGAACCACCAAGAGAGTGAAATCTTTGACGCGCTCTGTCTCGACGTTGCGCTCGTAATCCTGCCCAGACAAACGGCGTTGGTTGTTGGTTCCATCCAAAAGCAGTTGCTTCCAACCACTCAATAATTTGATAGGCTGTTTGCGGATGATGCCCCTCTAGAGCTCGGCGTTTGAGAATTCGTTGAATCGACTCAGCCATATTCAGCCAGCTACCGCCAAGAGGTGTGTAGAGCGGCATGATGCCATGAGCACACAGCCACAATACCAACTGGGGAGTTTTATGTCCGACCAAGTTATCCATCACTAGCAACATTCGCAGTGGCGGTAAGTCGTGTGGGAGTGTAAAGCGTACTTTCAACCCCTGCTGCCAACTTTTCCATAACCGTTGATTTTCTTCAGGCTTGAGTAATCGAGCTGGAGTTGGCAGTGATTGTACAACACTAGCTAATTCTTGCTTGAGCCATTCGTGCAACACAGCATTGGTACAACTGGTAACACCCTTAACTCGTACTTGCCCAGTAGCGGGATGGAATAGCGTTAACAGCTTGGCTGTGCCATTACGGATATATTCATGTTCTTGCCGTGTCGGTTTACCTACTGGCTGCCAATTGCTACCAGGGTAAGGAGCAGTGCCAAATGGTCCCGCCTCGTCTTCGCACCACACACTCAAGCCTAGCTTCTGTCCCTGAGTGTAAGCGCGTTCTATCAGTTTTTTTTTGCCACGGTATCTGGGTCAGTTACTACTACTAGCTTGCCTTTGCGTATGCGCTTCACCTGTCCAGTTTTTAACCAACTGCGGCTCTTTTGCCAGCTATAGCCCGCCTCTTTGAGTACCTGCCAAATTGTATAAGTACTGATTTGGGTTAAGCCATCAGGAGCCTGACGCAAAGCCCGTTGAAGTGTAGCTACTGACCAGGTTGCCGTGCCCTCTTTCTGCCGCTCTGGTTGACGCTGAAATTCGGACAGGATGCGTTGTTTTTCTGGTTCGCTGTATTGCACTACTGCCCCACCGCCATGTCGAGGCTGTAAGGCAGCTAAGCCTTCAACATTGAAGCGACTGACCCACTTGCTGACCGTATCACCACAGCGTAATCCTACTAACTGCGCTGCACTCGTGTAATCAGCCCCAAGAGCCACGGCTAGAATCGCTTTGGCCCGCATGACACTAGCAGATGATTGGGATTGAGAACGGCTCAGTTTTTTCAAGTCGGTTTGTTCTTCATCACTTAACGGTCGCAAAGGTGCTTTTTTTTGCCGTGTCATCACAACCTGAAAAACTATGTATCTTCACTTTAATTGACCATCCTTTTTATGGCAACACTCATACCAAATGACCCACTAGTCACCAGTCACTAGTCACTGTTGTTCCATCCACTCAATGCCTTCTTTGAGTTTATGCCGCATTGTTACTGTATCTGCATGATAGCGGCGACCGTGACCGGGTAATACCCATTCAAATGAGTAATCTAACAAGCGATAGGTAGACTTAATCAGTTCTGACCAAGAATACCAGCAGACACCTGGAAAACCTGCTAATATTTGGTCGTCATCATCCCAAGCAAGATGATCGCCTGTAAAGAGAAACTTGTCTTTGTAGAGTAAAACTGTGTGACCTTTGGTATGTCCAGGTACGGGAATAATTAGCAAATCTGGTGCTAATTGATAAGGTTCCGTACCAGTTAGCTTGATTTCTACACTGCGGGTACTGCCGGAAATTTCGTCAGCATGAAGGATGCGATCGCATTTAAAATAATCTCGATATTTTTGATGGTCGGCAACATCATCGCGGTGGGTGAGATACATATACTGAATTCCCCCCATTTCTTCGATTTTTTTGACCAAAGGTGGCGCAAAACGAGGCGAATCTACTAATACATTTTCCTCTGGACGCACAATTAAATAACTCGCTGCACCATAGGAATTTTCAGCATGATAGCCGCAGTGATAAACATTTTCCGCGACAAGAATCGGAAAACTGTCTTGTGCAAATTTGATATCTTTTGGCTTTTCTACCGTACCAATAGAACTAGTAGGACAAGCAAGTAAGGCTTGCAACGCCCGTAATCTTTCTGTTTCATTTGCAGGTTGGTGATAAACTGCCGATTGTTCGCCAGTACGATTAAATACTTCTGGAGTCATCCAACGACAAGTATCGCAGTCAATACAAGTGGTATCGACATAAAAATCTCCATCTGTATTTTGAGGGCGACGCAAGTTTATATGAGCCATATCAAACCTCTTTACCTATAGCCCAATTCCTAGCTAGGTCATGGCAGTTAGTTACATCATAGTCATTACGAGTATGAATTAACAACGTTATGCTAAGCTAACCCAATCGCGAACAGATCGGCTTGGGCGAATAGAATTCGCGACTACACAAGCGAAGTCCGCCTGCGCGGACTAACAAAAAATATTTCAAACCCGCGCACCATCCGGGTTTTGTCTGTGTCGCTGCGACTTCCAGTCGCCCAGAACTTTACTAACTCACCAAATCAGGAAACACCTGCCCAACGGCGGGATGGACTAGGCGATGGTTTTGAACGTTGACACCAGCCGCTAAGAAAGGATTAACTTCCACAGCTTTCAGACCCAAATTTGCCAATTGCAACACGTATGGTAGGGTACTGTTATTTAATGCTTGAGTTGCCGTCCAAGGGACAGCCCCAGGCATATTAGGAACGCCATAGTGGACGACTCCCTCTTCTACATAAACTGGATTAGTGTGAGAAGTTGGGCGTAAAGTTTCAATACAACCGCCTTGATCGACAGCAACATCCACAATTACCGCACCAGGATGCATCTGTTTGACTAAGTTACGCGGGACGAGGATCGGCGCTTTGCGTCCAGGGACTAACACAGCACCGATGAGTAAGTCAGCTTGGGAGACAACAGCTTCAATCTGAGCGGAGTTACTGTAAAGTAGTTCTACTCTAGAACCAAATATAGTTTCTAAGTAGGATAGGCGATCGACGTTGACATCTAAAATTTGTACGGCTGCACCCATTCCAACGGCAATTCGCGCCGCTTCCGTACCGACAACACCACCCCCCAGGATGACGACTTTACCTGGTCTTACCCCTGGTACGCCACCCAATAGTACACCCCGTCCCCCCTGCTGGCGTTCGAGAAACCGAGCGCCAAACTGTACCGAGAGGCGACCAGCAATAATACTCATGGGAGTGAGTAAAGGAAGTTTATTATTACCAGGTTGTTCTACAGTTTCGTATGCGATCGCCGTTACGCCACAATCAATTAAATGTTCGGTCAAAGCGCGATCGGCTGCTAGATGCAAGTAGGTAAATAATAACTGCTCTTTTTGCAAAAATTTATATTCCGGCTGGAGTGGTTCTTTCACCTTCACAACTAACTCTCGGTTCCAAGCAGCTTCTGGAGTGGAAACGATTTGCGCTCCGGCTTGCTGGTAATCTGTATCGGTAAAGCCAGCCCCCGTTCCAGCTTCAGTTTCAACAAAGATAGCGTGACCGTTTTCGTGCAGTACTCGCACGCTAGAAGGACTTAAACCCACCCGAAATTCTTGGTCTTTTGTTTCTTTAGGAACGCCTATTTCCATTTGCTTTTCTTTTTGCTTTTCTTTTGGTTGGATACTCCTCTCTCTAGCTTATGCTTGACAACTCTCATCTTGTGTGTAAAACATTGCGATCGGCTTTGTCAGTTGTCAGGGAGCAGGGGGAAGAGAGAGTCGCGGAGCGATCGGGAGCTGAGGGAGCGATCGGGAGAAAAATGGCTTACGAATACCCGACTTACGACTTACCAACTACTCATTACCCATTCCAAACTCTAAGTTACGATTTTCTTAACACTAGCTTGCAGAAAAAAGTGTCAAAATATATGTAATATGGTTAAAAATTGTAAACTAACATTGCGCTAGCTTCTCCAGAAGTTGTTAGACTTTCGAGGCTATTATCAACAGTGAACTTTAGTAAATTCGTGTAATTCAAAGGATAAAAACATGACTGCCCAACCTCAACCAACAACTACACCTAGACTAGAAGAACCGAAGTTTGGCTTCAATGAGTATGCCGAGCGCTTGAACGGACGAGCGGCGATGATCGGTTTTTTATTGATGGTGGCGATCGAAGTTGTTACCGGACACGGCGTACTAGCTTGGCTGGGCTTGAAATAATTATCTAGCAGAAGTGCCGCTTGTATTGCTAGATATAGCGTTGACAGCAATAAGTTATGTGGGTGAGGTATATTGGTAGTACCTACAGAGCAAGACGGTACCTTAAAATACAAGCGGCTTTGAGCAGTAGGTCTTAGAATTATATCCAATCTGAGATAATAGCTGAAATAAAAGTAACTATATTGAAATGAACGCCGCACTACCTAGATTTTTGAAGTCAGCATATAGGAAAGAGCCGCTACCTGCCTTTTTGATCACGATTGGGGTAGTTGATGCAGTTATCGGCGGGTTTGGCGATCGCTGGTCGCTATTCACGATTGGATTGGGAACTGTAGGAGTTGCGATCGCCCTCCGATGGTGGATAATTTCGCAGAAGCGACAGCCAGAAGCACCTCAACCCGTAGCACAACATTATTTACCTTACCACTCTTCTAGTTCGGAGCTACCACCATTAACTGCGCCCAAGCAGAGAAGACGGAGAGAATAAGTCAAAAGTCAAAAGTCAAAAGTCAGAAGTCAGAAGTCAGAAGTCAGAAGTCAGAAGTCAGAAGTCAGAAGTCAAAATTTACCTCTTGTCTCTCGTCTGACTCACTGACCACTGATAACTGGTCACTGTTTAAGTGCTGCTTTCAATATTTGCCGCACGCTGTCAAAACCACGTTGTAGGCGATTGGGATGATTGTATAAGCGTCCCAACAATAGAGTTCCTTCGATCGCATTCATCAGTTGTTCGGCTAAATTATCGGGTTCGATATCAGACCGCAACTGAGTTTGTCCTTGACGCAGTAATTGAGCGATCGCGAAATGCCATTGGTCAAACACCTGGATCAGATGTGTTTGAAATGATGTATCATATTTCGCTAAATCGACAATTAAGTTACCCAAGAAACAGCCGCCACAATCTGGTTCGGTAAGGTGTTTTGCTTCTAGGCGATCGATTATCCACACCAGTTGAGCGATTGGATCGGTAGTATATTCGGCAGCAGGCTCGATAATATGAGTCTTGATTTGCTGCCACTTATAATCAATCAGTGCGTGCGCTAATTCATCTTTGGACTGAAAGTAATTGTAGAAACTGCCAGACGAAGTACCGCTGACACTAAATAGTTCTTTGAGTCCCGTAGATTGAAACCCTTGATGATGAATCAGATCTAAAACCGAGGCTAAAATATCCTCGCGAGTACGTTTCAGGTTAACCATTGAATCAGTTATCAGTTATCAGTTATCAGTTACGTCTGACTTACGACTTACGACTTTTTCCCCTGTCGATTCATCAACTTACACCCGCAACTCCTCAACAGCGCGGGTTTCACGGGATAGGTGTAACTCTAATTCGGCTTTGAGTTCGTGATAGGCAGGATGGCGATCGAGACTTTCGCGCTTGCGGGGACGGGGGAAGGGAATATCAAGCACTTCGACAATTTGAGCGGCGGGACCCCGACTCATCATTACGATTTGATCTGATAGTAACAAAGCCTCTTCAATACTGTGGGTAATCAGAATTGCAGTTTTGTGTTGTTGCTCCCAAATTCGGGCAATTTCATCTTGTAAAAAACCCCGCGTCAATGCATCTAAAGCACCAAATGGCTCATCCATTAAGAGAATTTGCGGATTGATTGCTAAAGCTCTTGCAATACCGACTCTTTGCTTCATTCCTCCCGATAATTCATGGGGATGTTTCTGTTCTGCACCCCGCAACCCGACTAGATCGATATATTCGCGCACGATCTGTTTTTGCCGATCGCGAGACATTTTGGAATAAACTGTTTCAATCGCAAAGCGGATATTTTCTGCTACAGTCATCCAAGGCATCAGAGAATAATTTTGGAAGACAACACCGCGATCGGGACCTGGGTGATAAATTTCGGTTCCATTCAGCATTACCACACCGCTAGTAGGTGGAGTCAAACCAGCAATAATGTTTAGCAGTGTCGATTTACCACATCCAGAAGGACCGATAATTGAAACAAAGGTATTCGCTGAAATTTCTAAATTAATCTCAGCGATCGCAATATAATCCGGCGAAGTACGATGCAATAGCCGATCTACTAAGCTCTGTCTCCCAGGAAAGACCTTAAACACATCCTTCAGCACCAACTGAGTCGTGTCTTTAAGTGTAGGATCGAGTGTATCGGTATAGGAAATCATATTGGTAGTTAGTAAGTCGTAAGTAAGAATTAACTGCTCGTGCGCTCCCTGCTCCCTGCTCCCTGCTCACTGACCAAAAGACACCCAACTGTGTAATAGTCCCAAAAGGCGATCGAGCAGAATTCCTACGAGTCCGATAACGACGATCGCGGTGATGATGCTGGTGACATTGAGGTTATTCCACTCGTTCCAAACAAAGCTACCAATACCCGTACCACCGACAATCATCTCGGCGGCGACTATCACTAACCAGGAAATACCAATACTAATTCGCAATCCTGCTACGATCTGGGGTGCGGCTGCGGGTAAAATTACTTTGGCGATCGTCCGCCAGCGAGATGCTCCCAAAGTTCGCGCTACGTTGAGGTAGTCGCGAGAAACATGGCTGACACCAAATTTGGTATTAATTAACGTGGGTGCAATGCTCGTAATTGCAATCACAAATAAGGCTGTTGCTTCAGAACTTTTGAGTATTGCTAGTCCTAATGGCAACCATGCCAAAGGAGAGACGGGACGCAGCAGTTGAATAAACGGATCGACGGCTTTGGAAACGACTTCTGATAATCCGATCGCAATACCTAGAGGAATAGCGATCGCCGAGCCGATGAAAAACCCTACCATCACTCGTTGTAAGCTTGCTAGTAAGTGCAGACCGATGCCTTTATCGTTGGGACCATTATCGTAAAATGGATCGACGATCCAACTCCAAAAATCGGCGATCGTTCGACTGGCAGCTGGCATGACAGGAGAAAATAGCTTCAATTGCACTCCCAATTCCCATACGAGTAACAACGCAGCTAGGAGCAAAAAGAATAAAATTGTGGCTTGGAAATTGGGGTTTTGGAGCCAATGATAAGTTTGCCAAAACTTATTTTTGGAGTGCGATCGCTGCTTGGATAATCGTCGGGAGTTGTCCACCATGACTTCTAAACCTTGAACTGTTTTTTCTGTTCTTGTAAATAGGCTTCAACTTTACCAGGGTCAAAGTCACCATTTTTCAGTTTTTCGATCCGCGTAGACTCCGCAGGTGGATTTTGTCCCAATTCTTTCGCCAGTTCTCTTGCTAAGTCTGTCATGTAGACTTGAGTGGCAATTTCTTCATATTTTGCCTTTTCTGTCGGCATTAAATCCCAGCGTACCATTTGGGAAGAAATCCACTTGGCAAAGCTTTTCCACGGATAGGGATCGAAGCCAATTCGATCTGGTACGTCTAGAGTTTGCCCTAAACCATTGTCAAATTTCCCCGTCAGCACGGCTGTAAGAACTGGTTCCGGCTGGTTGAGATACTTGCGTTCGGACATTGCCTTGGCGACTTCCTGACGGTTTTCGGCAGCGTTGGCATGTCCGGCGCTATCGATAATAGCTTTGTTGACAGCACGAAAGGTATTCGGGTGGCGATCGATCCAACTTTGGCTTGCGGCAAAAGCACAACACGGGTGTCCTTGCCAAAGATCTTTGGTGAGTAGGTGAATGAAACCAATTTTCTCAAAGATTGCCCGTTGCCCAAAATTATCAGGCATGAGGAAAGCGTCAATTTGTCCTGCTGCCATCTTTGCGACTGAATCCGGTGGGGGAACGATTTCTAGTCTTACGTCTTTGTCTGGGTTCAATCCTCCCGATGCGAGGTAGTAGCGCAGTAACAAATTATGCATTGAGTAGGGAAAAGGCAATCCGATAGTCATGCCTTTAAAATCTGCCGCAGTTTTGACTTTATCTTGATGTTTGCTGGCAACTGCGATTGATTGTCCGTTAATATTTTCAATACTGGCAAGTCGAATCGGGAAGGCAGAAGAACCTAAACCCAAAGTCATCGCGATCGGCATGGGAGACAGCATGTGGTAGGCATCGAGTTCGCCGGCGATCGCAGATTCTCGTACTGCTGCCCAGTTTGGCATTTTCTTCAGCGTTACGTTTAATCCATGTTTTTTAAAAAATCCCACTGGTTCGGCGGCGACGATGGGAATCGAACAGGCGATGGGAATAAAACCAATTGTTAAATCGGTTTTTTCTAACTTACTCGGATCTGCGGCATTCGTAGAAGTTGCGGTTGGTGCTTGCGAGTTATTGTTACCAACGCAACTTGCAGCCGTTACGACTGCGGCGGCGGCTGCAACTTTAATTAAAAAATCGCGGCGGCGAAACTTGCTTAGACGGAGTGCATCATTAAAAAACTGGGTTGAGCGATCGCCAAAGGCGGCGGCAAAAGCCTCTTCTAATCCTCCGGCAAGCTGGATCAAATCGTAGCAGATCTGGCGTTGTCCTGGTTCGGCGCGATCGAGCATCTGGAGTACCAGAGTCTTTCTGATTTCGGCTTGAGTTAATGCTCGGGCAAATTCGAGAGTTTCTTCTGAGTAGTGTCCCATTTTACATAGGTCATTTACCAAATCTGCTGGATCTTGGGGCATTCCTTCCAGAAAATTTTGATGATCTGCGGCAATGTGCGAACCACCACAGGGACAGTTGGCGTTAGCGGAGCTTAACGAAGTTATCGCTTCTAGTGAATATATGCCATTCTCGCTAGGAGACTCTAGTAGAGCCGTCATATTTGTTTCTGCGTTCGGTTAGTTAGTGTTATGAATTTATCAAGTATTGACAAGTTTTTTGTGTATTTTAATACAGCAAAGTTTCTGCGTTTTTTGTGTCGCGCAAAGACGCAAAGGCGCGAAGAAAGGGCGCAAAAGTTAAGTAGTCGGTACTTCTGACTTCTGACTTCTGACTTCTGACTTCTCTATGTCGTGCAACATTTTTTTCAACTGTTTTAATGCTGGGGTGACGATCGCGACGAAGTATGATTCGCGTAGTTTTCTTTCGGCTATACCACCGTGTAAGTATCCTCTTGCGCCTACGTATAGCATGGCGGCGTTTGCTGCCCGTAACGAGAGTTCTGAGGCACTGATTCGGGCTTGAATGACTTGTTTAAATAAGGGGCGATCGCATCCCTGCTGGCTCATTTGGGTGGCGATCGCGTAGGTTTTCTCGCGGGTCGTTGCTAGACTAGCAGCTAGGTCTTCTACTTGGTCGTCTAGAAAGCAGTTGACGTGTCCGTAGCGTTGATTTGCCCGTTCCATAATTTGGATACAGCTAGCTACTAGACCTAAGCCCATGCCAACTTGCGTCAAAATAAACCCAGGACGGATACGATTGACATATTCTTCGCAGGGGGCAGCAAGAATTAATTCATCGGGTACGAAGACATCGCGGAAGATGCAGCTGTAAGTATTGCTACCTTCTAAAGCGATGAAATGAGCGTTGCAACGCAGAGTTAATCCTGTGAGTTCGTCGGAAACGATCGCCATGAGATAGTCATCGCTATCTGCTAATCTTGCGGCAATGCCAAAGTGATGTCCTGCACCTAAGTTGGAAACCCAAGGTAACATACCGTTGAGTACGTAACCTCCAGGGTGGCGTTCGGCGACGAGGGCGATTTTCTCAATTCCAGCAAAGTGTTTCATTGGGTTGGATAAACCCGTGCCACCTAAAACTTTGCCTGTAGCGACTAAGGGTAGAAGGTGCTGTTTGAGGTAGGCATTATCACTATTCTGCATGTACCAGGTGCAGGCTATCTGACACCAAGTCATAAACCCAGTACACAAACATTCTTGGGAAATAGCTTCGATCGCTTGGACGGCTGCTTTTAAGCCGTTGCCAGCGCCGCCATATTCTACCGCAACCGCCTGCTTATAACCGCCTAATTCCCCTACTAGGTGCATGAACTGGCGGGGATATTGTCCTTTGAGATCGATATCTGCAACTTGCGGTGCTAATTGAGTCGCGATCGCTTTTTGCAATTCTGCCAGCATGGTTTCGGGTGCTTGCCTCCTTGCTACTGTGCGATCGGATAGATTTGAAACTACTTGCATACTAGATATTTAGAATTCCTGAGCGACAACACGAACTCATGTGTATTTAAATTTCTTAACATTATGACTTGCTGAGATTGGCAAGTTCTGTCTTCTCAATATTAATTCGCGTTCAATTTAAAGCAAGTAAGTAATTCAGAGTAGAGATGCAATAATCATGTATGCATCTCTACGCAAATACCCCCTGCCTCTCTGACTGTCCTCTGCTTTCTACTGCTCACTTAAGAGAAACATCTACATTTACAGGCAGGCGAAATGTGTTGGCAACTGGCGACCAGAAATTTGCATGAGCCACTAGATCTTCTAGTTCTTCTTTGCTGGCATCTCCTTCTAAATCCACTTTGACGCGGACATCGGTGAACCCCAACCGCTTTTCTGCTAAGTCACCAATTCCCCAGACACCCGTGATATTGATGTCACCTTCTAGTTCCAGTTCTAGCTTTGTGAGAGTAATTCCCCGCATGACTGCGTTAGCATGAATGCCCACCGATAAGCACGAACCCAGACAGGCTAGCATTGCTTCTGATGGATTGGGTGCTGTGTCTTGTCCTAGCAGGGTGGGAGGTTCATCAATGACGTGTTCTGGAAGATCCCGAACGTAGGTTAAATTGCGAAATTGCCCTTCACAAACCGTCTTCACCTTCAAGGACTTGACAACATTAGGATTTGCCTTAGCAGTCGCCGCTAATTTCTCTAGCCCTTCTTTACTTACCGGACGCAACGGCGCTTTTATCTCTGCTTTGACAGTAGATTCAGTCATAGCCCTGACTCAATTAGAATGTTCTATCTAATTCAACCAGACTTTGTTTGGTAATGCAGTACACTAAGTTACCAAATGTCAGTGGTCATTTGTCATTTGTCATTCGTCATTTGTCAGTAACTAGCGATCGGTCAACCGTCAACCGCCAACTGTCAACTAATTGCTGTAAAATCTTAGAGTTAAAAATGACCCAATCTTAAAGCTATTGTGACTTACTGCCTGGGCATCATTACCAAACACGGTTTAGTCATGGCGGCGGACTCGCGCACGAATGCCGGGGTAGACTACGTATCTACATATCAAAAGCTATTTGATTTTTCCCAGTCAGGGGAA
The DNA here is from genome assembly GCF_032860985.1 of Chroococcidiopsis sp. SAG 2025. GTDB lineage: Bacteria > Cyanobacteriota > Cyanobacteriia > Cyanobacteriales > Chroococcidiopsidaceae > Chroococcidiopsis. The sequence continues at coordinate 4,845,475 of NZ_JAOCNC010000001.1, forward strand.
CGGGTCATTCTGCTGTGTACGGCGGGGAATCTTTCTGTGACACAAGGCGCGATCGCGCAAATGCATAGGGATATTAGAATTCCAGAAGAGGCTAACCTACACACTCTACCTACACTCTACGATGTTGCCCGCTACATCGGTGCTAAAATCCGGCAAATTCAAGAACAAGACCGTGTATGGCTGAAGCAAGACGGTATTGATGTCCAATGTACTTTACTTTTGGGGGGACAAATTCAGGGACAACCGCCAGAACTATACATGATTTACAGTCAAGGCAACTGCATTCATGCAACTTCAGAAACCCCATTTATGCAAGTTGGCGAAACTAAGTACGGAAAGCCCATTCTAGACCGCATACTGGATTTTAACACGACATTGGAGGCAGCAGCTAAATGCGCGTTGCTGTCGATTGACTCTACGATGAAGTCAAATATTTCCGTGGGACCGCCAATTAATCTGGTGGTGTACGAGAAAGACTCTTTCAAAGTCCAACACGATCTGCGGTTGCGGTTGGGTGCGCCGTATTTAACCAAAATTCGCAAGCAGTGGGAAATTTCGTTGCGGGAAGCCTTTGAGCGAATGCCCGATATTGACTGGGAACGCGATGCGGGTGGGGAAGTGGCAGATTTTCCCGATACTTAAATCAGTATTACGTTTACGGAATCAGGGGATACTATACTGTTGTTAAATTCTAGAGAATGAGTTGGCGATCGCAACTTATATCCACGTCACTAATTCCTGATACTTTCACAAACTATTCATCGAAAATTTCTACTTCCTTCACAAACTATTCACCTTTTTGGTTTAACTTCAAAATTAATCAACAACAGAGGAGATTTACGCCATGACTTCCTACATTCCTTTTGAACATGCCCTTCAATTCCTTGCTGCTGCTTATCTAGCTTCTGTTTTCGGAATTATGGCTATTTCTCAATTCTGCTTGGCAGTTATTGAAACTTCTGAAGAATCAGTTAAGTAATTCAATAAATAGTATGTCTTGATACAGTATTTTTTAAAGCAACGTGCATACTGCTATCGAGAAAAATTTGGCTCTACAATTGCTGGAAAGCTAGCATAGTTGCGCCGCACCCAATCCATACCCACCTCGTTATTGAGTTTAATGTGTTGAGGTGTGTTGACATAGATTTTACTTAAGATCTCTGCATCCTGCTCGATAACGACTTCAACTAGTCGCAGCAGATTTCGTTTAATGAGATGAGCAATCGGGTGATGTGCTTTCACAAACATCAGAACGTAGACGCGAGAGTGAGTTTCTGATTCGGGAAGGTAAAAATGGCACTCTTTTAAGCTCAAGAGCGGACTCTCGCCGTGTACCATGCCCATAAATGGAAAGAAGTTTTCTAAATGTGCTTCTAGTACTTGAGGCATTGCCAACAGTCCAGGGTTTTTGAGAAAATCTTGCAGATTTGGTTTTTTGCGTACTTGTGCAATGTAAGCGTGGGAATGCAACCCATCGTCGATAAATTGTTTGAGCTGAACTTCCTCAATTTCAAATAGCGATCGATGAGTGCCGTTTTGGTGGTTGTAGTCGTGCATATTCAGCAGTAGACTGAGAAAGTCGGTCTTAATACTGCGATCGCCTGTATAACCGACAAATTCGTACTCTGCTGCAATCTCGTTTAAAATCGTCGGAATTGCAATTTTTGGCTCAAATTCTCCGTAAGACCAAACAAAATCCCCTTGTACGATTAAATCTAAGGTTTGTAATAAAGATTTAGTTAGTTTGTGAGTACCAGGTAATACCGTGCAGCCAGTATTATCGAATTCTAAGGCATGAAACGGACATGCGATCGCGCTACTACCATCTGGCTTTTGTACACACCACCCTTCTGATAACATTGCACCCATATGCGGACAAGCGTTTGGCAAGCAAGTAATTTTACCCGTACTATCCTGCCAAAGCACGTAGTCTTTACCGTAAAGCGACACCTTCATCGGCTGGTTAGGCTTGAGCATAGAACGGTGCGCTAACAGCCACGGTGCGCCTTGAAGCATCATGAAAATTGCCTTGAAAATAACTTACTAATTAATTAGTAAGTTTAAAGAGACAAGGGGCTTTGTCAATAAATAAATATAGGAGGCTAGTTTTACAAATATGGGATGATAATTTTGTCAACATGGGATGATAATTTCCATTATGGAAGCAACCAGGAGTTACTAAACCATGAGCATCACGCTTACATCCGAACAAGAGCAGTTTGTGCAACAAATGATAGCGACAGGACGTTATCAAAAAGCAGAGGAAGTCATTCAAGCTGCGTTTGATTTACAGGAGGAACATAGCGTACAGTAACAGCAGTGGGTGAATGAGGTGCGTGAAAAAGTCGATGTTGGTTTACAAAAGCTAAATCAGGGTGAAGGCATTGAGCTTGAAGTTGTGATGCAGCAGCTCAGGGACAAAATTTAGCAGGCACGCGAACAAGGCAAATGAGTCGGAAAAGATTATCGTGGATATCAGCAGTGGCTTGAAGAAGTTTGCGTCAAGATTGACGAGGCGACTGAAGCATCAAAACATACACCGCCTATCGATGGTGAAACTTTTGTTGCTCAGTTGCTAGAATGTTTGCAGCAAGCGCGTGAAGCTCAGAAATGAGATTGAAATTATGCGAGTTGTGAGTGGTAGGCGCGACTTACAATTTTTATTTCAAGATTCATAAGATAATTAAGTCATAAATGAGGCGATCGCACCCTATTAAAAAACAATTTCGAGATGCAGAAGCGACACAAAAACAAATTCTCGATGCCGCAGAATTAGAATTTGCAAAGCACGGAATTAAAGGTGCTAGAATGAGCAATATTGCAGCTCGCGCTCAGATTACAACTGCTACAATCCACTATTATTTTGAGAATAAAGAAGGTTTATACAAAGCAGTTTTGCAGCGTCCAGTTAATGAAGTTCAGACAATGGTAAATCAGCTCAAACTAGATGATTTATCCCCTGAAGAAGCACTCAAACAAATTATTCAAGTTGCGATCGCCTACGAAGCAAAAAATCCCCATCGTCAGATGCTTTGGTTTCAAGAAGCCAGTCAAAATCAAGGTTTTTATTTTAAGCAAAGTAACGTAGAAAGTCTACACGATCGCTTACTTAAAGTTCTCGATCGCGGCATGAAAGCAGGTTGTTTTCGTCCCCTCGATCCATTTTTAACTCTAACTCATATTTTAAGCGTTTGTATTTTTTACTTTACCGTGCACGAAAATTGGAAACATTTAAGTTCAGGTCGCGATCGCCTCAGTAAAGAAATGGTAGAAAAACACACTGAGGCAGCAATTGAATTTGTTTTAGCAGCAGTAAAAAACTAATCTGAATCTGCCGAACAATATTTATCTATCTCAAACGTCATGTACATTTTATAATAATTGCTTCCTGAGAGTATACTGAAAATAATGCCAAGAAAAATTAGGGAGCTGAAACAAACGCTACGCCGAGTAGGTTTTACAGAACTTCCAGGCAAAGGAAGCCATACAAACTGGATACATCCTTTATATTCTGGAAAATTAACGATTTCTGGCAGTGACGGAGCAGATGCTAAGCCATACCAAGAAAAAGAAATTCAGCAAGCTATTCAAGAAATAGAGACTAGACAAAAGGAATCGCACGAAGATGAGTGAAATGAAGTATAAGATGGTGATTCAATGGTCGGATGAAGATAACTGTTTTTTAGTAGGTTTTCCCGATTTTCCTGAGCAGGCTTGGCGGACTCATGGAGATACCTATGAGTCAGCTGTAGCAAATGGTATAGAAGCCTTAGAATCTCTCATAATGGCTTATGAAGCAACAGGCGAACCACTACCACAACCGACTATTCATCAAGCTGCATAGTTCATCCTTCTTGATCCTGCAAAACGGTTTTTGATACAATTCGGGTTTTCTTCCGATCGCTTTCGGAAAGTTCTTCGCCTGACTGCAAGCGCGTGGCATTATCTTGTAAAACAGTAGCCGCACTGCGATCGCCCATTTGCAAGGCAGTTTTAGCCGCAGTTTGTAACATTGTCGCCGCTCCAGCGCGATCGCCTTGTTGTAATTTCAGTTCGGCTAGCTGTGTTTGACGATATTTAGCTAATGCCAAAACATATTGCTGTACTTGCGGATTGTTGACAGGTTTATAATCTCGTACCACGTTAATTTCTACCGGAATATTGTCAGAAAGTAAATTAGTTTGGTCAAGCGATGGATCGTCGTAACAGATTTGAACGCTAGCAATAGTGTGCCTGCCTTCCGGTAACTGACTGATATACATATTTGCTAACACCACCCGTTCGGAGTCCTTCATCAAGTCTCCCAGGCGTACGGTGTAACGTCCGTAGGTATCTTGTTGTATGGGTAATTCAATCGCATCTGGCGCAACTTGGGCAATTGGCTTGAGTTCTGCAAGTCGCACTTTGGGAATGAACGATAATAGCAGGTAAGCATTTGTCAATTCCACGGCTTGAATGCGATCGAACAGCCGTCCGAACTCTTCTAGAATTTGTTCTGGGTGTTGAATGTAAGATAAACCGCCACCGCCTGCATCGGCAATTTTTTCTAAAATATCTTGGTTCCAATAATCGCCAAAGCCTAAAGTGTTGAGGGTTAAGTTGTAGCTAGCTGCCAGCTGCGCCAATTTCAGACAGCGATCGTTGTCGCCGTGTTCGTTTTCTCCATCCGTAAGTAAAAACGCCTGGGAAATGGCTTCTTTTTTGCCTTTTCCTAGTTCCTCAACCCCTAATTTCAGCCCTTCATCGATCGCCGTGCCACCTTCAGCATATAAACGGTCGATTTGCCGTTTAATATAATCAGGGTTGTTAACCGTTTGGTTGGGAACGAGTACCTTGGCACGGTGATCGAAAACAACGATGGAAAGGCGATCGTCTGGCTGGAGTCGATCGACTAGTGTTTGTGCGGCTTGTTTAACCGTTTCAATCGGTTGTCCCTTCATCGAACCACTTTGGTCGAGAATTAAACAAAGATTAAGCGGAACTTGCCGCTGCGAATTATTTGCGATCGCAGAAATTGACACCGCCAATTGCCGCTGACTTGTAGCTTGATGTGCGTCTAAATTGACATCGTTCAGGGTAGGCTGCAAGCTAACCTTCATACCATTCGTCCTATCTAACCAGATGTGATATCAACTGCTCCACAGCCCCATACTGTTGCTACGGAAAAGTTATGTTAAGTCCATCTCTATTGTCAATTACAGAATATCCTATGTGCTTCTATCTCGGATGCGATCGCAACCTCAAATCCATACCTCAGATTTACAGGTGAGGAATCCGTACCCCTTTTCAACTCATCCTCAAGCTAGGATTACACTATCAGATAATGTCATTATCGCATTATTGTAACCGTCTGGATTTGCTATGGTTTCACCGATTAAAGCCGTTCAAGCTCCCTACTATGGCGATAACTTCTACCGCACGCCACCGCCAGACTTACCCTCTTTACTACTCAAAGAGCGGATTGTCTATCTTGGTATGCCCCTCGTACCCGCCGTCACCGAGTTAATTATTGCCGAATTACTCTATTTGCAATCTGACGATCCAGACAAGCCGATCAAAATCTATATCAACTCTACAGGGACTTCCAGCTACAATGGCGAACCGATCGGCTTTGAAACTGAAGCCTTTGCCATTTACGACACGCTGAGATACATTAAACCCCCCGTTCATACCATTTGTATCGGATCGGCGATGGGAATGGCAGCAATGCTGCTTTCAGCTGGAACTCCAGGTTGTCGTGCTAGTTTGCCCAATGCCAACATTATTTTGCACCAACCCAAAAGCTACGCCCAAGGACAAGCTACGGATATTCAAATTCGGGCTAAGGAAGTGTTGGCAAATAAGGCAACGCTGTTAGATATTTTCGCTAAGACGACAGGACAGCCACTCGAAAAAATTGCTAAAGACATGGATCGGTTATTTTACTTGACTCCTCAGCAGGCGAAAGAATATGGTCTGATCGATCGCGTCTTGGAAAAACAAGACTTAGCCAATCCTCCCCTACCAGCTGGAGTCATCTAATTTGTCATTTGTCATTGGTCATTGGTCATTTGCGAACAACCAATAACCAACAACCAACAATCAATAACGGAGTAGATCATATGCCTATCGGTGTGCCAAAGGTTCCCTATCGGATGCCAGGGGAACAATACACTCAGTGGATTGATATTTACAACCGCCTTTACAGAGAACGGATCATTTTCTTAGGGCGAGATGTAGATGATGAAATCGCCAACCAAATTATCGCGGTTATGCTTTATTTGGATTCAGAAGATCCAGGCAAAGATATTTCCTTGTACATCAATTCCCCTGGTGGAATGGTGACATCTGGGATGGCAATTTATGACACGATGCAACATATCAAATCTGATGTAATTACAATTTGTGTCGGTTTAGCTGCATCGATGGGTTCTTTCCTACTTGCCGCAGGTACAAAAGGTAAGCGTCTTGCCTTACCTCACTCGCGGATTATGATTCACCAACCATCCGGCGGGACTCGCGGACAAGCATCGGATATTGAAATTGAAGCGCGGGAAATCTTGCGAATTCGCGGTCAATTAAACCAGATTTATGCTAATAATACGGGTCAACCTCTAGAAAAAATTGAAAAAGACATGGATCGTGACTTCTTCATGTCAGCAGAGGAGGCTAAAGCATACGGTCTAATCGATCACGTAGTCGAAGAACGTCCGTAGTAGTTAGCAATTAGCCATTAGCAATTAGCTGTTAGCGGTTAGCTAATGGCTGCTTTACTTATTATGCCTAATACCGTCAAAGTCACAATTAAACTTTTCGCCGCCTATCAAGAAGCATACGGCAAATCGGAACTTGCATTAGAATTTCCTCAGAATACACCAGTTGCAGCAGTACGCGATCGCCTCATTTCCGATTGCCCACAACTCTCGCAATGGCGCGATTTAACTCGCTTCGGCATCAATTTGCAATTTGTCGAACCCGATACTCTTCTTCAAGACGGCGACGAAGTAGTACTCATTCCCCCCGTTAGTGGCGGTTAGCGCCAGCATTCGTAAGGGCGGGTTTGCCCAGAATCTTTGTCGGAGTCACAGGTGTTTGGTAAACCCGCCCGTACAAAGGTCAAAAGTTTAATTTAAAATAATTTTAAAAGTTTAAATTAAAATAATTTTATTTGTTGCCTGTCCGGTGTCATCCACATCGTAAATAATCGGCACGCCTGTAGCGAGTTCTAGATGAGGAATGACTTCAGGACTGAGGCGATCGAGTTGCATAATAATAGAGCGTAAAGAATTGCCATGTGCTGCAACTAAAACATTATCTCCATGTTTTAACTGGGTAAGAATGCGACTGTGAAAAAAAGGAAGAGTACGCCGCATTGTATCCTCTAAACTCTCACCACCCGGAGGGCGCATTGAAAAAGATCTTCGCCATGCTTGCACGACATCTGCACCATATTTTTCGGCTGTCTGCGCTTTATTTAATCCCTGTAAATCGCCATAAAAACGCTCGTCCAGTGCCATGCTGGGAATAATAGGAAGTTCGCAACTTGAGTTACCTTCATACTTATCCCAACCGTGCCAGTGCGGATCGTCAGCTTCGTGTTTTAAAACGGGATTTCTTCCTGCACAAATTTCTTCAAATTCTGTCAGGCAAATAATCGCGGTTTCAATTGCTCGGATTAATAAGCTGGTAAAGCAAATATCAACTCGATAATCTCTTAATTTATAAGCTGCTTTTGTTGCCTCCAATCGCCCTAATTTACTCAAAGGTACGTCTACCCAACCCGTAAATTTGTTGGCAGCATTCCAGATACTTTGTCCGTGCCGGATAAGGATGAGTTTAGACATAATCTTTTGTCTTCAATCTAATTGAAACATTTTCAATAAAATATGTTTAATTATAAAACAGAAACTTTTGTTTGAAATTCTTCTCAAATTTTAATCTAGCAATGTTGTCACTGAAGTAGGAAATTATGTAAATTCAGATATAGAAGATATAAAGAGAGTGCAATCAGAAGTTTTTCTGATTGCTTCTCACCAATGAAAAAACTTCAGTAGCTACAATTAATAAAATATTAGGAGAATTGAACATGAGAATTAGTTCTTCTGCTACTAATCATGCGCGACGATTGTATCAACTCGGCAGTTTTTTTGTTATTCTTGTTTTTTTCCTATGCTTGGCAGTGCTAGGATTGAGCTTAATTCCGTACTTCAACCAGCTAATAGAAATCTTAGCTCCAACTTTATTGAATATAATGATGTATTCTTGGCTAGGATTTATGGGAAGCTGTGCAGTTGGCTTTATATTTAACTTATCGTATGGACTGAGAAAATACTGGAGCAGTCCTGTACGAAACTATGTTTCTATTTTCGTATTGTTTATTGCAGGATTAATTTCCGTAATGGTATCGCGACAGCTAATTAACTTTATGACTGGGGGTGTCGATCCATCTTCTCTAGCTGGCTCCGTAACTGCACTTGCTAGTTTATTAACACCAATAATATATCTTGGAACGGCTTTCATCGTCTTGCCCCTAATCTTTCACATAGCATACATTGCCTTAATGCCAATCGGCTTTAATTTTGCCCTTCTAGCTAGATCTATCCCTCAGATTTCACGTCGTCTTTCGTTACCAGAATGGGAAGTGTTTATACTTTGGGGTGGTAGAGCAGTAGGTTCGGTTACTTTGGCATTAGTATTATTTTTATCATCAGTAAATCTTTTGAGGCTAACACACAATCAAGTCTCTTGGCTACTCACAAATATAATAGTTCGTAGTAGCCATCACGAGCTAAGCAATGAGTGTAAGAACTACAAAGTTGGCGAATGGATCGCTTCTATTGGAAACAACAAGATTAATGTAGCAGTACCAGATAAAGTTGTTGGTTTCAGATTTGAGAAGCGAAACTGTAACTAAATTTATCATCAAATACCACATTTATTAGGTAAAAGAATTATGAAATGGCGCGTGATTCTCGAACCAGATTTAGAAACAGGTGATTGGGCTGTTTGGTGTCCAGAATTACCAGGCTGCGTATCAGCAGGAGAAACAAAGCAAGAAGCTTTAGAAAATATTCGGGAGGCAATAGAACTTTATCTTGAGCCTGAACCAATAGAATTATCTACAGGAGCGATCGCTTGCGAGGTTACAATCGAATGACTCGCATACGACGCATGAATGCTGGTGAAGTTGAAAGCATTTTGCAGCGTTACGGTTTTGAATTAGTGTCACAAAAAGGTAGCCATCGTAAATGGAGAAATCTGGCGCGACAACTGCAAGTCATTGTGCCATACCATCGAGGTCGCGATTTACCGTTAGGAACCTTGCGTAGCATTATGGTTGGCGCTGACATTCCAGAGTCGGAATGGAAAAGCTAAAACTTACCGTAGCAGTATAAGAGATCCCCCCAACCCCCTTAAAAAGGGGGCTAGGACAACAGATCCCCCAACCCCCTTAAAAAGAGGGGCTAGGAAAACTTCTAATGTAGGGACGTTGACAAGTAGCGCCTCTACCATTGGTATTTTTATGCTGAGGTAGAGGTGACAAGAGAGTCATCTTGCCGTTGGTTCTGAGTTTGTCCTTGATTTGCTTCTGCCGTGTAGTCTTGAATTGCCTTGACAGTAAGAGATTGAGATTTAAGCGCCCGAATCGCCGCCGCTGTAGCTCGCGCTCCTGCAATTGTCGTAATGATAGGAATTTTATAAGTCAGTGCCGATCGCCGAATCAACTTAGCATCAGTTTGTGCCTCTTCACCAGAAGGCGTATTGATAATTAACTGAATGTTGTGATTCTTAATCGCATCGAGGACGTGGGGTCTACCTTCATGTAACTTGAGAATTAACCCCACCTTTAGACCATGCTCTTGCAACACTCGACGAGTGCCATCGGTGGCGATAACCTCAAATCCTAGATCGATGAAATCCCTAACCACAGGCACGACTAAGGGCTTATCGCGCTCGTTACAAGTCACAAATACCGTTCCCTTTAGGGGTAATATTTCCCCCGCTCCCAACTCGGCTTTGGCATAAGCCAAGCCAAAATCGCGATCGATCCCCATAACTTCGCCTGTCGATCGCATTTCGGGACCGAGTAACGTATCTGTCCCAGGAAACTTCTTAAACGGTAATACCGCTTCCTTGACCGCAATGTGATTTAACTTCGGTTCCTCATTTAAGCCCAACTGTACTAAGTTTTGCCCTGCCATCACTAATGAAGCTAACTTCGCAAGTTGTACTCCGGTTGCTTTAGAAACAAATGGCACTGTCCGCGAAGCACGCGGATTTGCTTCTAAGATATAAACTTGCGGGTTATAGGTGTGCGCCCCCACAACGGCAAACTGAATATTCATCAAACCAACAACTTTGAGCGCTTTTGCTAGTTGTATGGTTTGAGTACGAATTTTCTCTAATACCGGAGTTGGTAAGGAAATCGCAGGTAGAGTACAAGCCGAGTCGCCAGAATGAATTCCTGCTTGCTCGATATGTTCCATTACCCCACCAATGACAACTTTACCTGTAGAATCAGCGATCGCATCTACATCAACTTCGATCGCGTTTTCCAAAAACTTATCGATTAAAATCGGGTGATCCGGCTCTACTTGTACCGCAAAAGTCATGTAACGCTCTAGTTCGGTGTCAGAATAAACAATTTCCATCGCGCGACCACCCAAGACGTAACTCGGACGCACCACCACTGGATAACCGATCTTCTGAGCAACTACCAGGGCATCTTCATAGCTGCGAGCAATGCCATTTGGTGGCTGGGCGATGTTTAAGGCGTGCAGGATCTTTTCAAACTTTTCTCTGTCTTCAGCGGTGTCTATCGCTTCGGGAGAGGTTCCCCAAATTTTGGTAGTTGCTCCTCCAACTCCCCCTGCTCCCAGCTCGTCCCAGCTCGTCCCAGCTCCCTGCAAATACTGCTGCAAAGGCAGTGCCAACTTGAGCGGCGTTTGTCCGCCGAATTGAACGATGATGCCGAGTGGTTTTTCGACTTCGATGATGTTGATTACGTCTTCGAGTGTTAGGGGTTCAAAATAAAGGCGATCGCTAGTATCGTAATCGGTGGAAACGGTTTCAGGGTTGGAGTTAACCATGATCGTCTCGTAACCAGCGCCTTTGAGGGCGTAGGCGGCGTGACAGCAGCAGTAGTCAAATTCAATTCCCTGTCCGATCCGGTTGGGTCCACCACCCAAAATCATCACTTTGGGACGGTCTGAGGGACGAACTTCGGTTTCGCCGTCGTAGCTGGAGTAGTGGTAAGGAGTTAAGGCTTCAAACTCAGCAGCACAGGTATCGACAGTTTTGTAAACGGGGACGATACCGAGGCTTTGACGATATTGCCGGACTTGAGCTTCGCTAGTCTTGGTGGCAAAGGCAATTTGCTTGTCACTGAATCCTTGCTGTTTGATGGCGAATAGCTGCTTGCCGTCCAGCGATTCTAGAGGAGTGCGTTTGAGCAGTTTTTCAGTTTCGAGCAGTTGTTGGAAAGAGTCTAAAAACCAGGGATCGATACCCGTAAGTTCGTAGATTTCTTCATTGCTCATACCCATAAGCATAGCTTGGCGCACGGCGAAAATGCGTTCTGGATTGGGGGTACGCAAATGAGCGCGGATTTGTTCGAGGGAAGGAAGTTTTTCTTGTTTGTCACAACCCCAACCGCTTCTACCTGTTTCTAAAGAACGCAAGGCTTTCTGGAAAGATTCGTTGAAGGTGCGTCCGATAGCCATTGCTTCGCCGACAGATTTCATTTGCGTAGTGAGTGTCGGATCTGTGCCGGGAAATTTTTCAAAGGCGAAGCGGGGAATTTTGGTAACTACATAATCTATAGTTGGTTCAAACGAAGCCGGAGTCTTTTTCGTGATATCGTTGGCGATCTCGTCGAGCGTGTAACCGATCGCGAGTTTAGCCGCAATTTTGGCGATCGCAAATCCAGTAGCTTTGGATGCTAAGGCTGAAGAACGCGAGACACGGGGATTCATTTCGATCGCCACGACTTCGCCGTTGGTGGGGTTAATCGCAAATTGAATGTTAGAGCCGCCTGTTTCAACGCCAATTTCGCGGATGATTCGCACTGAGTAGTCGCGCAGCCGTTGGTATTCTTTGTCAGTTAGAGTTTGAGCGGGGGCGACGGTAATGCTGTCTCCGGTGTGAATGCCCATCGGGTCGATGTTTTCGATGCTGCAAATAATGACGACGTTATCGGCACAATCGCGCATTACTTCCAATTCGTATTCTTTCCAGCCAATTAAGGACTTATCGATCAGAATTTGCGAAACTGGGGAAGCGTCAAGTCCAGATGTGGCGAGTTCGAGAAATTCTTCTTGGTTGTAAGCGATACCTCCACCCGTACCGCCTAAAGTGAAGGCAGGGCGAACGATGAGGGGGTACGTGCCAATTTCTTGAGCAACACTTTTAGCTTCTTCTAAGTTGGAAGCAATACCACTGGGGCAAACAGCAACGCCTATTTTCGCCATCGCTTCGTTGAATTGCTGTCTGTCTTCAGCCTTTTCAATCGCGGCGAGGTTAGCGCCAATCAATTGTACGCCGTATTTTTCTAACGTGCCGTTTTTGGCGAGATTGACGGCGAGGTTGAGGGCAGTTTGTCCGCCCATTGTAGGTAAGAGTGCGTCGGGACGCTCTGATTCAATGACTTGGGTGACCAGTTCGGGGGTCAGCGGTTCGATGTAAGTGCGCTGTGCGGTTTCAGGATCGGTCATGATCGTGGCAGGATTGGAGTTAACCAAAATCACTTCGTATCCTTCTTCCCGCAGGGCTTTACACGCTTGCGTACCCGAGTAGTCGAATTCGCACGCTTGTCCGATAACAATCGGGCCTGCTCCCAATAGGAGGATTTTTTTGATGTCAGAGCGCCTTGGCATAGTCCTTTCCTTTGTCGGTTATCAGTTATCAGTTATCAGTTGTCAGAAGACAGGAGCCAGGAGTCGTAGGGGCGGGTTTAGCAAATAGATCGACAACCTCAACAGTATATCTTCGGTCAAAACCCGCCCGTACAGGAGTCAGGGTTTTAGTTGCGGTCACTGTCCCTAGCCCTTAGTTTGTTGCGACCATACACGGGTAGGCAGTCCCCAGACGTAGATAAAGCCTTCAGCGGCTTTGTGGTCGAATTGGTCTTCGGCTCCGTAGGTTGCTAGTTCGGTGTTGTAGAGGGAGTTGTCTGATTTACGTCCGACAACGGTGGCGTTTCCTTTGAAGAGTTGGACGCGCACGGTACCGGAGACTCGTGCTTGAGTCTGTAGGATAAAAGCATCGAGGGCGGCTTTGAGGGGGCTGTACCACTGTCCGTTGTAGACGAGTTGGCTGTAGGTTTCTTCAATTCCCCGCTTGTAGCGAGTGACATCAGCAGTCAAGGTGAGGCTTTCGAGGTCGCGGTGGGCATGAATTAAAACTGTCATGGCAGGAGATTCGTAGATTTCCCGCGATTTGATTCCGACGAGACGGTTTTCTACCATGTCAATGCGTCCTACGCCCTGGTTACCAGCAAGTTGATTGAGTCGATCGATCAGTGTAACTGGCGCTAGGGTTTCGCCATTTAAAGCGACTGGAACACCACCTGCAAAGGTAATTTCAATATATTCCGGCTGGTTAGGAGTGTCGGCGATCGCCTTTGTCATTTGATAAATTTCTTCTGGCGGTTCTGCCCAAGGATCTTCCAAGATTCCAGCCTCGATCGCCAGTCCCAACAAATTTTTATCTAAGCTGTAGGGAGAAGATTTTTTGACTGGAAAGGGAATGTCGAACTTTTCGCCATACGCGATCGTTTCTTCCCGACTCATACCCCATTCTCTAGCAGGGGCGAGAATTTTTAAATTTGGATTGAGCGCGCCAATGGAGACATCAAACCGTACTTGGTCGTTCCCCTTACCCGTACAACCGTGGGCGATCGCATCTGCACCGTACTTTTCAGCCACTTCTACTAAGACTTTCGCAATTAACGGACGTGCTAGAGCTGTGGCGAGGGGATAGCGATTTTCATACAAGGCATTTGCTTGAATCGCTGGGAAGGCATACTCTCTTACGAATACATCTTGTACGTTTGCCACTAACGATTCATCTGCGCCCGATTGCAGTGCTTTTTGGCGGATTGGTTCGAGTTCGTCGCCTTGTCCTAAATCGACTGCTAGGGTAATGACTTCTTGCACGCCCCATTCATGCTTAAGGTAAGGAATGCATACCGAAGTATCAACGCCCCCAGAATATGCTAGTACGGCACGCTTAGCCCGACCTGTGGAGTTATTGAGTTGGGAGCTGGTATTTGCTTCGAGATTAACTGGGGTTGTCATTTGTCGCTATGAGTGAGTGATGGGTGGTCAGTAGTAGGGGCGGGTTCACCAAACAACTTTGCTATTCACAGCGATCTCGGGTAAACCCGCCCGTACAGGAGTGATGAGTCAAAAGTTGAATTTTTCTCAGCTAGTTTTGGTAAAGTTCGTTGCTGAATTCTTGCAATCTAGACAAAATTTCCCAGCGTTGAACTTGTAAGCGATCGCGATCGGCTTTGACTGCTTGTTTGGCTCGGTCAATTTTTAATTGCTCGATTTGAAGATTTTTTGCTTCAATCTCTAAAGCATTTTCTCTATCTTGAATTGTATTGAGTTCGTTTACAAGTAGAGCGGTCATTGCATTAACATTTACCTGGTAGATGAAGCGATCCATGATGCACTCCTTGAAAAAGTTAAAAGGTAAACGCGGTAGGGGCGGGTTTGTAAAGTATTTCTGATTCCAACAAACATCTCAGGTAAACCCGCCCGTACAAAAGTCAAATCTTGGGAGCTGCTATTGGTTTTTGTGTCATTAACAGTGAAGATAAGCCAAATGAGTGAAGATTTTGTGAACCGAGCTTCACGCCGAAAAATTTTGTTCCAAAGAACTCATGAAAAGTCGATCTTTCAATACCATTGTGGTACTGCTGTTGCATTCAAATCCAATTCGTTCGTAGAACCGTTGCTGATGCGTAGTCATTAAATAAACTCGTTCGACTCGACTCATGCGGGGATGACTCAAAACTGTTTGCACTAGTTTTCGCCCTAGTCCCCGCCCTTGATAATCGGGATGAATTGCCACATCCCAAATCGTAGCGCGGTAAATTCCATCAGAAGTCGCTCTGGCAAAACCAATCAGCCGTTCTTCATCCCAAACACTCACGACTGGTTCGCTATTGGCAATTGCGATGCTCAGATCTTCTAAGCTGCGTCCTTGCGCCCAAAATGCTGCTTGCTCGAATAATGTTTGTAACTGGAGTAAATCGTCTTGCGATTGCTGCGGTTGGCGTAAAGCGTTACCTGTAGCAATACAGAAACAAATTTGACTGCTATCTGTTTGTGATGATGCCTCTTTAGTGGGAGATACGGTAGATGTCATTCTCGAAATGGTAATTGGTAGTTGGTAATTGATATTTGGTTGACGGTTGACGGTTAACTGATAACTGATAACTGGTCACTGTTTCGCAATTCCTTCTTCACGGGCAGCTCTTTGGACGGCAGCTGCAACGGCTGTGGCTACGCGATCGTCAAACACGGACGGGATGATATACTCTGAGTGCAAATCGCTGGGTTTAATTAAAGAAGCGATCGCGCTGGCTGCTTCTAAACACATCGTGGTTGTAATCGTGCTGGCACGACTGTCTAAAGCACCGCGAAAAACGCCAGGAAAGGCTAAGACATTGTTAATTTGATTTGGATAGTCGCTGCGCCCTGTTGCCATAATTGCGACATCGTTCATCACCAATTCCGGTTGAATTTCAGGGATGGGATTTGCCATCGCCATCACAATTGGGTCTTTTGCCATCGATCGCACCATTTCAGGAGTGACTACACCAGGGGCGCTCACGCCAATGAAAACATCGCTGCTTATCATAGCATCGGCGAGACTTCCAGCTTGACTAACGGCAAATTCTTGCTTTTCCTGATTCAAGTCTGTCCGATTGGTGGAGAGAATGCCTTTAGAGTCACACATTAGTATATTCGTTGCACCAGCTTTTTGTAGCAAGCGGGCGATCGCAACTCCAGCAGCTCCCGCACCGTTGATGACAATCCGAATTTGCTCGATTGGTTTGTTGATAATTTTGAGCGCGTTGAATAAAGCAGCTAGCGTGACAATTGCCGTACCGTTTTGATCGTCGTGAAATACGGGAATATCTAATTCTTGGCGCAGGCGCTTTTCAATCTCAAAGCAGCGCGGAGCCGCAATATCTTCTAAATTGACTCCCCCAAATACAGGGGCAATATTTTTGACTGTGGCAATAATCTCTTCTGTATCTTGAGTTGCTAAACAAATCGGAAAGGCATCAATTCCCGCAAATTCTTTGAATAGCATGGCTTTGCCTTCCATGACTGGTAATGCTCCAGCTGCACCAAGATTACCTAATCCTAAAACTGCACTGCCATCCGTGACGATCGCTACAGTATTTTGTTTAATTGTGAGATTATAAACTTGTTCTGGATCTTGAGCGATCGCCGTACAGACTCGACCGACTCCAGGCGTATAAGCCATTGCCAAATCGTCTTGACTTTTGAGCGGAATTCTGCTACTTACAGTGATTTTGCCACCACGATGCAAATTAAAGGTGCGATCGTAGACGCTCATTAACTTGACATCTGCCAATTCTTTGACTGCTTGGACGATCGTTTCGGCATGTTCTGTACTAGAAGCATCAACAGTCACGTCTCGAGTCGTGAGTTGGCGAGTCTGGGCAATTAAATCGATTTGACCCAAATTACCACCGCTATTGGCGATCGCTTGAGTCACTGTTGCCAGCATTCCCGCTCGATTGGGAATTTGCAGGCGTAAAGTTAGACTGTAACTTGAGTTTGGCGTGAGAATTACCATAGCTGGATGTGAGGGATCGGGATAAAAAGAGAGTAGAGGGAACTGGGAGAGAAAAAGCTAACTCTGCCCAATCGTCAATTACTAATAAACAAACTGTAACGATTTTGAAATATAGAGCGTATAAGTGAAAATTTTGTGAATAGGTAAAAAATTATCCATTGCCGCAAACCCTCAGAACTGTCACTAAATCTACCAAGTGATATCAAATCTTCCTTTATGCTGGCGGAAATACAGTTATTAGTTATCAGTAGAGAGTGGTGCGTGAAGCGTGGTTTTCCCCCTCAGCTTCCTCAGCGACCTTGCGCTCCCTCAGCTCTCTTCCTCCCGACTCCCGACTCCCGACTCCCGCATCATGAAAATTCTGCTTGTAGAAGATGACGAAACTATAGTTCAACTGCTCCAGCCAACGCTTGCCAGTCAACGTTATTTGGTGGAGCTAGCGACTGATGGTCAAGCAGGATGGGAACTGGTAGACAGTTTCGAGTACGATCTGATTTTGTTGGATGTGATGTTGCCTAAGCTAGATGGAATTAATTTTTGTAAAAAGCTACGGGCAAAAGGCGATCGCACTCCGGTTTTGTTACTGACAGCTCAAGATTCTAGTACTGACAAAGTTAGGGGATTAGATGCTGGTGCGGATGACTACGCGCTCAAACCGTTTGACATAGAGGAACTATTAGCTCGCATTCGCGCTTTATTACGGCGTAGCAGTGCCACACCATCTCCGGTGCTAGAGTGGGGTTTCTTACGGCTCGATCCTAGTAGCTGCGAAGTCACCTATGACGGCAAACTCTTGCATCTGACGGCAAAAGAGTACGGCATTTTAGAATTACTACTACGTAACACCCATCGCATCTTTAGCCAAAGTGCGCTACTCGATCGCGTGTGGTCGTTTGACGAACCCCCTACGGAGAATACTGTTAGAGCGCATATCAAAAGTTTAAGACAGAAAATTAAAAAAGCCGGAGCGCCAGACCCGATTGAGACAGTTTATGGATTGGGATATCGGTTGAAGGCGGAAGAACGGGAGTCGGGAGTCGTAGGGGTGGGTTTATCAAAAGATTTACGGCTTACATCAGTAGATCTTTGCTCAAAACCCGCCCGTACAGGGGAGTCGGGGAGGGACAAGGAAGACAAGGGAGACAAGGAAGCAACTACCATTGACCAACCGCCAACTACCAACTACCAATTACCAACTAGCCAATCCCAAATTCTAGCAGAACTAATTCCATTGTGGGAAAGACACCGAGAGAAGTATATTCATCGGATTGGAGTTATAGAACAGGCGACCGCATCTGCCAAGCAAGAGTGTCTCGATCCTCAGCTAAAATCCCAAGCAGCGAAAGAAGCGCATACTTTAATTGGCTCTCTCGGTAGTTTTGGTTTAATCGCCGCCTCTCAATTGTGTTGCCAAATTGAACGAGAATTATCCGATGAAACTCAATTCACTCAAGAGCGTATAGAGCATCTCTCAGAACTGATCGTCGCATTACGGCAAACGTTGAATGCAGTAGAAGATTTAAAAGTCAAAAGTCAAAAGTCAGAAGTCAAAAATCAGGAGTCGGGAGTCGGGGAAGAAAGCAGAGGAGCAGAGGAAGCAGAGGAGCAGAGGAGAATAACAACCAATTACCAATTACCAATTACCAATTACCAATTATCAACAACCAAATTACTAGTTGTAGACAGCGATCGCCAGATGACGCAAGCTGTAACAACAGAGGCTACAACAGCAGGAATGGAGGTAGTTGTGGCACGAGATTTGTCTCAGGCACGCTCGGCGATCGCCTGTACTAAACCTGATGCAGTACTGCTCGACCTCTACTTTTGCCGAAATCGGATGCATGGTTTGCAGTTTTTGTCAACTCTAGCAAACGCACAGCCACCGATACCTACGATTGTCCTAACTGAGCCACAGAGTTTTGCCGATCGCGTGGAAGCAGCTCGGTTAGGGGCGCGAAGTTTTTTGCAAAAGCCAGTACCACCAGCTCAAGCGATCGCGGCGATCGCGCAAGTTTTGCAAGCATCAACAACTCCAGAAGCAAAGTTAATGCTTGTGGATGACGATCCGCAACTACTCGAAAGATTGCAGGTATTACTGGAACCTTGGGGATTTAGACTGACCTTGCTTACCGACCCTCAGCAATTTTGGCATTATTTGGAAATCTTTCGCCCCGATCTGCTGATTTTAGATATAGAGATGCCACAATTGAGCGGTATCGACCTCTGTCAAGTGGTACGCAACGATCCCCAGTGGAGCGAACTACCAATTATATTTCTATCCGCTCGTACTGATGCTGAGATAATTCATCGAGTTTTTACCCTTGGTGCTGATGATTACGTAAACAAGCCAGTTATCGGACCCGAACTCGTTGCTAGAGTACTAAATCGTTTAGAACGCAGTCAAATTCGTCACCAAATGTTGCAGCTTCAGAATGCAAAATTAATCACAGGCGAGTAGTGAGTGGCTAGTGGCTGGTGACTAGTGGCTGGAATCTTTGCTAGTCACCAACAACGCTTTCACGCTTTACTGATAACAGACGTTACATGTAACGTCTCTACACTGATAACTGATAACTGGACAAATGACAAATGGAATTGCCAGTCGATTGAGTTTAGCGCTGTTATATTTGCTAATTCTATTGTGTTTAGGCTGGGTTTCTTTCTACTCTTTAACAGAGTGGAGGGTAACGGTCGATCGCCAAGTCAATCTGCAAATGGAAGTAGCAGCATCGACTACACCAGCAACTGCACCAGAGATCGTTGCCCAACAACAATTGTTGCAGCAGACGGCGAGGGAAGCTAAAAAACGGGCTGACAATGCGATCGCCGTGTCTCTAGTTAGTTTCAGTTTCAGCGCGATCGGATTTTTATTAGTCTATTACCTCATCAATTTACAACTACAGCGCGAACTTGCCGAACGCCAGCGTGCAGAAGAGGCTCTACGTCAAGCTGAAACTAAGTATCGTAGTATTTTTGAAAATGCGATCGAGGGAATCTTCCAAACAACACCAGACGGGCGATATTTGACGGCAAATCCCATGCTGGCAAAGATTTACGGTTATTCCTCTCCCGCCGAACTGATGGCGAATATCTCTGACTTGGGGCAACAACTTTACGTCAATCCCAACCGCCGGACTGAGTTCATTCGCCTACTACAACAGCACGACACCGTAGCAGGGTTTGAGTCTCAAGTCTATCGTCGAGATGGTCAAGCGATTTGGATTGCAGAGCAGGCAAGAATTGTCAGAGATGATAACGGTAAGCCGCTTTACTATGAAGGTATCGTCGAAGATATTACCGAGCGCAAACATGCAGAAGAAGAACGAGCAAAGCTGATTGCTATCCTCGAAGCAACTTTAGATTTTGTCGCTACTGCCGATCTAGACGAACGAGTAAACTATTTAAACAGCTCTGCTTGTAAAGTTTTTGGTTTCGATCGCGATCGCGATCTTGCGGGTTTGCATCTGAGCAATCTCCATCCTGCTTGGGCTTACGATCTCTTGCACCGCGAAGCAATTCCCACGGCAATTCAGAATGGTGTTTGGGTTGGTGAAACAGCTATTCTGAGTTACGATGGACGCGAAATTCCAGTTTCACAACTATTGATCGCGCACAAATCCTCGCAGGGAAAGGTGAAGCTGCTCTCTACCATCGCCCGCGATATCACTCAGCGCTTGCAAATTGAAGCCTCGTTGCGAGAAGCAGAACGACGTTGGCGGAGTTTGTTAGAGAATGTCCGATTAGTCGTGGTAGGACTCGATCGCCAGGGAGTTGTCGAGTATGTCAATCCATTCTTTCTTGAATTGGTAGAATACACCTCAGAGGAGGTTTTGGGCAAGAATTGGTATGAAGTGTTCTTACCACCGCATCAGCGTCAGCGCGTGCAGGAGCATTTTCTGCAATTACAGCAACAAGGCTTGCATAACTACTATCAAAATTCGATTTTGACTAAATCTGGGCAAGAACGGTTAATTGCTTGGAATAACACGATCTTGCGCGATTTGCAGGGTGAAGCGATCGCGACTCTCAGTATTGGGGAAGATATTACAGAACGTTACGCGATCGAGCGCATGAAAGATGAGTTTGTTTCTGTTGTCAGTCACGAACTTCGCACGCCTTTAACTTCAATTCATGGAGCGCTAAATTTATTATCTAGCGGTCTAATTGACGCTCATAGCGATCGCGGACGGCGCGTGATTGATATTGCTTCTGAGGGAGCCGATCGCTTGGTGCGACTGGTGAACGATATTCTGGAGTTGGAACGCTTGGAATCGGGAAAAATTAGCTTATTGCAGCGATCGTGCAACGCGGCTGATTTATTAGAAAAAGCAACGGATTTGATGCAGGTGATGGCAAATCGTGCCAAAGTTACTCTATCTGTTTATTCCCAAGATATTCAACTCAACGTCGATGGCGATCGCATTATCCAAGTATTAACTAATCTCCTCGGTAATGCAATTAAATTTTCTCCAGAAGGCTCCACAGTTGAGTTAAGTGTTGAAGCGATCGAAGCGGGTGAGAATTCGGAGTTCGGAATTTTGAATTCCGAGTTAAATTCTGCCTCAGCTTCCCTATCAACAAATATTCTCTTCACAGTTAAAGATCGGGGGCGTGGTATCCCAGAGGATAAGATTGAAAGTATTTTCGAGCGTTTTCATCAAGTTGATGCTTCCGATTCCCGAAAAAAAGGTGGCACGGGACTCGGGTTAGCAATTTGCCGTAGCATTATACAGCAGCATGGTGGACGAATTTGGGCAGAGAGCGTGTTAGGTGAAGGAAGTCGTTTTTATTTCACGCTACCAAGTATGTAGGGTGGGCATCGCCCACCCTACTAGACTAGGTCTTTTAACTAGATCGAAGCACTGGCAAAGGGATTTTCTCCACCAGCGAGACTAGCAAAAAAGTCTTGATAATTACCGGACAAGGAACTGCTATCACCAGTGACAGGGGCAGCTCCACCAATATCAAAGGTGAATAATGGCTCTGTTTCTCCGTTGACTACAAGACTGAGTTGACCACCAAATAAACCGTCAGTTGCGGGTTCAAAATTGAATTGAAAATTGCTATCGCTGTTACCTTCATTGACGTTAGTTAGGGAGTCATTGCTTAAATTAGCAAAAACATCCTGTACCCCAGTTCCAATCAGGTCTGCTTGTGCCTCAATGCTTGCTGCAACATCATCTGGGAGTTCGGTTGAATTCCCTTCTGTTGTATTCGCATTGGCAAGAATTTCGTCCAGCGCTTCGGCAAACCCCGTACCAGCAGACGAGCGAAATTCATTAATAGTATCCTGGGCAAATTGTGGGAGTTCAAACTCCATGATTTATCTCCTGATTTTTGGACAAATTGGCAACACAACCTAAGAGCGATCGCATTACCAAGCCTGAAGTTGTTTGCCGAAGATGTTCTGTAAATGTTCTACGGCAAAGCTTTAGCCCAAGCCCTCGAACGTATAGTTTGGGTTGTTATAATCTGGAAGGTTTGTAGCAGTATCTATGGTTTCTTGAGTCGCGCCCCCAGAACCAAATAAACTGCTCACGCCCGTGTTAATATCAAAGCCGATCGCTTGGCTTGGCTGGCTGCTACCAAGTGAAATCGGTTCGCTGTCACTATTAAGAGGGAAAGCCCAGTCTTCATTACCGATCGCGCTACTATCACTGCCGATCTCAAGACGATTCCCTAGAAGAGTGCTGTTACTAACATCGGCAGTGTTACCACTACCGAGGATGTTGTTATTGCTGCCTTCGGGCATATTGGCATTACCAAGAACGGTATTGCTTTCGCCTAATTGCCAGTTGCCGTTACCGTTGGTTTGGTTATCAGTACCAAAATTCCAGTTCCCGTTACCAGTACTTGTATTGCCATCGGCATAATTCCAGTTCCCATTACCGCTGGTTTGACTGTCACTGCTGAAATTCCAGTTACCATTACCATCGGTTGTGTTGTTACTTCCAAGGTTCCAGTTCCCATTGCCGCTACCAGTGTTACCAGTAGAATCTGAATCGGACTCTAAGTTATTGACATCTAAGATAAAGTTGTCACTGTTGAAGGGTACGGGTTGGTCGGTTTCAACTTCTGGTAAGGAGGGAAGAGTATCGCCAAACGGCAAATTATCGGGGAGATTGCTAGCTTGTGGGTTGTTTCCAGCATTGCCACCAGCAAAAGGATTATTATTATCTGATTCCGTATCTCCACCAGAAAAGGGATTATCACCGCTACCAGAGAGGTTACTACTTTCATCTAAGGTGTTGCCTTCACTGGATTGTAACTGACCGTCTTGAAATGCCCAGTTACTATTACCTGTAAAGTTGTTAGAGCTAGTTTCCGGTTGCGATGTGGTTTGATTATCTGAAGTTGCCATCAAAAAACCTCCGACTGTTTACACCAATTGCTCAATTCGCTCGAACAGCAAGCAGACCAATTAAAGCCCTGCTTAAAAAAATGTTCGTCTTAAATCAATTTGCAAACGGATATCATCAATCCATTCAAAACACTCGCTTTTTAAAGACTAAGAAAATACTGCATTAGTTATTAGTTGCCAGTGAGAATGAACTCGCGGCAAAATTGATGCGATCGATACATCAAAGTGCAATATTCGTTTGTAAGTTAAATGATTTGCAAAACGATTCTTTTAGATTTTTCGCGCTGTCTTCTTGAAGAAGAGCAACCTTCAAAGCTTGCTTCTAAACTTAAACTTTTTGTTGAAAGAACTTAGCAAATAAATTTGGCAAAATATCGATCTCATAATACTTTAAAGCCGCACTCTATTAGTAGGCAGATGCCCATTATTCAGAGAGGAAATTCAACAAGACAACCTAGTGGTTATCAAGCATATGTCTGTTAGTCTATAAAATTTATAAACTGTGTGAAATGAGTAAAGTTTGGATTGAGTTGTTAATTTTTTCGATTTGAGAAGTTACTTCAGATGGGCTTAATTGATGAGATTGAGTAGTGCTTTGGAGTGATTTACTATTGGTTTAGCAATCCATCATTTGCTACTTTTGTCAACAAACTTTTGGTGATTTCTTCCCACTCGCGATCGAGATCGATATGAGCGGGCGATCGCCCGCTGCGCCGATACCAATAACGAGCATTACTCAAGTCACCTTCTTGACGGTGTAAATGAGCGTGAACCCAAGCACTATCAGCGTCAGCTTCATCTTGGATCAGTACGTGCGCTCGTTCCCAATCCCCCTGCTTAACGTACCAAAGTGCTTGCAAAGGTAAAGGGAGATCTGGGCAGTTTTTTGCTGCTAAGAATTGAGCCAAGCGATCGGAACTCATAATCAGTTATCAGGGAGCAGGGAGCAGGGGAGAAAAGAGAGCTGGGGGAGCGCAAGGTTGCTGGGGAGCAAGTCGCAATTCAACCCCACACCCCACACCCCACACCCTCTTCACGACTTACGACTTATGACTTACGACTTCAACTAGCCTATCAAACTGCTGGGCGAGTAATTCTCCAGCTGCGGTACTATCTACAGGTTGAGAGAAAAAATATCCTTGCCCGAATTTACATTTGAGTCCTCGCAGACGAGCAAGCTGTTCTAAAGTTTCTATTCCTTCAGCCACGACTTCCATGTCTAGGGCGCGGGCAAGCATGATTGTAGCGCGAACGATCTCCCAACTCTGATAGCATTTACCAATTCGGCAAACAAAGGAACGATCTAGCTTGAGGATATTTATTGGAAACCGTTGTAAGTAACTTAAGGAAGAATAACCCGTGCCGAAGTCATCTAGGGCTAGCGAAACTCCCAAAGCGTTGAGTTCTTCCATCAAAGCCGCGATCGCTTCAGGATGTTCCATCAGTACGCTTTCAGTCAGTTCTAGTTGCAAACTCTTAGCGTCGAGTCCAGTGGCTTGTAATATTTGAATAATCTGTTTTCCTACTTGCGGTTGAGTAAACTGCGGTGCAGAAAAGTTGACACTCATTTTGAACGGCACGTTCAAGGCAAATTGTGCTTGCCAAAGTTGCATTTGCTGGCAAGCTTGCTGCAATACCCACCAGCCAATTGGGACAATTAACCCTGTCTCTTCGGCAATTGGAATAAATTCTGCTGGAGAGATTGCACCCCTTTGGGGATGCTGCCAACGTACGAGTGCTTCAAAACCAACAATTTTTTGGTTGACTAGCGAAACTATCGGTTGATAGTGCAAATGCAATTCCTGGTTGTCAATTGCCCGTCGCAAGTCAGTTTCTAATTGAAATAGTGCTACGACGCGATCGCGCATGGAGGTATCGAAAACTTCATACCGTGCTTTCCCGCCAGCTTTGGCGCGGTACATAGCAGTATCGGCATCGCGCAATAAATCTTCTGGTTGGCGATATTCTCTGGTATTGGCGATCGCGCCAATGCTTGTGGTGGCAAAAATCTCGTTACCATCTAACCGAAAAGGTAACTTAAGTACCAGTTGTATCCGTTTGATCATCTCGGTGGGATCGCTACAATTCTCTAGCACCATTGCAAACTCATCGCCGCCTAGACGAGCCAGAGTATCTCCCGTGCGGATCTGCGCTCTTAGTCTTTGAGCGATCCCAATCAACAACCGATCTCCGAGCATATGTCCTAAACTATCATTGATTGCCTTGAAGCGATCGAGGTCTAAAAACAAAACAGCAAAACTATAGTCCGCTTGCTGTTGTTGCAACCTCAGTGCTTGCTCCAATCGCATCATAAATAGGGCGCGATTTGCTAAACCCGTGAGGGAATCGTGAAAGGCTTCGTGTTGTAATTGTTGCTCTATTTGTTTGCGCTTAGTAATGTCATGAACGATGATACAAAACACATCTTTGCCATTGCGAACGATTGAGTTCGCGTTAATTTCAACATCAACTAGTACGCCATCCTGACGGCGATATTGTTGTTCGCCTGTAAAGTAACGCTCTACCTGCAATGCTAAGATAAAGCGCTCTATAACTGCTTGATTTTCCGCAACTAAATCAAATAGTGTCAGATGGAGTAGTTGACCGGACTTATACCCAAGGAAATTTTCAAATGTAGCATTGGCTTCAATAATTTGTTTGGTACTGGCATTGACTAAAAAAATGCTTTGAGAAGCCTTGGCAACTAAATGACGGTATTCTTCACTTTCTTGCCATTTACGCTCGGAGGCTACCAATTTTTCTATAAGTTGAAAAATAATCGTAGCAAAAATTATTGCAACAATCGCTAGTAAAATTGTTAAATAATACCAACTTGTTCGACCTTGATGATATATTTCCCTGGCGATATCAACACGCAAAATTGCCGCAGGTTTACCGTAAATATCTGATAGCAAAGCGTAACCAGCAATTGTATTTTTGCCGATCGGACGCACGAGAATTTTGTTAGTTGGTGATAATAAATTTCGCATTGCCTGAAAATCAGCAGGCAGATCGGGGCGATCTATTGCACGCACGGAAAGCGGCAGGCGGGTAGACTTAGATAAAGTGGCGATTGTTCCAGCATTGAGATAACGCCCAAAAATGAGCGAACCGCGAATCGGTCCTTTATCTTCACTAGACAAAATTGGTTGCGCTCCAACTAAAATTAATCCTTCTGGTAGATTGACAATACCTACCGTGCCACTTTCTATAGTCGTGTGGCGCACCAAGGGAGATTGGGGGAATAGATGAGGTTTTATTGCTGGAGAAATTGACTTATATTTCTGAGTATTTAAGTCAAAACCAGTCCCGTAAACTATTTTGCCTGAAGGCTGAACGTAAAGAACTAAATTGAGTTTGAGTGCTAGCAATCCTGCTGGATAGAGATTAGAGTCGATATAATCTTGGTTCCGATCTAGGACAAAATTATAAGTATCGTTCCACCTTGCCCAATCATCAATGTGGATGCTCAAATCTTTTTTGGATTGAGTAAAAGCACTTAAAACTCCTTCTACTGCTTGGCGAGTATGTCGTTCTTCTGCTTGGTGCAGATTCTTGAACAAAATAAGTGATGCTGTCGCATACAATACTCCAATCAGACTGGTGAATGCTACACCGATAGCGAATAATGTCTTTTTGGATTTCATGCGATCGCGTTACTTAGTAGAAATATTTCGTTCGGGTTAAGTAAAAATTGATTTAACTGCTACAAATAATACAATCATAAACCTATCTAGATCTAGCTATCAAGCGTAAAATTGCGAAGTTCATAGTTAATTTACTTGTCTTTTTACGTATGTTTACTGAAAGATATGTTGCGCAAAGATGCAAAAAATTGCTAGTGGCTTTGCACGAAAACTTTCCCAGGGCGGGGGGAACCCTCCCACGGAAGTGCTTGAATTTTGACGCGCTCTCAATTGGCGAGCCGCGCTATTTTACGATTGCATCTAGAATATTCTCTGTTCCAAAGCGTACCACATCAGTACAGGGTAAACCAGTCTCGGCTTGAGTTTGTTCCATCGCCTGTCGTGCCGTGGCAAGATCGAGATGAAATGTGTTGAGCGCGATCGCGGCGACTGAGACATCGGCAAATGCTCCTGCTGCTTTAGCTACCATTTCGTAGAGTTGTACTACGTCTGTTAAAGCTGGAATCGGGACGTGGGGATGGTTGCGGATGTGGGTTTGTCCGGCGCGATGGACTAACACTAGATGCGTCGGTTGCGTCCCCCGAATCAGGGGTAAGGTTGCGGTCGAGCCTGGATGCAGTAACGATCCCTGCCCTTCTACAAAGACAATATCGCGATCGCTGCCGTGTTGCACGACCATTTGTTCTACTGCCCCTGCGGCAAAGTCAACTCGAATTGCGTCAAGGGGAATACCATCGCCAGCAATCATTAGCCCCGCTTGTCCTGTAGCTAAAAACTTAGAACGCAACCCCCGTTGTTGACAGGCACGATCCAGTTCCAAACAAGCAGACATTTTACCTACACCCATATCCGTACCCACAGCCAGCACTCGCCGACAAGCTAGCGTTTGCGCTTGTCCGCTGGCGATGGGTAAGTTAGGCGGTTCTTGTCTGACATCCCAAATCCACTGTCCCGATCGCAAACTATCGCGCAACTCGGGGATTGTCGCTAGGGGTGTGTGCAATCCGTTGGCTATTGATAAACCTGCAAATACAGCTTGCTTGACTTCCTGCTGCCACTCTGGCGGTAAAATGCCTCCAGAAGGAGCAATGCCAATGGCTAATATGTCTGGATTGTAAGCTAATGCTTCCTCAACGGCACCGACAATCGGGATGTCGCGGTTGATGCCAGAGACTACAGGTAGAGACTCTCCGGCACATTGGCGATCGATAACAGCGACAATTTGGGCATGACTGTAGCGTAACAAGGCAAGTCCTGTTTTACCTTGACTGCCCTTAATGCCGTCGTGTAAGAGAATGGCTACCCTACTTTCAGCCTGCAACCGCACTGCGTTCTACCCCCAATCCTGGTTTGAAATTTGGCAACAACCGCCCCGATCGGATTATTGCACCGACAAAGGGTTCTGCAGTTAAATTCAAATGACTATCTAAATCGAGATAGTCGGCTAGGGGTGCGAGGTGAGCGGCGGCTGTATTCGAGAGGGAACTGTCAGAATAGCAACCCAACATTACCTGTAATCCTAATGTCTTTGCCACTTGTACCATCCGCATTGCTTCTGACAAACCACCAGCTTTCATCAATTTGATATTGATTCCGCGCGCGCAGTTGGATAACTGAGGAATATCGCGACTTGTCATACAGCTTTCATCGACAAAAATCGATAGAGGCGATCGCTGTTTTAATTGGGGTAAGTGTTTCTCTTCTCCCCGCGCTAGCGGTTGTTCTACATATTTAACATCATAGTTGGCTAACCACCGACACATGGCGATCGCGTCATCTAAATTCCAGCCGCCGTTGGCATCGACAAATAACTCTAAAGTCGGAACTTCATCGCGGATTGCTGCTAACATTTCCCGATCCGCCTCAATTCCGGCTGGATTGCCCAATTTGACTTTAAAAACTTTGACTTCGACAAATTGCAACCAGTCTCTTACCCTTGCTACGGCTGCTTCTGGGGTATTAATCCCAATTGTGACCGAAGTTGGCACGATGCGATCGCAGTCTAACCCCCACAACTGCCACAGGGGTAATCCCGCCTTTTTCCCAATCCAATCGTGCAGCGCCATATCGATTGCAGCTTGGGCAGAGGAAGGCATTGTTTGTAATATCGAACCAATTCGCTGCCGTTCCCAAGGATTCATACTTTGTAACTGCGGTGCAATTGTTTGTATTGCCTCCAACAGCATTTCGGTAGATTGAGGACGATCTCCGAGAGAAAATGGCGATGCTTCACCCCAGCCTTCAATTCCATCCTGTGCGATTTTCACCCACACATTTGTCGTTTGGGCTGTCGTTCCGCGACTAATTGTCAGAGGAAAACGCTTGCTGACGGTGAAAAGTTCGGCGCTGACGTGCATATGGGCGATCGCGTACTGAAATTAACTCGCACTCATGCAGTGTAGCGTTAAATCAGGGAGCAGGGAGTAGGGAGCAGGGGCGATTTCTAATCGCCCCTTTTTAACTTAGTTGGGAGATCGACGAGCTAAACTTTTACCTTTTGTGTTGGTGGTAACACGACTTTTTTAGCCAATCCTAAAGCTTGTAAAGTCTGAATTGCCCACCATGTCATATCGATTTCCCACCACCGCCGTCCGGCTGGTGCTACATTAGGCTGAGCGTGGTGGTTGTTGTGCCAACCTTCGCCATAAGTCAAAAGTGCTGCCCACCAAAGATTGCGAGAATTGTCCTCTACCTCAAAATGACGATAACCATATAAATGAGTCGCCGAGTTAATCAGCCAAGTGCTGTGCCAGAGTAATACGGCGCGAAGAAAGACACCATAGATGACAAAAGACCAGCCGCCGAGAAGGTATAACAATACCGCTAATGGAATTTGCAACAGTAAGAAGTAGCGATCTAACCAACGATAATACGGGTCGCGATCGAGATCGGGGGCAAATTTGCAGTAATTCTCGTAGATATAGAACTCCGATCGCGGGTACAGAATCCACAGCATATGACTCCACCAAAAACCCCGCTTAGAAGAGTAAGGATCTTTATCTACATCTTCTGTATGAGCGTGATGTTGTCGATGTCCCGCTACCCAAAAGATGGGTCCCCCTTGCATGGCAAGCGCCCCGATGAAGGCGATCGCATATTCCAGCCACTTCGGTGTTATTTGCAAACTGCGGTGACTTAAGAGCCTGTGATAGCCTAAACAAATCCCAATGCTGCCAAATAGCCAGTGAAGAAATATCATCACTCCCAAAGCCGACCAAGAAAAACACCAGGGAGCGAGCATTGCTACAACATGAAACGTACCGAAAAACGCCACATTGATCCAGCTGAGAGCAAGCGGCTGTTTGCTCTCCGCGACTGAGCCTATAGTCATAATCTCTACTTTCAGTACTCAGCACTTAACAAATCCTTTGTCAAGAAATGCAAGTGCTACTTACACCCTCAGCTTAACAACGCAAAAATAGAATTGCAAGTACTGCTTGCACGATTTGATAAATCTCTATCTTATGGCTACTCAACTAACTTCCACTCGACAGCGATTAATTGACGCAGCTTTGCAGTTGTTCTCGACTCAGGGAATCACTGAGACGACAACGCGGCAGATTGCCGAACTAGCGCAGGTGAACGAAGTCACCCTATTTCGGCATTTTGGCAACAAGCAAGGGTTGTTGCTAGCAGCAATCTCAGAATCAGCAGTATTTAAAGATTTTGGCGAATCCCTGCGCGAGAAAGCGAGTCAAACAAGTAGCTTGCATCAGGCACTCAAAGACTATGCTAGCGATCGCTTGCAGGCTTTAGAGCAAGTGCCAGAGTTGGTATTATCTGTGGTAGGTGAATCCAGGCGCTATTCCAGCGAACACCAGCAAGTGATTGGCGAATATTTAACTCAAGCAAATCAATATGTAGCTGAGTATATTGCCACTGTCATCGAGCGGGAACAATTACAAACTAATTTACCAGTTTCCCAGTTAGCTAGCTTACTCAACAGTTTGCTATTAGGATATACAGCGATTCAATTTACAACAGGATGCCAAGCACTTTGGCAGAGTAGAGATGAGTTTTTAGAAAGTTTAGTTGAATTATTCTTAAACCAGGTTGAGGCTGAAAGTAGTGGAGAGAAAATTATAGATTTACCAGCAAATTTAGTCCATTTAATTCTCCAAAGAGCTAAAAAAACTGAACTACGAGATTATGCCTTAATGTATGTCTTATTTGCCACGGGTTTATCAGCGTTAGAAATTGCCAATTTAGAAAGAGTTCATCAAATAATCGATCGCGATCGCTATTTATTACAAGTTACTCAAGGTTCGGCGCGACAAGTTCCTGTCAATCAATGGATTTTGGGTAAGCGATACGGTTCTTACACTCGCAACCCCTTGACTCAATGGCTCAAAAGTCGTAAAGACGAGCGAGCAGCATTATTTTTAAATGATGCTGGTTTACCAATATCAGAAATAGAAATT
The DNA here is from genome assembly GCF_032860985.1 of Chroococcidiopsis sp. SAG 2025. GTDB lineage: Bacteria > Cyanobacteriota > Cyanobacteriia > Cyanobacteriales > Chroococcidiopsidaceae > Chroococcidiopsis. The sequence continues at coordinate 4,876,725 of NZ_JAOCNC010000001.1, forward strand.
CAGCAGCGCTGGCAGATAATTACTAAAGGATTACTCACGCCAGAGGGACAAGCACCAGCTATCGTCCAAACTCAACAAACATGGTGCGTGGAAATGTTAATGAAAGGCATGACTTTAGAAAATTTAAGTATGCTAACAGGATGGAGTTTAAAACAACTGAAACCTTATACTCAGAGAGTCAAAGAAAAAATAGCTATAGAACAAGCCATTCAACGCGATCGCGATTCTCAATAGACAAAAATTATCTCGCACAAACTATACCTTCAACTTTCTTCTTTGCGCCTCTGCGTCTTGGCGTGACCCCAATTTAAACTAGTATAAAAACCGAGATTTTAACCAAACTAAAACTCTCCCCTACGAATTAACAAACACCACGCGATCGTTCTGAATTTCTACCCCATATTCCTCCAACCGCCTATACCACCCATCCCGCGTCCCAATTTCGCGAGAATTCCTCAACAACCCCAACTCTTCCTCTTGGCGAGTCAAATTAGCAAACTGTTCGTACAAAGGATAACGTTCGCTGACAAATGTTTCTTTACGGTGCAAAATTGGCGGATTAGCAGCGCGATCGTAATCGCGATAAAATACCTTCAAATCCGGCAAATGAATTTGCATACTTGTATGTAAAGTTGGATGAGGATTTGTATCAAAATCTGGATAAAACAAATAAGAAATCTTGGGCTTATCCATACAAAACTTCACCAGCGTAGCATCTTCCAACCTTCCAATAGTCCGACTCGCACAACCCTCATAAATCCGCAGCAACGGATCTAATTCTTCAATTGCAGAGATGTGGACGTATAAGGCTGTTGGTAAACGCTTTCCTATCTTGCTTTGCTGGCAGATTTTAGTAATAACTCCTGGCTTCCCCAAACTGAAAAGCTTATTATCTGCTACCTCACAAGCTTCTTGATAACTGCCAAAAAAAGCTTTGATATCGTGGCGCAGTGCAGGTGATAATTTATAAAACTAGGACGCTGACTAAACTGTGTCAGAGCCAGGTATACCAGGATATCGAGAGAACGACGATAAGCGATCGCATCCCATTCTGCTTCATCTGTGGCTTGTAAGATAACATTATAGGCGCGGCGGAAGTTGCCAAACTCAGTTATGAATTCTGCTTCCTCTGCTAACTCACCCTTGAGGGGTAAACGTCCCCTTTCAGTCACAAAAGCCATCAATGGCGCGAGTTGTTCTTGATAATCTTCAAATCGCTTGCTGGGAATGCTTACTCTCGGTGTGGTGGCGCGAGAACGAAAGCGTAAAGCTTTGAAACTCTCCCGTTCTTGTTCGTCTCGAAAGACAAAATAGATTCCCAATGCGACTGGGACTGCATCGACGTTCAGGACTTCATCAACATATCTTTTCAGTTCTTCCTGGTCGTAATATTTTTGAAACGTGTTGCGTCTGGTCACAATGCCATCACCATACGCCATTTGATTGCTGCTGCGGTCGTTAATCAGGACTTGCGCTGAGACGAGTAAAACTTTGCGGGTGAGTTCCCAGGCGCGAATTAAGGCTTGGCGGCGTTCCTCCAAATCTTCAATCACGTTGAGAACGTAGCCTAAGTTTACAATATCTGCGGCATAGCGTGGGGCATTAGGACGGTAATAAGGGTCCCAACCGTTGCTAGTGTATCCTAAGTTGGCAACGCGATCGATATCTCCTCCATGACCGCAACCATAATCAAAAAACGTGGTATCGTTACTTAAGATTGAGGATTCTATTGCCGCTCGCACGGGGCGAGATATCTCTACACGGTAAATAGCCGCCCGATGGCGTTCGATTTCCGGTACAGTTGCAAGGTAGTTAGACTCGACCATGAGGCTGTAGGGCAATGGCAGTTAAGTCTTCTATTTTCTTTAGATTAGGATCTCCTGCCAGATAACCGATACTCCGGTGTAGGTGCAAGCGAAATTGGCTGGCAAGAGTTTCTTTATCTATACTCAGATTATCGTTATAGCAGCGTTGTTTGAGCGCGATCGCCAGCACATCTGACATTTCTCCCCCAAATACGCGCCAAGTCATCTCTACGTTGCTATCTGTAGGGATAGGTACGGGTGAGGGAATGGTAGGTTCGGCGAGAGAACGACAAAACGCCCAACGACACAGTATGTTCCATTGGTCGATCTTGGTATTGCGTTTGAGTTTGATCAGTTGTTCTTTGGCAGTTTGGGACAGGCAGATACGGTTGATGGGAGGTTCCATAGCGGTAGTTGGTAGTTGGTAATTGGTAATTGGTCATTTATAACTCTTAACTCTTAACTTTTGACTTTTGACTTTTGACTTACCTGTTACCAAAAATAACCAGGTTCTATCGTTGTTTGTCTTTCTATTGGATCGTATTTTAGAAGATATTCGCGGGCGATCGCTTCGTTTTGGCGTAGGGTGTGGACTTCTTTTTCCCCAATTTCAGTGTCGGTGGAAAGGAGGATGACTTGGTGACTGGCGGAGGGGAAGTAGCGTTCGACGAGATTTTGGCGGTGGGAGGAGTCTAAGCGTCCGAGGGGGGTATCGATGGCGATGGGTAAGCGTCGTCCAGAGACTCTGGCGAGTCCCCACAAAAATGCGATCGCGAGGAGTTGTTTTTCTCCGGCTGACAGGCGATGTTTGGGGACTGGTTTCCCTTGTAAGTCGTAGAGGGAAAGGCTAAAGGTATTGGTAGCGATCGCAATTCGATCCACTAAATCTGATTTATGCAATAAATAGTGGAAGCATTCTGTTACTTCTACTTCTAATTTATTCAGTTTTCTCAGGGTTAAGCGTTCGCGAAAAAGTTTGAGAGTTTCTTATACTTTTGATGCAGAGGCAATAATATGTTCGGTATTTTTACGATCGATGGTTTGTTCAGTATATTCGTTTAAGTCTTTTTTCGTTTGCGCGATCGCGGTTTCTAATTCTAAAATTCTGTGTTTGGCTGTTTCACAATTTGCTTTTATATCTGTAACTCTATTTTGTGCTGTTTGTAGCGTCTCCACTAATTGCTGATAAGCTTCTGGCGAGGCTGCTGTTTGTAATTGTCTTTCGAGATCGACGATTTCTGCTTCTTGTTGTTTGAGTATCATTTGCTGCTGTTGCGCGGAGTTTTTCGCAATCGGCAAAGCAGAATTGAGTAAATTAGTCAAGTCATCTAGCGTTTCGCGATCGCTTTGCAACCAAGAAGATTCTTGTAGAGACGTTTCATCAAATATTTCTACATCTTGTTCGAGCAATATTTTGATTTTATCTAATTGTTCTGTTGTTATATCTATCTGAGAAATCTCTTGCAACAAACGTTGATTGCGCTCTAATAATATATCCTGTGCTACTTGCGATCGCGCTTGTTGAATTTCGATTTCAGCTTGCGATCGCGCTTGTTCTAGTAATGGTGTAATTAAGGTAAGAGGTAGCACGTCAGCCGCTAATTCTCTCATTGCTTGACGCGCTGTTTCTACTGTTGCGTTTTTGGCTTGATATTGCTGTTCTAATTGACTGCGATCGGCTGCTATTTTACCACCTTCAGCAAGAAATTTGTTAAATGTTTCTTGCTGTTCTTTTTCTGCTATTGTTAGTTCTTCTTGCAAAGATGTTAAATGGAAATTTTCTCCATTTTGTTTGTCTTGCAATACCTTCAATTTTTCTTCTATTTCTTCTAAATCTACTACATCCTTTGCATCAGCTATTTCTTTACGTTTGCGATTTACTAAAATTTCTAAGTCTACTGCTAAACGTTCAGATAGTTCTAAGCCTAATAATCCGCGAATAGCCTCAACTACTACAAGTGGAGGTGTTTCTTGTTCTGCTAATTCTTTAATTTGTTCGCCATCGAATAGAAATAAATTAGAAATTCCTAGAGGTAGGAAGTTTTCGATATATTCGTCCCAAATGCTAACTAAGCCACTATTTAGCCATTCATCATCATTCAAAATTCCTAAAACATCCTTGCCGTCTTTAGGATTTTTCTCCCAAGTTCTGACAATTCGATAGATGACAGGTTTATCGTTTTCAATATGTCCGAAAGCTAATTCAATCCGAGTTTTTTCAGTCGGTGGTGTATGGCTGTTAACGCATTGGGTTAGAAAGTCGCTATAGCTTAAATTACCTCTGGTAGAACATTGAGCGCGATGTCCGTAAAGTGCGAGGCGAATTGCATCCATTAAAGTTGTTTTTCCGCCGCCATTCATTCCACCTAAGAGAAGAATGGACGCGAGATATCCTCAGTTTCAGTTTCACTAAAAGGGCTTAAGTTAATGACTTGCGTGCCTTGATATGGACCGAAGTTTTGTAATACAAGTTCGAGTAGGATCATTTTATAGGGGTTTTGGTATTAAAGGGCGAATAGAATTCGCGTCTACACAGGCGAAGTCCGCCTTCGCGGACTAGAAGAAATTATCTCATGAATCATCTTATGAGAGCGAGCAAAGGGCGAATAGAATTCGCGTCTACACAGGCGAAGTCCGCCTAACCTTGCGGGAAAGCTGCACGAACGCGAACTGAAGATAAATTTCACCTGTTATGTAGTGGATAATTCCCATGATGGGATTATTGACTTTTGCAAATGATGCTCTGTTTGATTTCTGATATAGTTAGTTACGCGATCGATCTTGCTATAGCTAACCGTGAAAGCTCCATAACTGCCTTGCCATTTAAAAAACTCATTCGGTTTAATTTCATGAGTTATAAAATGTGAGGAACTTCCCTTAATTTGTTTAATTAGTTCGGAGATATTTACAGTTGGTGGAAAACCTGTTAACAAATGTATATGGTCTTCAATACCCCCAACAGCAATTACAGTACACTTTAATTGTTCGCATTCCCGAATAATTGTTGCATAGACTAACTTCTGAATATTAGGCGTAATCAATGGTAGTCTATCCCAAGTTGCTCAAACACAATGTACATATAACTGCGTAAAATTCGCTCTCATTTTTCTTTAACCCGCGAAGGCGGGTTTCGTTTGTGTAGCCGCGATTTCTAATCGCCCAATATCTTCTCAACCCTTATTCTTAAACTTAAAATTTCCCCAATTCATCGGCTTATCATCTTCTACATCCACTGCATCCCCTAAAGTTAGCTGCTTCACCTTATCAACATCACCTTTACCAACAGCATCCTTTAAATCTCGCTTGAAATGAGCATTTTTAATTGCTTCATCTTGAGAACGAGAACTACTTTTAAAACATTTCTCTAGCGCATCGTAAATACCTACACGCCTTGCCATTTTGCGAAATTGGCGTTCTGTATCTAAAAGTTTTGCCATTAATTCTAAATGCATAGCATCCCCGTCACAAATTTCTTCTAGGACGTTCCATTCATCGCTACCCAAAAGGCTATAATCTGCACCAGGACGAATATCAATGAAACTTTCGCCCGTCACTTCTGCATAAATACGGGGGAGGCTATCGTCAAATTCGTGTTTTTCTTCCAGCCAAATTCTTCTAATTTCGCTCAATTCTTCATTAGTAATTAGGGTGATTTCACGCATATTTTCTGGTGCAGTACGGCGAACTTGGGTTTGTGCTTCTAAGACTCGTCTCAGCCAATGTTCTCGCCAATATTTAGTGTAGGGACCAGGTATGGGTTCAACTGAGAGTTCGCCATGATGATTGCGTTCAAATAGTTGCACTTCGCCCCAAATTCGGCGAAAATCTCTTTTATCGCGATCGTCTTGTACGTCCAAATCATTGCGGATATCTAATAGAGGCTGCATCCATTCTTTTTCTTCATCGTTTTGGATCATTGCCTCCATTGATTTATCTTTACTCACCATCGTACAAACCCAGCAGCCAAAGCGGGAATCGCCGCAACTGGGAGTAGAAGTATCGACAACTAGGGGACATTCGTTGTCTGCTGTCGCGCCTCGGTACATGGTAAATAAGTCTTTGTTGCTATATCCCCAAGGGTTTTGCCACTGCATGAGATATAGCCAGACTTCATCTGTACGCCAGTCTTGGATAGGGCTGTAAATCAGCGCGTTGGGCAAGCTGGAACTATTGTAAAGTAATGACTTAGCAGCATATGAATCAGAACTAAGACGATCCTGTAATGCTCCTACTCGATGTTTTTTCATCGAAGCAGCACGTCTTGTACTTTCAGCTTTACGAGTACCTAAGACAAGAATCACTTCTCCCTCTGTTCTAACCACATCACGAACAAAGCGATTCGAGGGAGCAATTTTCAAGCGTTCCGTACACCAACGAAATCTATGACGGGGTGCGGGATAGCCTTTACCAATAATGCTGACCCAGAATGTATCTTTAACACTGGGAGGAAGCAAGCGAGGGTCAATCGGAATTCTTTGCTCTTTTGCCGCAACCTTCATTTGCTCTAAAGAGGTGCGAACCCAGGTAGACACAACTGGATTTTCTACGAGGGTATCTGTTGTAATTACATATATGGTTTTAGTTCGCTTTTCAATTGGCAGAGATGCGATCGCATTCCAGACTAATTGTAATGTTGCAGTAGAATCTTTACCACCACTGTAACCAACACACCAGGGTATAGCATCAGAACAATACAATTCTTGTATTTCAGCCGTCAGTAGCTCGATTTCTTCTACTAACTCTGCTACATTACGTGCTGGCTGATTTTTTTGGTCTGGCTGATTTGCTATTGTCATCCTGCCTACCTCTAGAAATACGGGCGCATCTGGGCGAGTAGAATTCGCATCTACACAGGCAAAACTCGCCTGCGCGGGTTGGGAATAATTTGTTGGTGTTGCGATCTACAATCTTCCAGCCTCAGTTAAAATACAAATTGCTGCACAGACAATTATAGTATTGTATGGTCTGGCGGTTTTTAAAAACTAGACGTTAAAAGTTTTTAAAAACTAGTTTCCTCTAAACTGATTGTTTTAGACAATGAACTTATGCGTTCTGTCAAGATATTAAGAAATTGTAATGAAAGACAGTGTAACCGATCTAAGTGCTGATGTGACTAGCCAAAAGCGAGAACGGGAACGAGAACAACAGACTTTTGCAGTCCTACTGGATAAATTCTTGCAGCAGCAGGATCGGATACTGGTACAAAGGACAGAGATGGGCGGGACTGAGGCTTTTGTGGGTTCTGTGACTTTAGAGTGGTTTGCCAGTCGGGTACATTTTGCCTCTGCTTTACCCCTACTACGACAAAAATACAACCCTGAAACCGATAATATTGAAATTGACGCAGAGAGTATCGACGAAATTCAACAGCGTCCTCTGGATTGGTCGCGACAACTACCGCTAACACAGTATTTAGCCACGCGGAAGCATCATAAGTTTCCACCTGTATTGGTGGTGATTAGCCAACCTTGGGTAGATAATCCTCAAGCTACTGAGTGGGATAGTCAGGGTAGAGCGATCGCATCAACTACAGATTTTATCACGCTAGACCGAGAAGGTAAGGTCGGTCTACTAAATATTGCTGAGGCGGATGTCACCATATACGCCCTGGATGGACAACATCGATTGATGGGGGCGCAAGGGTTAATGGAGTTGTTGAAAACTAGTAAACTCCCACGCTATCGCAAAGATAAATCTCCTGACGGTACTTGCATCAGACTAGCCGATTTAGTGGAGCAATCTCATAGTCAAGACGCGAATAATCTCGTCTCTAGCGATTTGCAAGACATCCCTCAAGAAAAAATTGGTATCGAGTTCATCTGTGCAGTTGCAGCTGGGGAAACCCGCGAAGCCGCAAGGCGAAGGGTAAGATCTATTTTTGTCCATGTCAATCTGATGGCTGCACCCCTAACGAAAGGTCAGTTAGCCCAGTTGAATGAAGATGATGGCTTTTCGATTGTGGCGAGAAAAATTGCTGTGAGCCATCCACTATTGGAACAGCGATTGAATCGGAAGCCGCGTATTAATTGGAATAGTGCGACAATCGCCAGTAAATCAACGGTTTTGACAACGCTGCAAGCCCTCAAAGACATGTCAGAACGCTATTTAGGGCAAAAGTTTCCGCATTGGAAACCGTGGGAAAAAGGATTAATCCCCATGCGTCCAGAAAATAGGGAACTTGAGGCAGGAATTTCTGAATTCTGGCAGTTATTCGATTGTTTGACAACTCTTCCTAGTTACAAACTGTTAGAGGACGAAGACACCCCTAGCTTGCGGCGATTCAATTTTGAAAAGGATGGGGGTGAAGGAAATATGCTGTTTCGTCCTGTAGGTCAAGTGGCTTTGGCACAAGCTTTAGGAATTTTAGTTTTCAAGAAAGGGTTTAAATTGAAAGAGATTTTTAAGAAGTTGAAAAAATTCGACTTGGAAGGCGGATTTAGCAGCATGGAGTATCCGCAGTCTCTTTGGTATGGCGTTTTATATGACCCAAATAAGAAGCGAATACAAGTTGCTGGGAAAGATTTAGCAGCGAAGTTACTAGTTTATATTTTGGGTGGAATTGAGGATCGGAATTTCTATCTAAAAAGCCTTCTACGTGCATCTTTGCGATACTTCTAGCGATGGCATCCAAGATTTCTGGAACACGATGCTCAGCCCTAACTCTTAAAAGAAATCTTGAAATAGCGAAAAACAATTCGTTGCCCAAGAATTGTATACAATATATTTGATTCTCTCAATTTTTTAATTGCTTTTTCTGATCGCTTGTTAAGCTAACTTCTTCAGGTTGGGCAGGAATAGATATACCTAAATGTTCGAGTTGACTCAACCAATCTTGAAATGGCTGTAGTTCATAAAAGAACCACTTAAAAATATTTCGAGTTCCTATATGAGGAATTTTGGGATGAGATACATAATATTCTCTCATCGCTTTTTCTCTATCAGAAGGAGAATTCAAAGATTTATTTAAAGCTGTTTTCTTAAAATCTATTAATAGCTCTACAGTACATTTACTAATTAAATCTATTGTTGTTAAATATGGGTCGGATTGTGTCAAATTATTAGCTTTCGATGCCCATTTAACAATTCTGTCTTCTAGCACGTCTTCTTCTAATGGGACTTTAAAACTTTCTAAGCCCAAATATAGCCGAACTTAGCTCTGTGAGAGGCAAATACATCAACATGCTCATTAAGCCAGCGGACCAAACGAAACTCGACTGCGGTGCGGAATGCCTCCAATGCTTCGGCAAAGGTTTGTAAGGGTTTGGTTGCCCAACGTCTGCGGAATCCGCCGGTCAACTGATGCCAAAGGATGAAGGTGTAAGCGATGAACACTAAAACCCAATGACGCTTCATACTCAGAGCATCCCGAACTTGATACTCACTCAAACCCAACCAGCCCTTGGCTTCTCGATAGAAGACCTCCACCCAGTTGCGAGCAGAATATGTTTGAGCTACCCAAGCCGCACTGACTTGGTTGTCAGAGGCATTGGTGAGAAAGTAATCCACCTCCGTCGCTTGCTCGAAACTAGAGGCATTGAGTTGAATCGCCAGCCAGCGAGTGCCTTCGAGCTTCGGAACGTGAACTGGTAACAGCGCCACCCAAACTGTCCGGGGCTGCTCCAGATTGAGTTGCACAGGTGTGAACTGCTCCACTGCCAAGGTTTGAGCAATAGCTTCTAATCCCTGCTTACGAGCAGACTCATCACCTGATGTTTGAGCAGTAACTTGGCGGTTTTGGCGATTGCTGCCACGTAAGTTAGGTTTCTCGACTCCAACTGCTTGAGAAAAGGCGTGTTATTACCGTAGCCTGCATCAATTACAGTCACACCCGGTCGATAACCGCGCTTCAAGCATTGGTCAACCAAGTCTAGAGCCAGGTCAGGTTTTTCTGGAAGTTGGGGTCTGCCTTGCCTTGCTCGAATAAACTTGCGTGTTGATAGAGTGCAACATCTAACGGCAGACATCGCACTCCATCATACAAGTAGGTAGTCAGCAGCACAATACCATTGTCAGTCTTGCCAATCTCCCCAATGTACTGCCGTCCTACCCCATCAGTAGCCGCACCACTTTTGCGATGTCCCGAATCATCTACAATCAATGTGAAACCTTGACTCGGGGTCGTCTGGCGACACTGGTGCATCACCTCCAACCGCCGATTATTTAGCTTGACTTCATCCCAAGGGGCATTGTTGAGAAAATGTCTGAGGCTGTTGTAGGAGCCATCTACTGTATTTGTGACCAGTTGGCTCAGGTTTTGCGCTGACTCTCACCCAGCAGTCCCCCTAGATAAACACGAAATTCCTGCCGCTGCTTCTGACGCGAAAATACATCATCAAACCGACGACACCAGTTCTCAAAGCACTGCGGCATCGCTGCTGGTACTTGATCTTTCACCTTACGTTGCTCCTGTCGAGACTGACGTAAAACGCAACTCCTACCCGCATTCTAGCTCAATTTGCTCCATCTTTCTTACAAAGTCCCACTAAAAGCTTTCTAGGAATTAAGGCAGAGAGTTTTGTATCATCTAGCAAAAGTTGAGTTTGGCGATCTATACGTTTAGCAGTATTATTTATAACTGTAAATATATTACGAGTAGCCTTAATTACTTCGTCTCGAATAGACTCAGCCTCTTCAGAATAGCCGATCCGACCTAAATTATCAAAACTAGATAGACAACTGGGATATCAAAAGTTTCGTCACAAGCACAATTTTCAGCTATCTCTTGACCAGATAAATTTTTTGCCTGTACGTATATCCCAATATTTTTAAGTGACAATAAACGGTGTTGTCCATCTATAACTATTCGAGATACTCCTTTATATAATTTTAAGTTGACCCATTTTTCTATAGGTTTTCCTTTGCTCATTACAGGAAAAATCCCAAAATTCTTTTTGTTCATTTGAGTTAGGAGAAGAACAATAACTAAAGAATTAAAAATCGAATTCCATGTTTTGCTAAATACGTAAATAGTTCTGTCTCTGCTCTTTTTGCATCTAATGTCCGTTGAACTCTTTCTGAAAATCCCCACTTTCCTTGAAGGTCGCCTGCAAATCCAATATTTTCTGCTGCATCGCTATGGCCGAGAGTGGTGAGAAAGTAACGTACTTTATTAACTGTTCCAAAAGTACCTGTAATAGCTTTGTATTCAATAATCTCTGGAGATTCATCATCTAGTTCCATTATCAACTCCTCTGTGCGTTAAACTTAGGTTGACAAAGCTGAATCAGTAAGCTTTCAAGCTCTTTGGCAATGTTGCTAGAGCATGGAAAACATATAAATAAAAATTCATCTTGCGGTCTGGAATTACCATATCTTCCAAAAAACATCATCGTTTTCTAAATGCTGGACAAATCTTTTTGTAAATTAGAAGCATAACCAATATAATCTGGACATTGTAAAATACTACATATTAGAAGGAGTTGCTTGAGTTCGCGCCTATCTCTCGGTTGCGATCTACTTTGAATGAACTCACAGATCTTATCTAATAGTGTAACTGGTTTGCCACATGTGTCTACGGTAAATTTTGTTCGTGAAGTATTTTCTTCAAACTTTGTTGTAAATACAGTCTTACTGATTCGCTCTTTTATATTTAACAGTAAATTGTTCTCTGAAAAATCAAAGGCATGATAAAAGCATATACTCCTACTCGATCGGGAATGTCATAAACGGCTGAAATAGTAGCTGTAGCTACTGTAAAATTTTAAAAAATCTTCATGTATAGTCTCTTCCATTACTGTACAAACTAGCTATCTCTAAAATACAACTGAAATTCTTTTATAAGAATTTACTTAGATCGAATTCATTTTTAACAGAATATTGTTTAAATTTAATATCGCTTAACATTAAGAGTAGTCTTTCTAAATAATCTACCGAGCCACGTAATTCATCTCGTAATATTTCAAGTCCTCCATTTGCATATTCCTCGAAAACACAGATACGCTGCTCTTCATAATAATCATCATTAGAAGCAATGATCTTACTATCTTTGCTTTCTGTTATTGCTAGTAGTTTAATTAACATATCATATCCTTTTGTAACGAAGTGTTCTTGTGGTATGGGATCGGGATCTCTTTTAGATACCTCTTCTATAACAACTCTCTTCTTATGTTTTGCCCTAAAGCTGCTGCAAACATCATCACTTCTACATAAGTCTGAAAAGGTGCGGTTTTTTCATTTGATGCTACCAGAGCTTTAACTAACTCTGCCTTATCTTTAGCAATTTTTATTCTATTTGCAGCCATAAATTTTAATATCCAATTCCTAGCTATATTAACTCAATAATTTCTACGTATCTTAATAATTCTCCAGAAAAAGCGATCGCACCCCCAATTACAAAAATATTTGACTCACCTCCACCTCAATTTTAGGAAAAGCTAGCGGTGACAACTTAGCATCTTCACTCAAAATTGCCTCCTGTTGATAAGTTTCTTCGCCTGGTTCTCGCAGAACGTAAACCTGTCGCGCATTCACATCCACAATCCAATATTCAGCAATTCTAGCTTGAGCGTAAATACGTGCTTTGGAAGTGCGATCGCTATTTAATGTTCTATCTGCTACTTCTATTAATAAGAAAATATCATCTGCTGTAGGATGACCGTCAATATACTCGCGAGGGTTAATACGAACAATAACAATATCGGGTTCTGGTTCAGAATTTGGACGTAAGGTAATGGGTAATTGCATTCGTAAGAAAGCTATACCTGCAAGCAGAGTATTGAGGTAATTAAATACCCGTTGTGTAGTAGCAGCATGAGGCGGTTGTTGCGGACTCATTTGAATAATTTGCCCTTCTATTAGTTCAACTCGATCTTCTGTTGTTAAAATTTCTGCTTCGATCATGCGGTGGTACTCATCTACAGTCCATAAACGTAATTCTGTTGTTGCCATGAATTTGCTTCCCGAAACCGAATCTTATTTTGGAGATAAATAAACTCTTGAATTAGTCTGCGTAGGCAGACTTTGTTTGTGTAGCCGCGAATTTTATTCGCCCTACACTCTAACCAGGAAATTGCACGTCTTCGTAAACTAAAGAAATAGGAAAGCGAAAATCGATACTTGTGAAGTCTACTTCGTCCCCTACTTCATATGGATGCAGTTCCCAAAAACCCCTGTCGTTTAATCGAAAACACTCTACACTTACTTTTTCTGCGTCGATTAAAACGTATTCTCTTAAAGTTTGAATGCGGCGATATTGAGTAAATTTTCCGCCGCGATCGTAAGCTTCTGTACCAGGCGAAAGAACTTCTACAATTAAACAAGGATATTGAAGAAATTTGGTTGCTTGTCTGTCTCTTTCGTTACAACTTACAACGACATCTGGGTAATAACATGGTCCTGTATCAGATACACAAACTTTTGCATCAGCCATATTAACGCGACAACCACTTCCTCGTAACTGACTTTTTAAAGTAGTAGTTAGGTTAACAGCAATATCATTGTGAGGGATAGTACCCCCAGTCATGGCATAAACTTCGCCATTAAGATATTCGTACTTGAATTCTTGATGTTCTTCCCATTCCAAGTACTCTGAGAATGACATGTATTTGTAATCTGGATTGGCAATCATATACTTTTATCCTTGAGTAAAACTCTGCAACAGCCAGCGATTAATCTCACCATCATCAAAATTCTGTGTAGGAGACGAACTAGCCATTGTCCTCTACCTCTACTGCTACGGTATACTCAAACTCGTTCGGGCTTTGTCTAACTAAAGGATAACGCTTGCTACCGATACTAATAGAATCTTCTTCACAATCGGGTTTAGATGAATAATATGTCAGCACGTATTGCTTACCAATTCTGCCTGACATTTCTGCTTCTACTTCCCCTCGCCATTGAGTTTTTGTAACTAAAATAATCAATTGATTCGCTAATTTAGGAATCACTTTAGCAATTTGACGGCGATAAATTTCATCCAAACTACCAAAAGGCGAATCCATCACGATTGGAAAAGTACTAGTATCGGGAACCATTAGCATTTTCTTCTCGCTCCATTCCCGCACTCTATCAATAATACTACCAATAAAAGAAAGGCTGAGAATTTGATTTTCTCCTGTAGAAGCAGCTACAGGCATTTCTATCCCAATTGTATTTTCTACTAGAGTCAGTTCGTAGCGATCGCTAATTTTAGGAATATAGGGAGTAAAGGAAATTTCTCCAAATATCTCTTGAACTTGCTTTTCTAACTGCAAGCGAAACTGTTGCTCTTGCCGCGATCGCACTTCTGTCAATCTTTCGATTGCATCCTGGGTAGCAGCAATTCGTCTTTGAGCTAAAATTTGCCTTTCTTCGTTATATTTTTGTTTAATGATTTGTTTGACTAACTTCTCAGTTTCAACTTGAAAATTAGCAATTTGCTGCTGATTTGCTCCCTCTTCTAGGATTATTTCTCTAGTTTTTGCTTCAATTGCATCTATGCGTTTTTGTAAACTCCGAATTTCTTCACTTGGATCTTTACGCAATCGTTCCTGAATCGTGTCTAATTCAGTTTCTATCTGTGAAATTGTCTGTCTTAATTGCTGAATTCTAGCTTGCTCTCGATCTACTTCTTCCCAGAAGGTAGGTACTTGTTTATCAATTTCATCTACTTGTGCGCCCATGCGAATAGCTGTCTCTTCTACAGTAGAAGAACCTGCTCTTTCTAACCAGTTTTTCACACTTTCACAAGCAAAATCTCCCTCATGTAAATCTGCACCGCAAATACAACGTTGGGAACTCAGTAAATCGCTAATAAATTCCCGCGAAATTCCTGCCTTTAATTCTCCTCGCTGTTTTAATTCCGTAACAATAGCTCGAAATTGATTTGTAGTTTCTGATAAAAGTACTGTATATCCTTTAGTAGAGATCGCTCGTTTTAAAATCTCTCGACTTTGTTTAAGACTATCTTGATTTGTCTTTTTAAGTTGCTCTAACTCCTGTCGCCTTTCTTGTAATTCTTTCGCCGCGCTAAGTTCTCGTAGATAATGGTTTGTTTCTTTCTTCAACGTATCTTGACACTCTAATTCTTGCTCAATTTCTATTTGTCTACACTTGATTCGCTCTATTTCTTTCTCAACTTTACTCTGTTGCTTAAGTAGCTTTTATGTCTCGCCGTCTCCAATTGCTTTTAACTCGTTGTCTAGAGTTTTCTTTGCTTCTCCTAAATGCCGAATTGCACGATTTAAAACTTCGACTCCCAATAGCATTTTGGTAGCTTCAGCAATTTCTGTTCTTTTATCAGAACGAACAATTTGCTCGATGCGTTCGCCATCAAAAAAGAAATACTGGTGCAAACTACTGGGAAGAATTTGATTAATAATTTCCTCTGGATGTTCTGGTGGAATATACCAACGTCCATCACCTCCAGATACATACATAAATAATTCGCTTTTACCGGCATCTATGTCTGATTCATTTTTATAGACTCGACAATTGCGCTTAGTGCGGTAACGTTTTCCTTCATGTTCCCAACTGACTTCTACCCAACATTCTACTGCTGCACCTAATCGTACTTCGGCGATCGCGCGTTTATTTACCAATTGCTCGACAGAAGCAAATGCCGCACTAAATCTCTCGTACAATACCCACGTAAAGGCATTTAATAAACTCGTTTTTCCCGCACCATTGTTTCCATGAATAATTGTAGTGTTTTGTTCGGTTCCAGTTGCTAAGATTATTTCTGGTGTTTTCCCATAAAAAGAGCGAAAATTACATAATTGGATAGAAGTGAGCTTCATTACTGCACCTCTTCTTTGATTATTTTCACAATATCGTCATTAATATGACCTTGGCTTTTTCGGTCTAGTCTATTTTTCTCTAGTTGACAGACTCGCTCGATAATTTGCCTAATCTCTGGCGCAGCAGTTACTATCGGCTCCTGCACGTCACTCATATTTGATTCTGTTCTCATGCTAGTACAAATGAATGCTATGCAATATTTTATACATGTGTACTACCGTTTGGCTACTGATAAGTAATTCCAAGGGAGCAGAGAGCAGGGAGCAGGGAGTAGCGAACCTATGCTGCTCCAGCTTGGGCTGCTGCACAAATACAATCTTTATGTAAAACAAGTGTTAAAAAACTTGTAGAGCGTAAACTGCACTACCTTTATCTGCGTTTAACTAAATCTCTTTACAAGAGTGTAATACTGGCAGAAAAATTTAAGCTGGAAAAATCTTGTATTTTTACTTTTCTGATGATACTATTACTTTAACCAAGATGGTTTTTTTAATAATCGAAATATAAACGTTTCAAAAAAAAAAGAAATAGTATTTCTAATATAAATAATAAATATCACGATCGCAGATTGAAAGTCAATCCACCATAGCTAAATAAATTGATTTTTGCGATCGCAAGTAAAGAATAATTAAAATTTACTTTTGTTCTTGCTGGGGAACTGCAGGTGCAGAAGTTACAGGTTGAGGATTAGCCAACTTGTTAATTTGCTCTTTTTCTGAGGGACTAGGTGCAAGGGCAGCAGCTTGCTCGAACAAGGGCTTAGCTTGCTCTGGCTTACCCTGTTCTTTCAGTAGCAGTGCCTTGCCTAAAACAGGACGATAATCTTTCCGATCGATTTGCATCGCCCGGTCAAAAGCGGCATTGGCGCGATCGCTATTTTTCTGGGCAGCATAAACTTGACCCAATACCAAGTGATATAAACCTTCATTAGGGTTGAGAGCAATCAGTTTTTCTAAAGGTGCGATCGCACCCTGAAAGTCTCTCTGGCGGACGCGAACTTCTACTAATCCCTTCAGTGCTGCTTGGTTATCTGGCTCCTGCTTCAAGACGAGTTCGTATTCCCGTGCCTGATTCACCAGTGGGGAGTCAGACTGCGATCGCGCTGTCTGACTAGCAGTGGGCGTAGCTTCCTGCGCTGGCTGACTATCTTTAACTATGCCCTCTAACAGGGGTAACATCGAAGCCCCAATAAAGAAAATGGCTCCTAGCGCCAAGACGAGATTGATGAACCAACGACTGCGGGATGGCTGTGACACGATATCGCTTTGAACTCTACTTCCATATCTTAAAAGCTAACATTCAGAATGCTAATTGCTCATTGCCGAGCGAAAGGGGTTAATTTACCTAGTTGCCTGCACGAGTGCAGATTTTGTAAAATAGCGATTTTCCGATCTAGGGTAACATCACAACCAACTGGGGTTGTAATGATATGTTATGCTGCGCTCACGCTTAGTTTACTTCTTGCCAATGAGCTACGCTTGCCGACAGCATACAAAACGTAACTTAAATTATCCGCCGCTCGAATTTGCGGGCAGCAGGATAAAAATAGTCCCAAATGGGATTTGTCTCCGCCGCTAAGGAGTTTTTATGAATTCCGACCTGATTCCGTCTTCCCAAGTTTCCGATTCCGATTCCCAACAGCCTCCAACCGAGACTGTAGCAGAGGAAAACCAAGCAAGCCGCCAGCAGCCAATCCCGCCCCCAAGCGAACCAATGCAGTATCGTGCCATTGGTTTAGTACGCGGTCGCTATCAAGCCAGCGCCGAGCAATTCACGCAAGGAACATTACTGGCGCATGATGGTACTCAACTGCAAGCCGTACTGCTAGGGCGAATTATTAGCTTAGTCAGAAAGCACATAGATTTAGAGGCAGAACACCTGTGGGTGGTTTACCCGCGCACGGGACAAAAAGATAATCAATTGCACCTTCAGATTGTCGGAGTTTGGGAACCAGAAACCCTAGCAAAGCAACCAACCCCAGAAGAAACTCCCACCAGCGAAGCAGCACCATCAGAAGCGGATTCTGCACCCATCGACAACGCCGAAGATGGTTATTTTTCTGTACGCGGTGAAGTCGTTTTCCAGTCTGCGGGGGATAGTCGGCTGGTCGTGAAAATCAAGCAAGCGCCACGCAAAGAATCAGATCGACCCAAGTTTTTTAAAGTCAATCTTCAGGGCGTGCTGAAAACAAAAGCTGTAGGTCAGTTTTGGGAGTTTCACGTCCTCAGACAAGCTGACAATCTCGTCGTACAAGAAGGTACATCGATCGCTACTTTGCCTAAACCCTTCCGAAAACCGATGAAAAAACCCTTCGGCGCGCGATCGGGAGGAGGATATAACAAAGGTGGAGGTAGAGGTAAATTCGAGACCCCACGTCCCGTCCGTAAGACTGATGGCTCTACACCCATGCCTCAAAAACCCATTCCCAAAGCCCCCATTCCCAAACCGACAAAACGTCCAAAACCACCCCAAGAGTAAATAGTAGTTGGTGACTGGTGATTAGCAAAGAGGAAAAAATACCAGTCACCAGCCACCTTGCTAAAACCCCACTAACGACTCATCAACCAACGACAACTCTCTAAATTCCGAATTATCATAGAAGCAGTGAAGCTATCTAGATTGAGTCAAAATTTTCTGGGAAAAGCATAGGTGAGATGAAAACAGTGGTTGACAACAAGCTAGTGCGGACTTATCACCAAGAAGATATTCAACAAATTCTCCAAATAGCGATCGCTCGTCAAGCCTATGAAGGAGAATTTTCTCGCCAACAATTATTAGAAATCGCCGCTGAATTAGAAATTTCCCCAGAATGTCTGCAATTAGCAGAACAAGAGTGGTTGATTCAGCAATCTGATAGTCAAGAACGGCAGAAATTTAATCTGGATAGACGGAAAAAGTTGCAAAAAAGATTTGGTAACTATGCTTTAGTTAATATCTTTTTTATCCTTTTAGATCTGGTCAGTGGCGGCGGTCTGTCTTGGTCACTTTATATCTTATTATCTTTAAGTTTTCTTTTGGGTCTTGATGTGTGGAATAAGTCACAGATTCAAGGCGAGGAGTATGAAAAAGCCTTCCAGAATTGGAAACGCAGGCATCAAATCAAGCGTTCGATTAACTCTCTGCTAGATAGACTGCTTAAAGCTTAGTTACTCAATTATATTTTCACCTGTAGTATTTATTAGCGATCGCCCTTGCCTATCCTCGATTTCAGAGGCACGTTTAGAGGTGATCGCTGGTTTTAATGTAGTTAAAAAAATTTTATCTAGCCTAAGATAGACAAATAATCAAGGTTGCAGGACTAAATTTTCTACCTTAGTAGAGTTGATTTTACTTTGTGCATATCTTTAGAAATACTCTAATTTTTGCTTGTTACTACTATTGATATATAGTTGCTCTTAATCCAACAAAAATGAAAGTTTTTTGGTAAAAATAGACGTAACGATAAATTTTTATCATTTTTCTGAGCTAAAACCACAAAATGCAGAAATCAATCATAACTTCTGAGAATTAATTTTTTCTAACCTAAGTCTAACCTAAGGTAGATACGCGATCTTTAGGACTAACTATACAAAGCGCAAGTTTACCAGTAAAAGACAATTAGAATTCTGCTGGGAGTGCCAAATCTGGTGCAGAAATTCGTGGAATAGACTCCAAAAAAAAGCAAACTGTATGTGAGGATGACAAAAATGAATGTTAAATTTTTCCATTCGACTGCCATTGTGTTTAGTATTGCAACTGTTGTAGCAGTTGCAAGCGAACTGCCAGCATCAGCGCAAACTGCAAACCCTAAAATTTCTACTTCTGCTGCTGCTTTAAAGGATAGATCGAGAGTTAACACGATCGCGCAAGTCGATCCAACGTATCCCAGCACTCAACCATCTACCCCCACTACAGATCCAACGTATCCCAGCACTCAACCATCTACCCCCACTACAGATCCAACGTATCCCAGCACTCAACCATCTACCCCCACTACAGATCCAACGACTCCTACTGCAGAACCAACTACCCCAACAGAACCACCAGCAACTAATCCAGATCCAATTGAACCAGGATCGTCTACCCGTGGTGGTTCTAGCTACGTAGGCGTGGGGGCGAATATTGGGATAGACGGTAGTACAGCTTTAGGTGACACCAACTTTACCGTCATCAGTAAAATTGGATTAACCAATGCTGTCTCTGCACGCCCATCAGTCATCATTGGGGACAACACGACCATCTTGATTCCCGTGACCTACGACTTTAACTTGCAACCTACAGGAATCGATACAGGTTCGGAAGCTGGTTCGATTTTTGCACCCTATGTCGGCGGTGGTTTGGGTATTTCTACGGGAGATGATAGCGATGTAGGACCAATGTTAACTGCTGGTGTAGATGTACCAATAGGCGAGCAATTTACAGCTAACGTAGGTGCGAACGTAGGCTTTTTAGATGATACAGAAGTAGGTATTCAAATTGGTGTTGGCTATAACTTTGCTGGCTTTTAATTAGGGAGCAGGGAGCAGGGAGCAGGGGAGAGAGTCGCCCAGCTGAGGGAGCTGAGGAAGCAGTGACCTGTTATTAGGGAGCAGTGACCTGTTAATAATCGGCAGCAAGCAGTGATTAATAGAGTTATCGCTACCTGCCTAACTCACTGACAACCGACAACCGACAACTGATAACTAATACAGGAAGCACCATCAAGCAAAATAGCTATAGCGCCTGGAGAATTGTCTTCTACAGGCGCTATGCTGGTTAAGTTATAGAGTTTCAACTAGTTATCTTCTGTATATAACCATAGAATAATCGTTAAATTTAGGTTTTAGGTAAAGCCAACGTAAATATCTATCTAACTTATGTGAAAAAAGTGTTAATGGATCGAGGCGTAAGACAACTCCTGGCTTGGTACGATCGCGATCGCAGACTGCTACCGTGGCGACAGCAGGTCAATATTTATCACACTTGGATCTGCGAGGTTATGAGCCAACAGACAACTCTAGCCGTCGTCTTACCCAAATTTGCTCAATTTATTCAACAACTGCCTACGGTAGACGATCTAGCCAACTGCGATGAAGAGACACTACATCAACTCTGGGCTGGATTGGGATATTACGCACGAGCGAGAAACTTGAAAAAAGGTGCGGAGTTCATCGTCAATCGTCTCAACGGTCGTTTTCCCCAATCTTATCGCGAATGGTTGCAAATTCCAGGTTGTGGCGATTATACTGCTGCCGCGATCGCTAGTATTTGCTTGAACGAAAAAGTTCCTTGTATTGATGGTAACGTCACACGGGTGGTGAGTCGCTTGCTAGCCTTACAAGATGTGTGGAGTACAGCAGGGCGATCGCACATCCAAAATTATCTCACGCAAGTCATTCCTAGCGATCGTCCGGGTGATTTCAATCAAGCGATGATGGAGTTGGGTGCAACAATCTGCCGAAAAACGAAACCCCGTTGCGATATTTGTCCTTTACAAATGCAATGTTTAGCTTACGCTAACAATTGTATTGAAATTTGTCCTCCTAAAAAACCCCGCCGCGTTTTAGTAGATACGGAATTATTCGTGCTAATTTTTTGGCATCGACAAACCGATACTTTTGCAATTGGAGAAAGAACAGATGGTTTTTTAGCCAAAACGATTGGCTTTCCTTTGACGAGCGCTCATCAATTATCAAAGCTCGCTCGTTGGCAACCGCTTCAACTACCAGGAAAATTTACCCATGCGATCGCTCATCATCGTATTACTGGAAAGATTTGCGTTATTCAATTAAATAGTAATGAGATTGATATCTCCATGCGGCAGCATTTAGCTTTATCGAAAACCCTACACTGGATGAATCGTCTAGACCTAAGTGCAAAACTCTCAACCGCCCTCGATCGAAAAGCTTTTCAGTTATTTCAAAATTACACTTATTCTGATTCAATTTGCGAACAACTCGCACTAAATTTATAGCATGAAATTTAAGCGTAGGGTGGGCAATGCCCACCTGATGATATAGCTATTTCCAGCGACAAGACTTCCGCAAATTTTCAATTTCTGGTTCTTGCCAAGAAAAAGCAAAATGGCTGATCCCTTTGACTTGAGGTGCAGCACGCTCGATCGCGCTCATTTGAGCTTCGAGAGAGGGGCGATTGCTGATAGACTGTCCCCATGTACCAGCGATCGCCGGAATAACTTTAGCTTCAGGTGGCGCGTATTTAAACACTCTTTGCACCAAAGCCGCAATGCAATCGGCATTACCGCAAGCAGCATAGGACATGGGATGCCATTCTGCACTGGTAGGAAACCGATCCCAAGGCTGCAAGCGGGAATCATACCCCTCACCTACAACTTGGTTGCCATCAGGAAAAAACACTAACCCTGTCTGTATTCCCTGTTGTTGTACTGGTGAAGCTGCCAAGGCGACAAAATCGAGAATTCCTTGTAGGGCATGGGCTACACTCAACCGCCACAACTCCAACTGTAGCAACGGACGACGCGCCGCAGCACTCGGTAACACTTTTTTCTCCTCTTGAGTGGGTGGAGTGCGCCCTTGCCAAAGTGGTTCTCCTTCATCGGGATAAAGCTTATCGACCTCATCAACATCTGAGGCTGACAATGCACCCTTAGCAACATAGCGTTTAATCAGTTCTCGCCCCTTTTTGTTCAACGCCCGTTGTTCTAAAGCTTGACGGGCTGCTTCGCTATAAATCCATAAATCTTGTACTTTAGAGACTACAGAAGCACCACCCAAACCGCGTGGATAACGCACGTAGTCAAATAAGACTCCATCAGGGCGGCGGCGTACCACTTGTTGCACCAACTGATAGAAGTCGCGCTTTGCCTGGACGTTGTAAGGATCGATAAATACTTGACTGGCGTTATCTACAACATTTAAGCTTGTATCGCCCTTAAAATTCCTGGCTAATACCGATTGGCGATCGCTGCGTTGCCCGTAGGAATAGCCGAAGTTCATCATAAACATCCAAGCGTAGACTTTCAAGCCTCGTTCGTGGGCTTTTTGAATTGCTTCGGCGAGTAAATCTGTATTTTCCGTGCCAGGGGTACGCACCATCGCGGGCCATGCTGTCGGGTTAGCCGATGCGGGTAATAAGACTTGCCCATCCGCAAATGTCTCGATGTAAACGTAGTTATAGCCTCGGCTGACAATCCGATCCATAATCTTGTCTAATACCCCTGGCTGAGTATCGCAGGGATAAAGGCGCAACCAGATCGCTTGATGTTGAGGCGGAGTGCGATCGCGGCACTCTGCTAATTGCTGTGCTTGTTGGTTTATTAGCTGTTTATAGCGGTTTTGCGCCTCTGTGTCACCTTGTAATGCTTTCTGAAGTAAGCTTTCTTTCTCTTGCCTTACTGCTTCTGATTCCTGACAGTAGGCAGTTGTTTGGGCTATTACAGGATGGTTCCCCAAGCTCATTACCAGTAAGCTACTCGTAAAGGCGATCGCCGCTAGGTATCGTTGTAATCGGCGCAGTTGCAAGAATTTTAATTGACTTAATTTGCAATCGGACATTCCTAAAAACAAGAAATAGGACAAAAAAAGTCGTAAGTCGTAACTCGTAAGTTAGAAAAATATCTGGATAACCTTAAATAAAGTTGACAAATTATTGACTTAGCTGATTCTATGTTCTAGTTCGCAGAAGATAACTCTTCCACTTACGACTTACGACTTATAACTTACGACTTAGTTTGACGTTAGTATTCGACCTTTGGTTGCTGCCATCACTCAGAATAATTCGGAATTTGTCCTGTGTAATTCGTAATTATTCGGAATTCCTGCCACTGATGTTTCCTTTATCCGTTTTCCGGTAGGCGATCACCTGCTTTGTTTGTGTAAAAAAATACTGGCAAGCAGGTTACTGCTTGCCACCAGCAAAGATACATATTTCTTAAATATGCCACTAGTAACTAAGCTTAATTTCCCCGAGCAACCGCCATCTCTACTTGTTTGAATTCTAATTCTAGGCGTTGCTTGAGTTTTGCTGGTAGAGGACGGTTAGGATAAGAACTGTAGTGACCAGCCAGGGAGTTTAAAGCGGTGCGCATGGTGGTAAAAGAACTTAAACCTGTCAAGCTACCATTACGCTGATAGCGAGCAGCGAAATCATTAATTTTTTTGCGGGCTTCTGCTTGGATTTCGCCTTTGTTCGGTGCATCCTGCGGCAGTTCAATTGCGTTGCGCAATACCCCTATCACATCCAAGGTATCTTGACGATAATCTCCAGAAAGCCCACCACTACTAGAGCAGCCCATTAAACCAATAACGACTACCAAAATCAGGGCAAGTAGACGTGACCAATAGTGCTTCATATACAATCCATTCACATTTCATACTTAAATCACAGTCAATCCTACCGTGGAATGGGATCATCTCAGAAGTCGGAAGCCGGAAGTCGGAAGTCAGAAGCCACTAAGAGCCATATTTTGAGTGCTGTGAGAAGCACTTTGCATCAAGCGTCTTTACACTGATAACTGATAACTGATAACTGATAACTGACATGGGTTTACCACAATTTGTTTTGGCTTCCGCTTCTCCAGCGCGGCGGCGCTTGTTACAAATGGTTGGCATCGAACCAATTGTTCGCGTCAGCAATTTTGATGAGTCTCAAATTAAAACCGAGAATGCAACTAAATTGGTAGAAACTTTAGCGCGTTGTAAAGCGGAAGCGATCGCACCTCAATTTGATTCAGCTTTAATTGTGGGCTGTGATTCTGTCTTGCTGTTAAATGGAGAAATTCATGGTAAACCGGAGAATACAGAAGTCGCGATCGCCCGTTGGCAACAAATGAGCGGTCAAATAGGGGAACTGTATACAGGTCATACTATTATCGACCAGCCGCAACAACAAATACTTGTCCGCACTCAAGTTACGCGGGTTTATTTTGCTCAAATGAGCGATCGCGCTATTAGAGCCTACGTTGCTAGCGGAGAACCCCTCAAGTGTGCTGGTGCTTTTGCTTTAGAAGGGCGCGGAGGTCTATTTGTCGATAAAATTGAAGGCTGTCATTCAAATGTAATTGGTCTCAGCTTGCCCCTACTGCGACAAATGCTATCGCAACTTGGTTATGAGGTGACGGATTTTTGGAAGAGGTAAGTCAAAAGTCAAAAGTTAAAAGTCAAAACTGAGGAAACAGTAGGCGAAGAATTTCACGCACCACGCACCACTCTCCTACCAATTACTATCCACCTCAAATTGATGCGTGCGTAATACCGCTTCCCCATGATCTGGAACCCAAGCTAGCCACTCGTCTTTTCCCACCTGGCACAGGAGCAATGCTTCATCATGACTGTAAGTACTGGGAAGTTCTCGCAACTTGACCCAATCATTGCGTTGACATTGCTCTAATGAATTGTCATAAATTTTGTTCAGCCAGTCCGAATGGGTTTTATCGGCGGTTTTGTGTTGTTTGTGAGAATTTAGTTGCACTGCCTTTGCCCTCTTTACTCAGAAAAGTCGATCGGCAATCTGTAAAAATTGCATTTCTGTAGTTTATGCTACAGAAAATTCGAGAGGAGCTGCATCTATCGTTGGATAACTTTACGTTTGTTCCAGCCAGATATACGATCGCCTTTTAAGTTCCGAGCCACATAGAGTAATAGAATGAGGAGTTGTGAGTGATGAATTTAGCATTCACAGTCCGGTATTGAGTATTTTTCCATGACACCTGCTTCTACTCCTTCACTGCGATCGCAACAGCACTCCCTCATTCGGCAACTAGCCGATGCGATCGAATCTGTTTGGCAAAACCACCTAGAACTCTCACCCTACGTCATTCCCGCAGAGTTAGGCTATGTTGAAGGCAGATTGGAGGGAGAGAAACTGACAATTGAAAATCGTTGTTACCAAACACCCCAATTCCGCAAACTACACCTCGAATTGGCGAAAGTGGGAACTACGTTAGATATTTTGCACTGCGTCATGTTTCCCCGCGTAGAATACGCTCTACCGATGTTTGGCTGTGACTTAGTGGGAGGAAGGGGACAAATTAGCGCTGCGATCGCAGATTTATCGCCTTTAAATCAAGAACGGACTCTATCCCCAGCCTATACTGCTGCACTTTCTAACCTGCCAAATCCCAATTTTTCCCAACCCCGCGAACTTCCAGTTTGGGGAGATATCTTTTCACCATTTTGCACGTTTATTCGTCCTGGTTCTCCAGAGGAAGAAGAGAAATTTTTGGCAATGGTAAGAGGATTTTTAGAAATACATTGTACCCAGGCGATCGCGTCTCAACCCGTTTCTAAAACGCAACAAGCTGAAATTTTTGCCGCGCAACAATATTACTGTACAAAACAACAGCAAAATGACAAAACCCGTCGAGTGTTAGAGAAAGCCTTTGGTGTAGAGTGGGCAGAACACTACATGACAACAATATTATTTGACTTACCGGAAGCGACTAATTTAGGGTAGTTGTTGTTGAGAGATAGGATGCGATCGCGAGTTTTAGACCCGATCTAGTTTTGCGAAGACTCATTTATCTGCTGTTGAAGCTGCTGTACTTCATCAATTGATAAATTTGTTCCACGGGCAACTGCTTCTATTGAAAAGTCTTCTCGTAGTAAGTTGAGAGCAATTTCTCGTTTTGTCTTAGTTTCTGCCTCTTTTTGGATAGAACGATAAACCGAAGACTCTTGCATAATATCCCTCCGTAATAGGCGATGAATAACCTCATCTTCTAATCTTAACCCAGCTAGAATTGCGGAAGCAGCAGTGAGATTTGCTTGCACCGTAGGGTCTGAAATGCGATCGATTGCTTGAGCAACTTGGCTTAGTGTTGCCCCTGGATTGGGGGTTTGACCTAGAGCCGCAAAAGGCAGCAGTCCAGGAGATTGCAAGAAGAGGTCGTCAGGTTGCTCCCACAGACGCACTACATCAAAATCATGACGAGTGCGTTCGAGGGTAAAGCTGGTCTGCTGAACTAAATCAGATCCAGTCTGCTTCAGATAAATCACGACTTGCCGCATCATTTTGTCACGATAGCGCCTGTACACTCGCGCACGGTAATCTAACATACGGAATGGAATATCTGGATCGGGACGGGTTTGAAATTCTAGGTGCAAGACAGATTCATCAGACTCCAGCAGAATCAAGGCATCGGTGCGAATCGGTTCCAGAGATAGTTCGGACGGTTTTAACTCCGTCAGGGCGATTGACTTTCCCAGCAGCCAACTGGCAAAATCAGCAGAGAAGTTTTCGGCAAGAAATCGGCAAGTGTCATCATACATGGAGAGATTGTACGACTTGTGACACCAATTATTTGAGTTTGAGCAAATCTAAAGTTCGGTGAACAACGATCGTGGCAATAGGTAAACCACCTTTAGCGTAAACCAAATTCTGCGATTAATGCAGGACTTGAAGCTAAAACTCTCTCAAGATGACTCTCTGCCCACATTTCTATTATCATAGCAGAATCCGATAGATTATGCCTCTCAATGAGACTGATTGCGTCAGCAGTAAAACGCCCTGTAGTGGCAATTACTAAAATATCAATTCTCGGCGGTTCCCAAAGTTTTACCTGCTCTTTCAGCTCACTGAGGTCTGTTGGAGAAACACTTTTACTGAGCCAATGCTTGCATTGAATAATTACCCGTTTACGAGTTACTCCGCTCAACGTATCTTGATAAATCCTATCTACAGATAGATCGCGACCTTGATCGGGTGCGTTAGTATGCATTAACCATTGGGGATTTTGATGATTTCGTTCTGAAGCAACTAAATTGAAAACTAAACGCTCAAAATCCTCCGCAGACAGCTCTTTCCATCGCAATTTAGTTAAGACAGAACCAGAAGGTTTAGCTGCGACCAAATCAGACAAGTCATTGACCAATACAGGTATGGGTTCGTTTGAGACAAAAAGGGATCTAGTTAGCCCTGCCTTTACTGATGGCCAATCTGTACAAACGATGTCCCTTAAGTCGTGACTCTCAGCATAGTGCAAATGGCGCTGCATATCACTCCAACGCGGAGGACGTGGAATGCTGCTACCGAGTAATACGTCTATTTGCCTAACTTTATTTTGTAACTCTACCCAACATGGATTATCAATCTTATTACCATATTTAAATTTAGCTTCATCAATAGGATAAATCTCTTGAAGTCGGGCGAGTAAACAATCAATTTCACTGAAGGTTTGTAAAATGATGTTTTGAACAAGTTGTCGTCGCTTTTGATCGAATCGAAATCTATATTCTCGCAATTCTTGACCAGGTTTCTCTATTCTACGATATACTTCTATTTCAATTGAAATTTCTCCAACTTCAAGAGCATCAAGCCGAGACTGGGCTATTTCGTCTAAATCAAGAGGTAGTGCCGTAGGTTGCCAACCATCAATCAGAGGCAATCCTACAAGTAAGTGTTCGTAGGAACGGCAACCATTTTCATAAACTAGGTTAGATCCAAATACAATTCCTTTGGGAACATTTTTTTCTAAAAGACTCCACAGCTTTTCAAGCCTAGACAAGTTGGCTTCCGTAGCTTCAAATTGGCGTAATGCTTCATCTAAATTACTCATACCGAAGCAGAAAAATAAGTAAATTTTGCGTTAATCCTAGCAATCAGAAGAGTAACTATTTCAGATAATAATTAGCTTCAATAACCATTGATATTAGAAGCATTTATAACTATCCTATTTGGTTCATGAGGGTAGGGCAGGCTTCCAGCTTGCGGCAGGCTAGAAGCTACATATTATTTAGAACTGTTAGAGCTGTACAACCCTCACAAAAACTTGAGCAGCCTGACTATTTAATATACTGGCTTTTGGCAGACTTATACCTCAAATCAGATGATTAAACTGATGATTAGACTGCGAATTTGCCATCTGTATCTGAAATTTGACTGTTTGGGCTGTGTCATAGCTGACATATTATTGGAAGTTAGGCTGTTAGTCTGACAAACTTTCGTAGTTTCTTTTCTTTTAACCTTATTTTTGCCATCTCAGCTAATACTCTACCAGCGTCACAATTGGCACGTCGGGCAAATTCTGTCGTCCTGCTAAATCTTGTAACTCGACAATAAACCCAAAACCAACCAAGTCGCAGCCGATTTGCTGTACTAACTTCGCCGTCGCACAGGCAGTTCCCCCAGTAGCGATCAAGTCATCGACAATTAATACTCGACTACCAGGCTGTAAGGCATCTTGATGCACTTCTAACTTATCCATGCCATACTCTAGTTCGTATTCAACCGAGTGAACCAAAGAGGGTAACTTCCCAGGTTTACGCACGGGAATGAAGCCAATGCCTAATTTATAAGCCAAAGCTGCACCAATGATAAAGCCGCGTGACTCAATCCCTACAATATATTCAGCATTTAATCCCGCACCATCCAGCTTATCAGCCAGACTATCTATGGCATGGCGCAGTCCTGCGGCATCGCGCAACAAAGTAGTAATATCTCGAAACAAAATACCAGGCTTGGGAAAATCGGGAATATCGCGAATCAGGGACTTGAGATCCATAGGTTGTCAGCGAGACTGGCTGAGTATAACGGCAACTATCTATATTGGCAGACTTAGGAAGACTTTGAAAAATCGTACACTAGAATTCCAGATGTTTTAAATTGTTACGTACGATCGCTAATTTCAACCGAAAATCAGGGAAACCTTCTATCAGTGACCAGTGACCAGTAATTTCTCCCTTGTCCCCCTTGTCTCCCTTGTCCCCCTCTTCCCTACTCCCTACTCCCTGCTCCCTGCTCCCTTCTATGCTAAAAGTAGACAGTCAGTCGCCAATTTTGCCAATCTAGTGAAGGCTGGTTTTAGTTATTTACCCGTATATCTTTGGTTAAGATGAATGTCTCCGCAAGCGCGAATCCGTTAGATAGTTCAACCGTCCCATCCCTCCCCCTGATGCTGGAAAGTTTACCTAACCCACCTGTTGATGAAAGGGCGTGTCCTCAAAGGGTGAGGTTGCAAATTGATTTGATGTTACTGGCGATTGAAGCCCTAGAACTTGGTGGTTCGGAATTATTCTTGGCAATAGCGCAGGAGCTAGAACTACAAGATATTGTCAAAAATCGGGTAAACTTGTGGCGAATGCGCTGTACGAACCCATTGAGGCGATCGCACGCTCGGCGCGACCTCAGTTTGCTAGAAGCTAAAGCACTCGTCGTTATCGCCGCCGATTTAGCCCGCAGGTTGACAGCTGTGATTCGACAGTTGCTATTGACATATCAGCAAATGCGTGACAAGCAAATTCCCCTCGAACAGAATTTACGGCTATCTCATTATCTCGAAAGGTTTCGATCGCATTTTCGCAGTCGGATGAATCCTCGTCGTTCTGGGGTACTAGCTTACAATTCCCCCGAAAAGTTGGATGAACTAGCACTGACACTGCTGCAACAATTGCTATTTTGTACGGGGACAGCAGGAATGCAGCGATTGTGGATCAGTTTGTTTGATGGGGAAGTAGAATGACGACGATTCAGCGCAAGTACAGCCTGCCCAATTGCACGCTAGTTTTAGAAGGATTGAGCGATCGCCCGACCGATTCTCAATCTCTCGATGGGCGACCCGTACTCACAATTTTGACCTATGTTGAGTGTCAGCTGATCCAGGCAAAACAAACCTTGACTGGTGGTAGAGATTTTTTTGAAAGTTTGGTTACAGCTGTTAGCGGTTACGCCCAAGAATTTTTGAGTCACGTCACGCACCCAGAAGCGCACAACAAAGAATCTAGCTTGGTACATCTGCAAAAAATCGATCGCGATCGTCATCGTTTGATCGTCCAGCCAGAAAGTCATAAAGAATCAGAGGCAAATAGCCACACTGAAGGCACGACGCAGGAAGTCGAGCTGACAACAGTACAATTATTTGACTTAGTAGAGGCAATCGATCAGTTTTTTGCCGACACTCAAACCTTACCAGATTTAACGCTGCAACTAGCTCCAGTTTCGCGGCGCTACGTGCGATCGGGACAGCAGTTAGTCAAGCAAGCCGTACCCGCCACCGTAGGCGCATCGGGATTAGCTCTAGCCGCGATCGCCTTTTTCTTAATTCCCATTCCCGAAGCTGTCCGCCGTCCTACAGAACCCACCTCTCCATCCGCCCAATCTACCAACATTGCTAACGCACCACCCATCACCGATCCGTTGCAATTGGTGCAATTACAGCAAAAACTCACCGACCAACTCCGACCGGCGTGGAAGCCTAACGTAGCCCTCGGTCAAGATTTAGTTTACCGCGTTGGCGTAGCTGCTAATGGAGCGATTAAAGGCTATGTTGCGACTAACGACGTATCCAACGGGCAAGTCCAGCAAACTCCCCTACCTCGCCTACTATCTCAGCCTACTGCGGGTGCTACTCCTACTCCTGAATCATTAGCGCAGTTTCAAGTTACCTTTACACCCAAGGGAGAAGTACAGGTTAAGCCTTGGGAAGCGAAGAAATGAGACAAGGGGGACAAGGGAGACAAGGGAGAATAAACTGTCAACCAACAATTACCAACTACCCATTACCCATTACCATTCTTTATGGATACGGTGATATTAAATCTAGAACCAATTGTGCATTTGACTCAGGAACAGTTTTATCAACTGTGCATGGCAAATCGCGAGTTGAATTTAGAGCTGAATGCCAAAGGAGAGTTAATTATCGTGCCACCCGTAGGAGGAGAGAGTGGAAATCAGGAAGCAGATCTGATAACAGATTTAAATAATTGGAATCGTCAAACGAGGTTAGGAAAAGTATTCAGTTCCTCGACAATTTTTCGTCTCCCCAATGGTGCTAACCGTTCTCCTGATGCAGCTTGGGTAAGACTGGAACGATGGGAGGCTCTAACTCCAGAAGAACGAGAAAAGTTTCCTCCTCTGTGTCCAGATTTTGTTATTGAGCTACGCTCTCGCACTGATACGCTGAAACCGTTGCAAGAAAAGATGCAAGAGTATTTGGATAACGGTCTGCGTCTTGGTTGGCTCATCAATCCTCAAAATAACCAAGTAGAAATTTATCGACCCAGCCAGCCTATAGAAGTAGTATCTTTACCCGTTGTCCTCTCTGGAGAAAGCATTTTACCAGGATTCGAGCTACTTATAGAACAATAGTTGAGTGTCGCTACTACTCATTTACATCCATCCGCGTTCATCTGCGTCCATCCGCGTTCAAATTTCTCAAACATAAATTCACACAACCAGCCCTACCATCCAAACCAAAAAAGCCAATACCATCAATATCGGCGTTAACCAATCTCCCCAGCGCACGTATAAAGTCTTGGTTTGGCGGCGATAAATAGTTTCTGCATGAACTTCGTAAGTATTGTGTCCCGATATCCAAACAGTTTTACCGTGAGGATCGACAAAAGCAGAATATCCGGTATTGACAGCACGCACAGCCCAGCGATCGGTTTCAATTGCTCGCATGATATCTAAAGCATGGTGTTGAGCTGGCATCGCAGCACTGTAATGAGCATCGTTGGAAGGACTGAGGATAAATTGCCCGCCAGCAGCGGCTTGATAGCGAAATCGTTCGGGAAAGGCAGATTCGTAACAAATCCCTACAATTGCTCGACCGAAAGGAGTATCGAATAATTGATTTGGCGCACCTGCTAGTTGATGCTCGTCAAGGGGTGAGAGTCGAGAAATAATTCCACCTAAAATTTCTTGAAACGGAACGTATTCGCCAATTGGCACTAATTTTGATTTGTCGTAACGACTAAAAATCTGTCCGTTACTCAGTAGGGTGAAAATACTGTTTGTATAGCCTCCTTCTTTATCGCCAAACAATCCCAACCAAGCAACTACACCTCTTTCTTTAACCGCTGAGTAAAAAGAAGTGCGTTGAACGTCATGCCAGCGAAAAGGTAAAGCTCCTTCTGGGGTTAAAACTGCATCTACCCCACGATCGGCTAAAGTTTGGTAGCCAGTCGTATAACCTTCGATCGCCTTCCGAAAGCCTTCAGGATAAAGTTTGATTTTATTGGGGACGTTACCCTGGACGATCCCCACTTGAATTGCTGTATCTGGAGTTTGAGCTAGGGGAAGGCTGTACAAGCTATAGCCCAAAAGGTGAACTAGAAGGCAAAAGGTAGGAGGCAGAAGGCACAAGACAAGAGATCTTTTCCGATTTCCCTGTACGGGCGCACTACCGTTCGCCCCTACCGACTCCCTACTCCCGAATACTACCATCCAAGCTTCGGCAAATAATCCATTCACAGCCACGATCGCAGCTGTAACCGCCATCGGTCCAGAAAGTTGTCCGAGATGGAGAATGGGTAGGTTGTGAGGGCTTTGGGTGTAGGAAAGCGAAGACCACCACAAGGGTCCGGCACTCCACAAGCTTTCTAAGCCGCACCAAAGGGTAACACCGAGGAGGAGGCGGACAAGGTTAATGGGAATTTTGTCACGCAAAGACGCAAAGGCGCTAAGTATCTTTGATGATTTTGCGTTGGGAAATAAGGATTTTAAGGTGCGTATTTTCCAGTTGAGGAGCGTTTTTATGCTAATGCTCCAGGTGGCTACGAGGGCGGCTCCCCAGAGGGTGATGAAGATCCAGCAGAAAAGGGCGATCGCCAGACTACTCAACCACGGTACACCCATCCAAGTCATCGGATGAATGCCCGTAATCCAAAATAAAGCGACACCGTGATAGCCAATGCCCCAAAGGAGGGAGTCGGGAATCGCTCGTCGGGAGTCGGGAGATTTAGCTACTAATACCCATAAGGGAGCAAGGGCAATCCAGGCGAGATACCAGGCTCCTACAGGGGCAACGGTAAGCCCCATCAAGATACCACTAGCAAGAGCAATAAGGAGCGAAAAACGAGAGTTGAGATTCCCTTCACTCCTCACTCCTCGCTCCTCGCTCCTCTTAACACGCAGCCGCTTCATCGCTGACATCAGATGGAACCAAAGCTACAGCCGCGATCGCATCGTCTTCGTCCAAGCGTTGTACTCTTACGCCTGTCGCACTGCGAGATTGACGGGGGATGGCATCGGTGGATTGACGAATGATAATGCCGCGAGTCGTGATTAACATCAATTCATCGCCTGCATTCACCACCATCAAGGCTGCTAGTTTGTCTTTAAATTTGCGATTTTGCTTGAATTTCGTCGCAATTTTGCCTTTGGTGGCGCGATTGTACAACTTGAATTGGGAGACGGGAACGCGCTTGCCATAGCCTGCCATTGTCACGATTAAAACCCAAGGACCCTCGCCAGCATTCGCTATTTCGCCATTTTCCTC
This sequence comes from Chroococcidiopsis sp. SAG 2025, assembly GCF_032860985.1. GTDB lineage: Bacteria > Cyanobacteriota > Cyanobacteriia > Cyanobacteriales > Chroococcidiopsidaceae > Chroococcidiopsis. Next base: position 4,910,400 of record NZ_JAOCNC010000001.1, read on the forward strand.
GGTTTCGGTTTCGACGATTTCGGTTTCTTCGACTTCGGCTTCAGCGGGATCGGCTTCTTCCATCTGCGAAGCAGCGAGTACGGCACTGGCAATGATATCCATGCCGATTAGTTCGTCTCCCTCTCGCAGTTTCATGGCTTTTACGCCACGAGTGGCTCTACCCAAAGGACGCAATTGTTCGTGGCTGGTTCTAAAGTGAATTGCCATGCCGAAGCGAGAACCAATGATAATGCTATCTTCGACTCGCGCCCTACGCACCCAACGCAATTGATCGCCCTCTTCTAAGGAGATTGCAATCAGTCCGTTTGCCCGAATATTGGTGAAAGCTGCGAGTTCGGTTTTCTTGATGTAACCGCCTTTAGTTAGCATCACCAAATATTCATCGCTGCTAAATTCGCTGACTGGAACGATGGAAGTAATCCTTTCTTCTTTGGGGATCGGTAGCATTTGCACGATTGGCACGCCCCGACTGGTACGCGATCCCACTGGAATTTGATAGGCTTTGAGGGAGTAGACCACACCGCGATCGCTGAAGAATAAAACGCTGTCGTGGTCGCAGCAGGTGAGGAAGTGATCGACACCATCATCCTCTTTCATTCGCGTCCCCGATTTACCCCGCGTTGCCCGACTTTGAGCTTCAAAGGTATCTAAGGGCATCCGCTTGATGTAGCCTTGTTCCGTCAACAGAATTACTGCTTTTTCGTTGGCGATTAAGTCAATCGCATCGAATTCCCCTTCAGCAGGTTCGATTTCCGTGCGGCGAGGGGTGGCGTGGGCTTGTTTGATTTGGGTGATTTCAGTTTCGATGATTTCTAAAATCCGTTCCCGTCGTGCCAAGATATCTTTTAAATCGGCAATCTGGACTTGTAAATCTTCGTGTTCTTGACGAATTTTCTCTGCTTCTAGTGCCGTCAGTCGGCGCAACTGCATTTGTAAAATTGCATCGGCTTGGGCTTCCGATAGTCCATGAGTGTCGATTAATTGCTGTTTTGCCGTAGTTGTATCGGCAGCACTGCGGATTGCAGCAATGATCTCGTCTAGGTTGAGTAAGGCAATCAGCAAACCTTGCAGGATATGATCCCGTTCTTCAGCTTTCCTTAGTTCGTATCGGGTGCGGCGGGTAATCGACTCGACGCGGAACTCTAAGAAGACGTGAAGAAACTGTTTTAAAGTCAATAGCTGGGGTTCGTTGTTGACCAACGCCAGCATATTCGCACCAAAGTTAGCTTGAAGCGGAGTTTGCTTGTAAAGGTTGTTGAGGACGACGCGGGGATAGGCATCGCGCTTGAGTTCGATGACGATTCTCATCCCATCACGATCGCTTTCATCCCGAATATCGGCAATCCCTTCAATCCGCTTGTCGTTAACGAGTTCGGCAATTTTTTCAATTAACGCTGCCTTGTTAGTTTGGTAAGGCAGTTGAGTAATAATAATTGCTTCTCGTTCCGGTCGTCCTCGCTGTTCGACTGTTTCGATCTCCGCTACGCCGCGCATCGTAATCGAACCGCGACCGGTGGTAAACGCTTCGTGAATTCCCGACGTTCCCAAGATTTTTCCACCCGTAGGGAAGTCGGGACCAGGGATGTATTGCATCAACTGGCGATCGCTAATTTCTGGATTGTGAATCAGCGCCACTACACCGTCAATTAATTCGCCCAAATTATGCGGTGGAATATTTGTCGCCATCCCCACGGCAATTCCCGAAGACCCGTTGAGCAACAGTTGGGGAATTCTCGCAGGTAAAACAATCGGTTCCTGCTGGGAACCGTCGAAGTTGTCGATAAAGTCTACAGTTTCGGCTTCAATGTCCTGCAATAAAGCATTTTCAGTTAATGCCTGCAAGCGACATTCGGTGTAACGCATTGCCGCTGGGGGATCGTTATCCACCGAGCCAAAGTTACCATGCCCTGCAATCAGGGGCGATCGCATGGAGAAATCCTGCGCCATCCGTACCAAGGCATCATACACAGCCGTATCGCCGTGGGGATGATATTTACCTAGTACCTCCCCCACAACACGGGCGCATTTACGGAACGGACGGTCTGCCGTTAATCCCAACTCATGCATGGCGTAAAGAATTCGGCGATGCACGGGTTTCAGACCATCCCTGGCATCTGGTAGCGCCCTACCTACAATTACGCTCATGGCGTATTCCAGGTAAGACCGCGACATTTCGTTCCGCAGATCGGTTGGAATGATGGTCATATCTTTGCAAAAAACTCCAAATTTGTCGATTTTCAGCAGACAATGCCCAAGATGTTGCTAAATCTTCGGTTTAGCTGCCAAAAAGCTGTAAATTATATCAAAATTTTATCATATTTTGCTAGGGATTGGTTGGTCATTGGTCATTTGTTGTTGGTTGTTGCACCCTCTGCTCCTCTGCTCCCTGCTCCCTGATAACTGACAACTAATTTAAGCCTCAAGATAGTGTGTGCCAGCAGGCGATCGCTTTTAAGCTGGGGCGTGTAGAGGTGAGAATTAGATATGAGCAGTGAAACGGCTCCAAATCAGGCAGAAAAGCAAAATCCCCCAGGAGATCCATCGCAACTCGCTCCAGAGGTACTGGACAAGATTAAACATCCACCTTCCGTACACGACCAAATGAAGCAACTCAGTCCTGAAGAACTGCGGGCAAACCAAGCCGTATCGCCGGAAATGTTAAACAGTGGCGAAGATTTGCGCGATGACATTATGCCGACGGACAGTGACCAGTGACCATCAACTATTAACCGTCAACTGTCTTCACGAAGTGTAGCGCAGCGTTTACCGTCAACCATTAACAAATGACCATTGACTAATGACAACCACAACGCGCTAATCTGATGAATCAATAAGGATTGCTAGAGATATGCTGGCTGTCATCTATTCTGACGAGTTTCTCGAACACAAAACGGGACGATTTCACCCAGAAAAACCAGAACGCATCAGCGCGATCGCATCTGCTTTACAACATACTAGCTTTGCTCACCAACTAGAATGGCGATCGCCTGTGACAGACTCCCAAAGGGCGATCGCGTGGTTGAAAAAAGTCCATTCACCCCATCACATCCAATCTGTTCGAGAACTCGCTACACAGGGTGGTGGTTATTTAGATCTCGATACTCCTGTATCTCCCCGCAGCTACGATGTGGCAATATTAGCAGTCAACGCCTGGTTGGACGGGATCGATTACACGTTGGCGACAAATAACCCTGCTTTTGTCCTCTCTCGTCCGCCTGGACACCACGCCGAAAGCGATCGCGGCATGGGATTTTGTTTATTTTCCAATGCGGCGATCGCCGCTCATTATGCCTTAGAACAGCCCAACATCAACCGCGTGGCAATTTTAGACTGGGACGTACACCACGGTAACGGGACTCAGGAGATCGTCGAGCATCACCCCCAAATTGCTTTTTGTTCCTTACATCAGTCTCCCTGCTATCCTGGCACTGGTAAAGCCGCCGAAACAGGCGCACACAACAACGTCCTCAACCTACCCCTCCCCCCAGGTAGCACGATTGCTGACTACCAACCAGTCTTTGAAACTCAAGTGATGCCATTTTTAACTCAGTTTCAACCCGATCTATTGATTGTCAGTGCTGGATACGACGCTAACGCCGCCGATCCTCTAGCAGAAATGTACCTGCAACCGCAAGATTACGGATTATTTACGGAATTTTGTCTTAAGATTACTCACCGGATTGTCTTCGGTCTAGAAGGAGGTTACGATCTCCCTGCCCTGTCTCAATCTGTGGTAGCTACAATCGAACGGTGTCTTTTTTAGTAGGGGTAAGGGATAAGGGGTAAGGGAAAGAAGAAGGGAAAAAACCAACTGTCAACACCGCCAACTACCAACTACCAATTACGCATCACCTACATCCCGAATCGGTAATAGCCTTCCCTCAGTACAATCACAGAGGTGGTATCTAAAAAGAAAATTAATTACAGTAATCTCTCGGTGGAACTCTCACCCAGACAGATGGGTAAATAGAAAAGTCAATCGCATCAACTCCTAAGTTGAGCCAAAGCAAGTAAAAATGACTACGTACATTTTTTTCGATACAGCCTTACGCATTTTTGTCAACGCTTATCTGGTTTCTGTAGTACTGCTTTTATCGGCTTCTGTCATTGGATTAGCAGTTATCGAATCAATTGAAAAAGAGCATCATCCATTCCTCAAGTCAAGGTAATCTCTTCCCAGCAGGAGTGTAATGGCTGTATAGTATTCATCTGATGCGATCGAGTTGGGATCGGCGCAGACACTTACAAAAAGGCTTCGACTCGATCGCCCCAGAATTGAGACTATTTGATACTTAAACAAACCGAACTATCCATTATGGACATTGCTTTGCTGTGTGGTTTCAGCAGTCACAGTCATTGAGGCAAATGGTTTCGGCAACAAACAGGAGTCACTCATAAAATGTACCGCATCAATTTTTGTTGCAGCTTGGACAAATAAATTTCGTAGCGACACAAATTAATCATCTATCTTAGGGTCTATTTGTCTCCTAATTTGGATATACTTAGCAAAACCATCAGCACGTTTTTGCTCGGTTTAGCTTCAGCTCTATATCCCAGGAAGTCAAATGCTCGATCGCAACCCTTTACAATTGGAAACAGAAATTGCCAGAATCGCTAGAGTCATGATGACTCGTAATTCAGAGATTGGTAGCGATATCATTAGCGATTTGAGAACAAAACTGACAAACGAAGAATTAGCTGGCTTGTTGCTTGTCGGTATTGAGCGTATCCTCTGGTTTGATGTCGATGCAGTTTTCTGGACTATAGAACAGATGATTCCTGCCGATCTCATGCAGGAAATTAGAAAAATTACCAATTTAGCGTTTTACAAGCAGTTAATTAACCAAAAATTTATTCCTGGTGTAGACTTTAGCATTGATGCCGATGGCAAACTGTTATTAAATCACAATGCAAAAGCAGCTTTAGTGAAGAGTAAGGGGTAAGGGTTAGGGAAGAAGTCAAAAGCCAAAAGCTAAAAGTCAAAATTTGCCTACACCCTCTATAACCTTTACCGACTGCCGACTTCCGGTTTCCAACTTCTGACTTCTCCAACATGTCTTTCCAAGTCACTCTCGATCGACTCATTTCTCTATTGGCTGCTAAGCCACTACATCTTTCTGACAATGCTTTAGCTTCAACTTGTACGGGAATTAACACCGATACGCGCAGCCTCAAGCCTGGAGATATATTTGTGGCTTTGCGCGGGGAAAAGTTCGACGGACATGGATTTGTCGCAACGGCAATTGAAAAAGGTGCGATCGCAGCAATTGTTGACGGACACTATCAAGGGGATTTACCTGTATTGCAGGTACGAGATTCCCTTCAGGCGTATCAACAAATTGCCTCTTGGTGGCGCAGTCAGTTTCATATTCCCGTCATTGGCGTAACTGGTTCTGTCGGGAAAACCACCACTAAGGAGTTAATTGCAGCTGTCTTGGGAACTCAGGGCAACGTCTTGAAAACTCATGCAAATTTCAACAACGAAATCGGCGTACCCAAAACATTATTGGGACTAGATGCCGAGCATGATTTTGCAGTGATTGAAATGGCAATGCGAGGAAAAGGTGAAATTGCCTTATTAACTCAAATTGCTCGTCCTACTATTGGTGTCATTACTAATGTTGGCACGGCACATATTGAACGCTTGGGTTCTGAAGAGGCGATCGCCCAGGCAAAATGCGAATTATTGGCTGAAATGCCTCAAGATAGCCTAGCAATCCTCAATTGCGACAATTCACGTTTAATTTCTACTGCTAACACCGTATGGCAGGAAAAAACTATTACCTACGGTTTAGAAGGGGGAGATGTTCGAGGGGAATTACTCGATTCTCAAACTTTAAGAGTAGCAGGATTAGAGTTGCCTTTACCCTTACCAGGACGACACAACGCCCTCAATTTCTTGGCAGCTCTGGCAGTAGCTCAAGTATTACAGATCGATTGGTCGGCGCTGAAAGCAGGTTTAACTGTCGATATGCCATCAGGGCGATCGCAACGTTATGAATTAGCCAACGACGTGGTAATCTTAGATGAAAGTTATAATGCTGCGCCAGAAGCTATGCTGGCAGCGTTACAACTATTAGCGCAGACACCAGGAAACCGACACATCGCAGTGTTGGGTGCGATGAAAGAATTGGGAGAGCGATCGCGAGAATTACATCAAAAAGTCGGGGCAATGGCATGGCAGTTGAATTTAGATTTACTGCTGGTTTTGGTAGACAGTACGGATGCAGAAGCGATCGCGCAGAGTGCGGCGGGTATACCTGTAGAGTGTTTTGCTACTCATGCAGAATTAGTCAAACGGTTGAAAGGAGGAGTGAAAGCAGGCGATCGCATTTTATTTAAAGCCGCTCATTCCGTAGGTTTGGATCGGGTGGTAGAACAATTTCGAGTGGAATATTGTCACAATACCTGATGTAGAGACGTTACATGTAACGTCTCTACAGAGGATATAACGTTTCTACAAGCAAGAAATTAAAGTTCTTCCCCTGATAAAAGCGGCTCGAATTGACAATAGGCTTCGTAATTCCGAAAATGTCGGGCATAGATTTCCGTAACGTCGCCAAAATCATCGTACAAAACTGAATTTACATCAATTATCTGCTTGCAAGTCCAAGTAATAGTGTCTTTGTCCTGATTTTGATAGCTGCATTCTTGTTGGCGGCTGTAAAGCAAAGCTTTTTCCCTAGCTTCCTCTAAAGAGTTCGCTTGAATGAGTATAAAACATTCCTCGTATAAAGTGCGATCGCTTGGCACACTTGATGATGATTCAAATAGAATCACGGCAATGTATAAAGATGCTTCTCCGCTATTGCTCTCAACTCTCATGAACATCTCGTGTCATCCTTTCCAACCAAATGATGACATAATTAGTATTAATTGATACTTTGCAATTTAGTACAGCGCGTGTTTCAAACCATAGGTTTCAGCTCTAGACAATGCAAAGATAAATCTCATCCTTCCCTGCCCTAATATTTTTTTGCGTTCTTCTTGGCGACTTTGCGGCTTTGCGCGAAACAGAACCAGATCTTTAAACCCTAACAAGTATAAATCAGTGGCTAAAAAAACAGATCGAATTATAGTTATAGATATTGAATCTACCTGCTGGGAAGACAAACCGCCAGCCGGACAAGAAAGCGAAATTATCGAAATTGGAATTTGCACGCTTGATGTAGCTTCAGGCAAAAGACTAGAAAAAGAAAGTATTTTAGTCAAACCCGAAAAATCTCAAGTCAGTGAATTTTGTACTCAACTTACCACCTTAACCCAAGCTCAAGTCGAGCAAGGTATTTCCTTAAAAGAAGCCTGCACAATTCTGAAACACAAATATCAATCGCAAGAGCGGATTTGGGCAAGCTTTGGAGATTACGACAGAAGACAATTTGAAAAACAATGTCAGTTCAAAAAGATAAATTATCCCTTTGGTTCCAGACATATCAACGTCAAAACTTTATTTGCGGTTATTCATGCTCTACCCAATGAAATCGGCATGGCAGAAGCATTAGAAAAACTCAATTTTGCCCTCGAAGGCACGCACCATCGCGGCGGGGATGATGCTTGGAATATTGCCTCGATCTTATCAGAACTGTTGTTGAAAAGTAGAGGTTAATATGGTGGGCAATACCCACCATAAGCCAATAATAAATCGTTATAGATCAGGCAAATTTAGTTTGACGATCTAATAAGACAATGAAATGGCGGCGGGGGCGATCGATGATACCTTCTTGTTCGAGCTGAGATAGCAGGCGCGTCACGGATACGCGAGTCATACCAATAAATTCTGCGATTTCTTGATGAGTCAGGCGCAAGTCAATTAACCGTCCGCGTTCCACAGGACGGGCAAACTTACGCGCTAACCACAGTAGCATTTGTAGCAGGCGATCGCGAGCGTTGGTTTGGCGAATAATACTTAGTAGTTCCTCCGCTTGTTGTACGTGCTGGCAAATTGCTGTCAACACCCGTTCTCTTTGGTACGAGGGGACGTAGCTGACTTCTACACTTGTAATGCACTCAACTTGATAAGGTTGGATATTCGACAAAGGCTGACCGACAACATCACCTGTACCCCAATACCCCAGTGTCATTACTGTTCCCTCCTCATTCCAAGTAACAGTGCGAACAGCTCCCCGCTCGATATGCAACAGCATTTCCGATTTTAGGGGAATTGAGTCATGACGCTTGAAAGTCTGCTGAGATAAATTCTCAGCTACGGTAATTGTGGGCAAGAGGGATGACATAAGCAGTTCCAAGTGTAAATTTCAAAGTTCAGGTATGGTAGACGGCATTATTGGCGATTGTAATATCTATTTTCAGAATGTAAGCAGGTGGATTTGTACCTGAGTAGAGTTCAGAAGAACGAGAATTGCCTTACAAGAGAGTATAAAGTCATTCAAAGTTTGTCGCAAGTTAATTGAGAATCTTTATCACTTGTATCGAGAAAATTGAGGAAAGTTTCTTCTCCTTTGGTTTATCTTCCCTGGCTAGTTATTTCTAGGGTAGAAATACCCAAAATATACTGAAAATATACTAAAAAAAACGTACTCCTTGTCAAATGACGAGCTGTCAAGGACGGGGACAAGTCACAAGTCACAAGTCATAATTCATTCCGAATTCCGAATTCTCCCCTCATTGCGGTACGCGCCACACCTTAACTGTTTTGTCCTCGCTCGTACTTACCAACTTGCGCCCATCAGGGCTGAATGCCACAGCCCAAACTGCTGCTGTATGCCCTTTAAACGTGGCGATTTCTGCGCCTGAAATGATGTTCCACAGCTTTATTGTCCGATCGTCACTAGACGTAGCAATTGTTTGCCCATCTGGACTCACAGCAACGAGATTGATATCGGCAGTATGACCTGCGATCGTCCGAATTGCTCTACCAGTGTTAAGATTCCAAACTGCGATCGTCGTGCCGTCGCTGACGCTGTAAAGTTGCTGGCTATCTGGACTAATGGCAACAGACCAAACCGCATCTTTGTGTCCTTTGAGGGTGCGCAATTCTTTAACTGGATTATGGTTTAAATCCCAAATTTTCATAGTCTTATCGCCGCTCCCAGTGACTAGCTTCCGCCCGTTGGGGCTGATGGCAACGGTGAGAACTTCCGCTGTATGCCCTGTAAGGGTGATATTTTTCCCTGTCTTCAGATCCCAAATTTTAGCCGTCTTGTCATAACTTGCACTGGCAATCTTTTGTCCGTCTGGGCTAATGGCAACGTAATTGACATAGCTTTTATGCCCGCGTAGAGTTTTGATTTCTCGCCCAGTGTTGAGATTCCAGACTTTTACGGTATTGTCTTTACTGCCACTGACAAGGGTTTGATTGTCATTACCGATCGCCACAGAATAAACCCAGTCTAAATGTTCCTCAAGCGAGCGAATTTCTCGCCAGCTATTTGCATCCCAGATTCTGACAGTGCGATCGTCGCTACCAGTAGCAAACTTTTTACCGTCAGGAGTAAAGGCAACACTATTCACTTCATCTGTATGCCCTGTTATGGTATTGACTTGCTGTTGTTGCCAGTAATACAAATACGCTACTAGTGCCAGTAACAGCAGAAAGCAGCCACCTAAAAGCCGACTCCGTTTAGATGGTTTTGCTGATGGAGTTATGACTGTGGGTTGAGGCGATGTGGCTGAGGTGTTTGCCTGCGGGGATACTAAAGCTGCGGTTTCTACTGCGGTTAACGGGGTTGTCAGTGCAGGTGCAATCGGCTGAGGCGATCGCGCTATTGCAAGATAGTTTTGCTGAGGTTTTTTTTGTAGTAACCGATCGATTGCCTGCGCGAGTTCCTGGCTAACTGCTTGTAATAACGGGTGACGTTGCCAATTCGCACTCCAGTTGCGATCGCCTTGAAGCCAAGAAAAATAGGGATGTCCAGATAATAAATGCAGACAAGCTACACTTAAATCGTAGAAATCGAGATTTGTTTGTAATGCCCAGTCATCATCAAATGAGTTGTTTGGATGTAAATTGTTTGGATGAAACAGATGTTTGGTCAGATCGAAGTTAATTAACATCAACCTTTCATCACTATTACGGCGGATAATACTTTCTAAGTTTATATTTCCGTGAACGATCTGGCGCTTGTGGATGAAATAAAGTAACGGCAATATTTGACCTAAGACATCCCAAATTTGTTGCTCGCTAAATGTTCCTTGCTGAACTAATTCCTGTCTTAAGGTTTGCCCCGAAATTGCTGGTTGAACTAAATAAAAATAATTTCCTTGGGTAAAATAAGCCGACAGAGTAGGAATCCGATCGTTTTCACCGATTTGTGCTAATTTCTTCGCTAGAGAGTGAAAAATATTCGAGACGAGATGGTAGTTATTAGCTCTAGGCAACGTCAATTGTTGTACCACGTAAGATTCTCGTGCATCTCGATCTTGAGCGAGAAATATTTGACTCAAGCCACCACCAGCTAGGGGGTAAACTGGACGGAAGCGATCGCCCAAACTCGGAACGAGCTTTGTGCCACAACTGAAGCAATATTCCCGATCGTCAGGGTTAACTGGATTTTGGCAGTTGGGATTGAGGCAGCAGAGCATAACTTCAGCACCTACTAGCCGTTTCGGAACATCATAAACAAGTTAAAAGTCAAAAGTCAAAAGTTAAAAGTCAAAAGTCAAAAGTCAAAAGTCAAAACTTTTTTCTTATCCCTTACCACACACCAATCTTCACAATGCTCGATGACCAAATTCAGATCGGAATAGTAGGTACTGGCTATGCAGCGAAGTTAAGAGCAGAATCTTTTGGACAAGACGAGCGATCGCGTGTCGTTGCAATTACTGGGCATACTCCTGAAAAGACAGCAACCTTTAGTCAGACGTATCAAGCTCAAGCGGTTGATTCTTGGCAACAGTTAGTAGCACGGGAAGATATCGATCTCGTTGTTATTTGTACGATTAACTCAGATCATGGAGCAATCGCCAAAGCTGCTTTACAGAACCACAAGCACGTCGTTGTAGAATATCCTTTGGCTTTGGATGTAGCGGAAGCAGAGGAAATTATTGCTCTAGCTAAAACTCAAAATCGGTTATTGCACGTCGAACATATTGAGTTACTCGGTGGCTTACACCAAGCCTTAAAACAGTATTTACCACAAGTTGGTAGCCCGTTCTACGCCCGTTACAGCACGATGAATCCCCAACGCCCCGCGCCTCGACGTTGGACTTACAATCAAGAGATGTTTGGCTTTCCTCTATGTGGAGCGCTATCGAGAATCCATCGCCTTACAGATTTATTCGGTACGGTTGAGACTATCAGTTGTCAAAATCGTTATTGGGGTACAGATCCCGAGTCATTTTTTCAAGTGTGTTTGTGTACGGCACAAATTCGATTTACTAGCGGAGCGATTGCCGAAGTTAGTTATGGTAAAGGGGAAACTTTGTGGCAAAACGAGCGCAAATTTGAGGTTCACGCTGACCGAGGTGGTTTGATTTTTGATAAGGATGATGGTGTTTTAATTCAAGCAGAGGAAACAACAAAAATTGACATTGGTTCTCGACGTGGATTATTTGCTAAAGATACAGGTATGGTATTAGATCGTTTACATACGGGTGCGCCTTTGTACGTGTCTCCAACTGAAAGTTTGTATGCTCTGAAAGTTGCAGATGCAGCGCGGCGATCGGCTCAGACGAAGGAGACGATTGCGATGTAGGAGTGGTTTTGCTAAAAATGATGTCACGCAAAGGCGCAGAGGCGCAAAGAAGATCGCTAAAGGTTTTTGCGGGAGATTCTAAAGATTTAATTAAGGAATTGATGGAAAAGCGATCGCTGATTTAATGCTGTTGTATCTGATGGGAGTCTTTGAAAGTGACAGCAATGCGATCGCTGCTACAAGTTTTTCAAAGTCGCAAAATGGCGGCTTTGCTACTGCTGGGTTTTGCTTCGGGTTTGCCTTTGTTTTTAACGAGTCGAACTTTGCAAATCTGGATGAAGGAGTCAAATATCGATTTGGGGGTTATTGGCTGGTTCAGCTTGGTGGCTTTACCCTATTCTTTGAAGTTTTTGTGGTCGCCTGTTTTGGATCGGTTTGTTCCTCCGTTTTTGGGGCGCAGGCGGGGGTGGTTGGCGATAACTCAAGTTGGGTTAATTGTAGCGATCGCTGCTTTGGCATTGCAACAACCTACCCAAGATGTACGAGGATTAAATTTATTGGCAATTACTGCTTTAATTGTTTCTTTTTTCAGTGCAACTCAAGATATCGTCGGCGATGCTTATCGGACTGATGTATTGAAGCCACAAGAATTAGAAACTGGTGCATCTGTTTGGGTACTTGGCTATCGTATGGCGTTGTTAGTCACGAGTTTTTTAGCTTTAGTTTTAGCCGATTATTTACCTTGGCAAATTGTGTATTTGTTAATGGCTGCTTTGATGGGAGTCGGACTATTTACAACTTTTTGGTCGCCCCAACCAGAAAACGATATTTTAGAGGAGCGATCGCCTCCTACGGTTAAAGATATAGTTTTCTTAATTGGAGGAGGCTTATTAATTTCAGGACTACTTTTAGCAGTAGGGACGGGTTATCTACCTTTGCCAATCTTCTATTGGATAGTTGCAGCCCTGATTGTTGCGTGGTTAGCTACCTCATTTTTATTACCAACAAAAACTAGGGAAATAGCCACAGAGCGATCGCCACAAACATTACAAGAAGCAGTTTATTTACCTTTTCAAGAATTTTTTCAGCGTCAAGGACTTGGCGCAGGAATTCTAATTCTACTATTTATCTTGCTTTATAAGTTGGGAGATGCCTTAGTAGGAAATATGGCAAATCCATTTTTAGTAGATTTAGGTTTTAGTAAAAGCGCAATTGGCGCAATTCAAGGAGGAATGGGATTTTTAGCCACAACTGTAGGAGTATTAATTGGTGGAGTTATTTTAACCAAAATTGGAATAAATCGTGCCTTGTGGGGATTTGGAATTCTGCAACTGATGAGTAATTTAGGCTATTATGCCCTAGCGATCGCGGGAAAAAATAGCTCGTTACTAGTCATAGCAATTAATATTGAAAATTTCTGTGCTGGCTTAGTCACAGTCGTAACTGTTGCTTACCTAATGAGCCTGTGCGATCGCCGCTTTACCACAACTCAATTTGCCTTATTTTCGAGTTTAATGGCAATGAGTAGAGATATTTTAGCTGGACCTGCTGGGGAAATTGCCAAAGCAACAGGTTGGGCAACATTCTTTTTACTGACAATAGTTGCTGCCATACCAGGACTGTTACTTTTACCTATCGTTGCCCCTTGGAACTCGAAGTATATATTACCTAGACCAGGACTAGATGAAGAAGACTGGCAACAGTTGTAGGATAAAAAGAAGACAAGAGAGATTAGCTTCTCAGTTTATCTCTTCCCTGCTCCCTGCTCTCTGCTCCCTGCTCCCTAAAAAAAATGGCTATCTTCCGTCAATACATCGCCCCGTTATTAGTCGTACTCGTATTCTTAATTGCTTTAGTTGCAGTCAGCGCCCGTATATTCATTCCGGCTGATATGGCTGCACCCGCGCCGACTCAAGAAGTCAATTCCCAGCCAGATAATGCCCAAGTTAATTTTACAAACGCGATCGCCAATGGATTCGGATGCGTTAGCGAAACGCGAGCGTAGTTATCGCCCCTTGCCTAGTTTGAAGTGACTCAACAGCTACTACCAGGCTACTCAATCCATTCTGGCACTAACCAGGATCGATCGTTGCTGATCCAATTCATGCAGCAGAGTTACCGAGAAATCTTTCCCGAACAAAACTTTGCTCATCTCACCCGCACCGTCGAGCAATATTTTTCTAGAGATACACCTTTATGGTGGGTGACTGAAGGGAGCAGGGACGAGCTGGGAGCAGAGAGTAGTGAAGAACTTACCTTTTCTCACGCACCACACACCACACACCACGCACCACTCAAAGTCGCTTGCTTGTGGGTAGGAAATGCCGTAGATCAAGTTAAAGGCGATCGCCATACATATATATTCTTACTCTACGTCAAACCAGAACATAGACAACGAGGTATCGGTAAAGCATTGATGAGATATCTTGAAGATTGGGCGCGGACAAAAGGCGATCGGCAAATTGGTCTACAAGTCTTCCAATCTAATACCCTAGCCCTAGATCTATACCACAAACTAGGCTATCAAATTCAGTCCCATTGGATGATCAAAACACTCGAGGAAGGGAGCAGGGAGCAGGGAACAGGGAGCAGGGAAGAATAACCAAATACCAATACCCATTACTCATTACCACATCTGCGATCGATAATTCTTGTCAATCTCACACCAGCCAGATCCTCAAACTGCCAGACAACCTTTAACCTAGTAAAAGCCATATTACTAAAAAACCTCATGGTAGAAGCAATTCTAGAGCGATCGCGCCAACTCAAACAAGACTTAACCGATTTCGTCCTCGATGCAGAAGGAGAACTCGCTGAGGCTTTAGAGGCTTATGCTGCTGCCAATGCGCGTAAAGATCGCTATGATGCGGTTCAGCAAGAAATAGTCATTGATACATTTATTACTGAAGGACAGGTTGGCGACAAAACACCTATAGACTTATTTATCGAAAACCAACCTGAATTGACTAAGAGCGATCGCCAATTGCTAAATAGTTGGAAACGTAGTTTTATCGGCTTATTTACTATTACTAAAATTCTTCCTGATGGATTGGAATTCATGAACTGGCTGACAGCAAAACACTACACTGTGAAGCCAAACGACGAGAAAACATTACAAGAAATGTCTCGGTGGAAAGAGGGAGAAATCTTACTGACTCGCATCGCACCCGTCACCGATGACTATTGGACATTTTCTTGTGCTTACACGCTGATGGGTAGATTGGGAAAACCCAAACTTGCCGTAGCAATTGGTAATTTTAAAGATAACTATAGAAAATATCTTTACAGCGATGCTCCAGATTTATTAGCAGAAGCTTGGCAATCTGTGGCTAACTATCATCAAGAATTTATAGATTTCTTTGGAAATGAAGAAGTGACGATGCCCGGTTATCAGCTCAATAAAAAAGTCGCTGAATTTCAAGAAATACTAACTCAACAACGCCTCAAAGCAGCCGGAGTTGACGAATCGAAAAGCTTATCAGAACTGGCTGAAGAAGCGGGAGTAGGAAATGAGGAAATCGCAGCCGCCGCCAAGGAAGCAGGCGCAGACTCGCAAGCAATTTCTCAGCTTCTTGCCGATCGAAGCAAGACCAAAATGGTAGCTCCAAAAGTAGAATTGCCAGCAGATCTGAAAAAAGCCGAACAGGTAACGGCGATTTCTCATCCTCGTTGGGGACAAATGTTTCTACCTACATATACTAAGTTCGTAGAGTTGTTAGAAGCTGAGGATTGGCGATCGCCAGAAGGTGCGGAAAAATTAGTTAAATATTATTTAGAAAATGCATCTATCAATACTTTCATTTGGAAGAAGTTAGCACAACAATATCCCAAGCAATTAGAAAAAATCTTGCAAACGGTCTTAGAACGTCCCCAGTTCAAACTTGACAGCGACTTAGAACCACTATTGCAAGAATACAATAAACCGATAGAACCGGAATTACCAGAAATCGCTAGCGTTCCTATTCATCTACACAACTTATTTGAAGAAGCTTTTGTAGAAGTGAATAAATCTATTACTAAAAACAAAGGTGGCAACAAGAAGAAAACGGGTTTTGGGTTAAAAAAATAAGATTGCAAATCTCGTTTGCATCTATGACATGTGTAGAGACGTTACATGTAACGTCTCTACAATTATGTAATGTCTCTATTTTGTACCAATTGTTAGAACCTGCGGAGGGGTTGCATCTGGCGGGTAAAGAAAATCTAACTGTACCAAACGGCGATCGCCTGGTTTCATCTGTAAAGTTATTAATGGTTCTCCCTGCTGTCCCCTCGTCTGAACTAAATGCACGTACTTCGTCCGAGGTAAATTTTGGTCGTCGTTATAACGCAACCTTACCGTACCGCGAAAGAATACCTGCTTTGCTGGCGAACTAAAGAAACGCAACCCGCCTTGACTGAGTTTGCCTTCCTTCAGTGGTGTTTCTAGAGATACGGTGACAGTTCGATCGCGATCGCTATTGTTTTGTAGTGGCAAACTCAGACTATATTGAATTCCATAGTTACCGTGGGCGCGATAAGCTGTATCTGGGTAACGAATCAGCATTGGCGCACTTTGAATTTGACTCGTTCCCAACGTCCCTTGGTTCAACATACTCAAACCATAGGAAAAAGCTTCACCTGGCGACGGGATACTTAAAGAAGAAGCACCCGAACTATCTACCAATTGCGATCGCCATTGGGAACCCTGCGCTACTCCCGCCACGCGACCGTAAACCACTTTACCGCTCGTTTGTTCTGGTGGTGTAGGAGTTTTATCGCGGGGTCCAGCTAAATTCCCACGCTCTAACATTCGCTGCCATTCTTCTAAAGTAGGCGATCGCTCTTGTCCGTTAGCATCGGTCGGCGCGTACATTGCCAAACTTGCAGCATATACCGTTCCACTACTCCGCAAGCGCATGAATGTAGACCGTCCGTTGATTGGCGGTTCTAAACCCTGTACCGGAATCGGCAAATTGAATAACATCTGGCTTTGTCCGGGGGGAATAATCAGTTGCGGCGGAAAACTCGACTGTCGCTGTCCGCGCAAAATCTGATTCATGACGCGATCGCCTGGTCCCGCAAATATCGTACCCAAGTTATTTTCAGCTACAGGTGGTAATTCTGCAAACGGTGCATCCGGTTGGCTGAGATAACTGGCTGCTTGCAAAATATCTACCCGTATCGCTTGCTTGCCAGGATTGTGTAAGATGACTCCTAAATAGAGCGATCGCAAATCGTCTGGCGAAGTCGGTTGAAAAACGTGATGAGCAAACAGATCGAATCTACCCCTAAAAGGAAAATTCAGATGAGCGGATTTAGTTTGTTTCCCACCAGGCGGAAAAGTGGAAAGTAAGATTCCTTCTGCCTGTACTTTTTCAGGACTATTACTATTAAATACTGGCACTGCATCCAAACTACCAGCTAGAGGACGCACAATTCGCGGTTGTACGATTTCTTGTGGTGGGGGAGTGGTTTGAGCGATAGGGAAAATTGGCAACAAAGGCAGCATAAGCAAGTCAAAAGTCAAAAGTTCAAAGTCAAAAGTTGTAGAGGCGGGTTCACAAAGTATCTCTGACTCCAACAAATATTTCCTGCAAAACCACCCAGACTAACGGGTAAAAGCCGCTAAGACGCGAGGAATAAATTCTTGGCGCGTTCTGTTTTCATTCCTACCAAGATGAACGATAACGAGTTGGTGTGAAGGAATAATCGCAGTGTACTGATCTTGAAATCCTTGAGCGGTCATAATTTTGCTGTGTCCAGAGGGTGTAGAAACATTCATTAACCAAAAATGAGCGCCATAATTTTTCTTGGGTGCTGCTGGAGTTGGCGTGCGACTGTACTTCACCCAGCCTTCGGGTAGAATGCGTTGCCCTTCCCACATGCCATTTTGTAAATAAAGCAAACCAAACCGCGCCCAATCCCTTGCCGTAGCATACATGAAAGCAGAACCGATAAAGGTTCCCGATGCATCCGGTTCGATAACTGCACTAGACATCCCCAGAGGATTGAATAGAGCGCGACGGGGAAATGTGAGATAATCGGCATCGCGATCGCCGATCGCACGGCGCACAATCCGAGAGAGAATGTTGGACGTACCGCTAGCATACTGCCATTTCCTACCTGGATCGGCTTCTAAAGGTTGATTTGCCGCATAAGCAGCTACGTTACTCTGACCGAATAGCATTTGAATCAGATTACCCAGAGGGTTGCCCTCATTTTCATCAAACTTCAAACCGCTACTCATGCGAAGCATCGAATCTAGTGTAATTTGACTGCGGCGATCGCCGGGATGATTCCACTCTGGCATGAGATTTTTGTCTGTTAGCGACAGCTTACCCTGCTTGACTAAAATGCCTATCAGTGCATTGATCGTACTCTTAGTCATCGACCATCCCAACAACGGCATTTGCGCCGAAAAGCCTGGCGCGTAACGTTCTGCCACAATCTCGCCTTTGTAGACAATGACGACAGCCCTAGAGTCATGTTGAGGATTGAAAATCCAGTCCATAGCTGCCGCAAGTTGTTTTTGGTTGATTTCAGCCGGAATTTGGTTTGTCTTTCCTTGCAACCAACGTCGATCTTGTCGTGGAGTTAAGTTGAGTTGCTGAGTCTGCGATCGCAACTCTTGTACAGAGCGATCGATAACCAAAGTACACCCAAGCCCAGGACGAAAGATTGCTTGGTGCTTTGCCCAACCAAAAATACTTGCCGTGACAGATTGCTGCGGGCGATCGATCTTCACGTGAATTGACTTGACAATTGACTGTTCCAAAGTTGATAAACCTGCAATCTCAGCCAAAACATCTCGATTGAAAATAGACTCTGGAGTGCGTTGAGAGACAAACACACCCGAACAAAATTGTTTTGCTTGATAAGCCGTACCGATACTCAAGACCTGCCACAGGGTAAAGCTAATATAGCCAATAATACTGGCACTAATTAATCCGAAGCTCCACAAGACATATTTAAAAGCTGGTTTCATCTAATAATTACCTAGTCGTTGCAAAATGAATTCAAAATCATTTAAAACAAAATTTAAATTTTGTTCAGTCAATATCGGGACGTGAACAAAAACACAATTTACTGGTAACTGATGACGTTGAATCCACTCTAAAATTGAATAATAAAGTCCTTCGCAGACAAACTTTCCGGCATCGTGACTAATTTTGACTCTGCTGTTCTCCCCGACTAACTTTTCGAGAGCGATGTTTGTCTGTAAGATACTACCATTACAAGCCGCATTAGACTCAATACTCAAATACTGTCGGCGTTCTGCCATACCGCAACAAACAATGAAATTAGGTTTTAACACCTGAGTTTTTTTCATCACTATATTGCTGGCAAGTTGAATGTTGACGGGTAACCGACGCAAAAAGTTGAGAACAGCAAATGTATAGTTAAGTTGAGATATTTTTTCTAATAGGTCGTCAGAAGAATTCGTTTGTTGGTGAGGTAGCCAAGTTGTAAAGGAAGTTAGTAGAATTTTTTTTGCCATGTGAAGTAAGTAAGAAAGTTAAGCATTTGTAGGGGCGGGTTCACCCGAAATCTTCGTCCCAGTCAGTGTTGTTTTGTGAACCCGCCCGTACACAATATTCGTATAAGCAGGTGTATTGACCTAAAATAATAGAGTGCCGGAATGAGGATGAAATATGGCAACGATCGCAGTTGTAGATTATGACATGGGAAACTTGCACTCTGCCTGTAAAGGACTAGAAAATGCAGGCGCAACCCCAAAAATTACGGATTCCGCCAGAGAAATACTACAAGCAGATGCGATCGTCCTGCCAGGAGTCGGCTCATTCGATCCAGCCGTGCAACATTTGCGATCGCGGGGTTTAGAAGCACCCATCAAACAGGCGATCGCTAGTGGGATACCATTCTTAGGAATCTGCCTCGGTTTGCAAATTTTATTTGAAAGCAGCGAAGAAGGTAAAGAGCCAGGGTTGGGAATTATTGCTGGTACTGTCCGCCGCTTCACCTCCGAACCAGGAATTACAATTCCCCACATGGGTTGGAACCAATTGCAATTTACCCAACCAGAATGCACGTTATGGCAAAAGTTGCCATTGAATCCTTGGGTTTATTTCGTCCACTCTTACTATGTCGCTCCCGTCAATTCTGAAGTCCGCGCCGCTACAGTCACTCATGGTAGCCAAGTTGTCACAGCCGCGATCGCCCAAGATAATCTCGTAGCCGTCCAATTTCACCCCGAAAAGTCTTCTACATCAGGCTTGCAAATTTTATCTAACTTCGTGGCGCAGGTAAGGGAAACAGTTCTTGTATAACAGGGAGCAGAAAGGAGCGAGGAGTGAGGAGCGAGGGGGACAAGAGAGTAGAGGAGCAGAGGAAGTTGAGGAACCTGAGGGAGCTGAGGGAGCATTACAATCCAAAATCCAAAATCTAAAATTAATTCACTCACTCCTCACTCCTCGCTCCTCACTCCTCATTTATGAGTCTCAGAATCTCTGGTAATCGCCAATTAAAATCCCTTCCAGGTAGAGATACTCGCCCTACTAGTGGTAGAGTGCGGGAGGCTGTATTTAATATTTGGCAGGGAAAAATTACCGATTGTCGCTGGTTAGATCTATGTGCTGGAACTGGATCGATGGGTGCGGAAGCTTTATGTAGAGGCGCTAATTATGTAATCGGGATCGAACAATCCAGCCGTGCTTGCAGCATTATTCAACAGAACTGGCAGAAAATAGCCAAACCAGAACAACAGTTTCAAGTATTGCGCGGTGACGTATTGAAGCGGTTGAAAACTTTAGCCGGACAGCAATTCGATCGCATCTACTTCGATCCACCCTATGCCAGTGGATTGTATCAGCCAATATTAGAGGCGATCGCTCGCTATCATCTCTTGCATCCAGAGGGAGAACTCGCTATAGAATACGATCCCTCACTTTGGCAACCCCAAGCCTTACCTGGTTTAGAAATTTGTCGCCAAAAAATCTATGGCAACACAACTTTAATTTTCTATACAAAAGAGATGTAGAGACGTTATATTTAACGCCTCTACATATTCTTAGTCAATTCCCAGCTTTTTACCGCGCTTGAATTGCTCGTAAGCTTTGAAAAACAGCCCTGCCAGGGTAACAAAAATTAGACCTAGTACCATGCCATCGAGTAAGGGTTCAACCACGTCAAATCTCCTGAATGTCAGATGTAGTAATATGTTTGCTTAGATTAAGTTTTTCTGCACGTCTTTAATCATACCTCTGTTTAGTTGTATGTAGGGGGCTGACTTAAAACTCTTTAGCTGACTGAATGCCAGTCGATTTTAACAAAAATTTAATCGGTATAAATTAGCGCTATTTGCTTGCCGATAAGGTCAAGAACTTTTAAGCTATGTGTAGGATATAGAAAAGATTTGTCAATTTGACTTTTAGTGAAACCTTTTGGATAACCAGCACGTCCTCAGTCAAAATTCGCTCCAGCGGTTCGCGACGATCGCTCTAGCGCTGTTATTGGCGATCGCAATGGCGATTGTGGGCGCTTACCTACTCAGTCCCGCCGATCCTTATATTAAGGGCGTTTTATCTTTATCTGGCGATCCGATGCAAGGCAATGCGATCTTCCAGATGAACTGTGCTGGTTGTCATGGCTTTCAGGCAGAAGGTAATGTTGGTCCCAGCCTGCAAGGAGTTTCTAAACGGAAGTCAGGCTACGGTTTAATCCATCAGGTGATTAGTGGGGATACACCACCCATGCCAAAATTTCAGCCTAGCGAGAAGGAAATGGCAGATTTGCTCAGTTATTTGGAAACACTGTGAGTAGCAACGTTCAGCCGTACTTATATTTTGATTTTGTCAGGAGTTGGAAATGAGTAGGTTGACAGTACGTTTACCAGAAACGTTGCATCACCAATTAGTGCGTTTAGCCCAAAGCGAAGGTGTTTCTTTAAATCAGTACATTGTTTATGCCCTGACTCGTCAGGTAACATCAGCTTACACGGTTGATACTCTACCTGAAACAACACGCGATCGCCAAAAAGAATCTTTTAATACTCTATTACAGAACTTAGGACAAGCTTCGTCGGCTGAAATTGAGGTAGTAATGGCTGAACGAGAACCTGTCGAACCAGAAGAAAGTTTAACTTCTGAAGTTATTAGTCGCTTGCAAGAGCATATAAGTAATAAAAGATTGTCAAGCTAGGAAAGCTGCTGACTAGCAACATCTAACCATCCTTGAATCGCATCTTTTAGCATCTCTAATAAATGCTCGTAACTTTCACCCCAAGTATGGCAACCTGGTAATGCTGGCACAGAAGCACACCATACACCGTCTTCTTGCCAAATAACAGCTTTAATTTTCATGTGGAGTTCTATAATACATCGATTTAAATTTTAGCGTGTGGCGCGATCGCCATTATTTAACAACTAAACTGTTGAGCATAAAACCGCGCATACCGTCCTTCTAATGCCAACAACTCCTCATGCGTACCTGATTCAAAAATTTGTCCTTTTTCCATTACCAAAATGCGATCGGCACGGCGTACAGTTGTTAAACGGTGGGCGATAATAAATACAGTCCGATTTTGCATCAATCGTTCCAAAGCTTCTTGTACTAAAGCTTCCGATTCCGAATCTAACGCAGAGGTAGCTTCATCTAAGATGAGAATACGCGGATCGAGTAAAACCGCACGAGCGATCGCAATTCTTTGTCTTTGTCCTCCCGATAAATTTACGCCTCTTTCTCCGACTTGGGTGTAATAACCATCAGGAAGTTGCATAATAAATTGATGAGCATTGGCAATTTTGGCGGCTGATTCTACATCTACTAAATTGTAGCTAGCCTGTCCAAAAGCAATATTTTCGGCGATTGCTCCTGAAAATAAAACTGTTTCTTGGGGGACAATACCTATTTGTCGTCGCAGACTTTTCAATTGCACGTCACGCACATCAATTTCATCAATTAAAACTTTTCCTGACTGCGGATCGTAAAAGCGAGGGAGTAAGTTAACTAAAGTTGTTTTTCCGGCTCCAGAAGCGCCTACTAAAGCAATTCTTTCTCCTGGCTGGGCAATTAAATTCAAGTTTTGCAGTACTGGTTGACCGAGTTTATAGGCAAAATTAATATTGGAATATTCAACTTTACCGCTAACCAAAGGTAGAGCGATCGCATTTGGCTTTTCTTCTACTGTCGGTTGAATTGCCAATAATTCAAACACGCGATCGACAGAAGCTTCTGCTTGTTTAAACTCGTTATAATTATTAGTTGTATGACTAATCGGATCGATTATCGATACTGCTGCTGCTAAATAGCTAAAAAATCCGGCTACAGTCAAGTTATTTTGAGAAATTTGCCACGCTGCAAATAAGAGGACGAATAGAAAACTCAAAGCTTGTAAAAATCCCACTACTGGAATTTGAATAGCTTTGAGTCGTTCTGTAGAATATTTAGCTTGTAAAGTTCGTTCGGCTTCGTGACTGAATCGAGCAATTTCTCTATCTTCCGCTGCAAAGGCTTGAATAATCCGAATGCCACTAAAAACTTCAGTTAAAATTGCCGATAAATCTGAAATACGATTTTGACTTTTGAGCGAAAACTTTCTAACTCGTTCCCCAAACCAAGTAATTAAAATACCGATTAATGGCACAACTAAAATAATGGCAATTGTCAGTTGCCAATTTAGATATAACATGTAAATCGGAATTGCCACCAACTGCAAAAGACAAGGAATAAAATCGTGAAAAATTTTATTGACGACTTCTCCAATGCGATCGATATCTTCAGTCAGTCGATAAGATAAATCGCCTGCTTTTGCGGTTTCAAAGTAGCTAAGATTGAGTTTTTGTAGATGACTGTAAACTTGTTTCCTTAGATGAAAAGCAACTTTTAAAGCTGCTTTTGCCATATAAATATCTTGGATCGCTTGGGCAACTCCTCTAATCAAAAAGACAGCAGCACATAAACTAGAAAGTTGAGCGATCGCAACGACGTTACCTTCACCAAACGGTGTGGTTAACCTTCCTGCTAGATGAATTAAGGCTAAGGTAGCAATGACAAAGCCCAAAATTCCCACGCCACCCTTAGCTAGATTTTGCCATTGGGGACGGATGTATGGTAGTAGCTGCCAGTAATAAGAACGAGTTTTCAAGGTAGCGATCGCATAAATTCAGTTGTTCTTTAAATTACCAGTTTTTTACCATATGTAGGGTGCGTTAATAACAACCCTACTTCGACCTAAAGAAGCGATCGAAATGACAATAATTTATCGCCGCTGATTTCGTTTGATAATTATAATGACTAAACCAATAACTAAAGTGGCAAGTACGATTTTAGAGACAGGTGCGAGATATTCCTCTACTAATTGGTAGTTATCTCCCAAAACGTAGCCAGCAGCGGTTAATAGTCCTACCCACAATATCGTTCCTACAGTTGAGTAGATCAGGAACGGTATTATATGCATATCGCTAATTCCAGCGGGAAGGGAAATTAAGGTGCGTACCCCAGGAACCATGCGACACAAAAGTACTGCTTTAACTCCGTGTCTGTCAAACCAGTGTTTCGACCTGTCAATATCTTTACCAGTGATGGTTATCCATTTCCCGTATTTATCTGCCCAATCCCTTAATCGTTCTTCGCCTAAGAATTTACCTGCATAGTACCAAGGTAACGCTCCGATGACAGTTCCTAAAACTCCAGCCGCGATCGCACCTGCAATATTCAACTTACCTTGGGCTGCGGTAAAACCAGCCAATGGCATGATCAGTTCTGAAGGAATGGGAGGAAACAGGTTTTCTAAAAACATCAACAACCCGATTCCCAAATAACCAAGGGAAGTCATGATATTTACAATCCATTCTGTCATCTGGATCAATTCCTCATGCCTAATTTATGAATTCATTCCAGATGATAAGCGAAATTCTATTCAGACTGCTAATTTTACTGGTCTTTGCGATCGCTTATGGTTGCCATAACTACCCACCTTTGAGCCAAGATCTCAGTAAATCGAGCAGGCTAGAACCGCCGACAAATAAAGCAACTAGAATCGATGTGGATAGAATTGCTCCCATTAAACAAAGCACCAAACCACCTAAACTAATTGCGCCGTCATCTTCGAGTAAGCCAAATCCCGTCACGAAGATACCAATTGCTGGCAAAGTATTTGTTCCAGGAATGGGAATCATCATTGAAATTGCCATGAGTGCGATCGCGATGCCGATGATAACTCGTCCAGCAGCACTAGTGCAAACATAGGGCAGCCGAGGATGAGATATCGCCTCAATTCTTTGCAACCAAGGAATACCTGCATTTAAAACCCCTTGAACCTGCTTCAACTCCAGCGAACGATTCGCCAACCGTGGGGGAAGCCAAGGAGTTTTTGCGCCTGCAACTAGTTGAACAGCTAGTACAAATATCAGAATTCCAAAAGGTACGGAATATCCTGGTGCTGGTATCGGTAAAGCGGAAGGAAGAGACAAAATCACAAGTAAAAAACCAAAAACTCTTTCTCCAGATAACGCGAGTACCTGATTGAGAGTTACTTGTGGAGGTGGTTCCTCGAAAAAGAAGCGCTTTAATTCTACAGAAAGTCGAGCCACTGCAATACTTCCTCAAACCCTAACAGCGAGGCAATCCCTCCAACCCCCCTTAAAAAGGGGAGCGATAGAATTCCTCAATAAATTCAACTGCGCCAAGGCAATCCCCCCAACCCCCCTTAAGAAGACAGGCGATAGAATCGGGAATCGATAGTCGGTGTAGGGTGGGCAATGCCCACCTTACAGCATCCTTACCTTACGTCAATTATGTTCCCGAAGTCCAAGAATTGATGTATTCAACTTGTTCTGGTGTGAGAGTATCAACGCTGATACCCATTGCTTGCAGCTTCAATCGAGCAATTTCTTTGTCAACTTCAACTGGGATGGAATGTAAACCAGGAGCAAGTTTACCTTTGTTTTTCACCAGATATTCGCAAGCCATAGCCTGGTTAGCAAAGCTCATATCCATAACAGCGCTGGGGTGTCCTTCTGCTGCTGCCAAGTTTACCAGTCTGCCTTCACCGATGACGACAACTGATTTGCCGCTATTGAGTTTGTATTGTTCAGTGAACGGACGAACATTTTTGACTTCTGCTGCTTTAGATTTTAAAGACTTGAGGTCAATTTCAATATCAAAGTGACCGGAGTTACAGACGATCGCGCCGTCTTTCATCACGTCGAAATGTTCGCTACGAATAACGTGCTTGTTACCTGTAACAGTGATGAAGATATCTCCTTGAGGTGCAGCTTCTGCCATTGGGAGGACGCGGAAACCATCCATGACTGCTTCAATTGCCTTAATTGGGTCGATTTCGGTCACGATGACATTAGCACCCATGCCACGCGCCCGTAGTGCCGTACCCTTACCGCACCAACCGTAACCAGCAACAATTACAGTCTTGCCAGCGAGCAGAATATTGGTAGCGCGAACGATCCCATCTAGGGTAGATTGACCCGTACCGTAACGATTATCAAAGAAATGCTTAGTATCGGCATCGTTAACATTCACCGCTGGGAATGTCAGTACGCCGTCCTTTAACATCGCTTGCAAGCGAACGATACCCGTAGTGGTTTCTTCGGTTGTACCGATTAAGTCAGCGATTTGGTTTTGCCGCTCTTGGATTAAAGTTGCAACTACGTCGCTGCCGTCATCGATGATAATGTTGGGGCGATGATCGAGGGCGATTTGGACGTGTTTGTTATACGTGGCGTTGTCTTCCCCTTTGATTGCAAAGACGGGAATGCCATGATCTACAACTAAGCTAGCTGCTACATCATCTTGAGTAGACAGAGGGTTGCTAGCAATTAAAACGGCATCTGCACCACCAGCTTTGAGGGCGATCGCCAAGTGTGCTGTTTCTGTAGTGACATGACAACAAGCGACCAAGCGAATTCCGGTAAAAGGCTTTTCTTGGGCAAAGCGATCGCGGATCTGCCGTAACACTGGCATCTCGCGCCCAGCCCATTCAATCCGCTGCTTACCTAAGGTTGCTAGAGCAGGATCTTTGATTTCGTACTTTAGTTTATCGAGAGCAACCGTCATGTAGTTAATTCCTAAAGAGTTAATTTAGGTGGTCTTACTTAGCTTAACTGCATTTTTCTAGAAGGGGAATTATTCACTGAACATTAGGTACAGCACGCATATCCCCTGCACAAACACCAGTCCAGACTATGAAGACCAGCCAACAGCCGTCAACCCATCAATAGCTGTTACGCGCAAAATTTACACTTATTTCATACTTTAGCGAACAAACTTCATGTTTTTTTAATCGGAAGTCGGGGAAGAGAGAGTCGCCCATCTGAGGAGCTGAGGAGAAATCCAAAATTCAAAATTTCCTACACCCTACACCCCACACCCTTTCTTCACATCACACTCTTTCCCTCACTCCTCGCTCCTCACTCCTCCCAACAACCATCCTTCATCTAGTAATGTGTATAAGTGTGAAAAGTAGGAGGTGTGGACGTGCGCTCTCAAATTCAGGCGATCGCTAAACCAAAAAGCAGACGACGGCTAGTCATGTGTTTCACTTGTGGCATTTTGGGTTCAATCGTGCTGAATGCTTCAGTTATTGCCCCCACTCTAGCCAAGCCGACACAACCAGCGAATTTACAGCAATCGTTACCTATTCCAGGTTTAAATTCACTCGATCTCCCAGGAATAGACAATTTTCTATCTGCTTACCAACCAACTCGCGATCGCAATAATCCTCAAAGACAGAT
Source organism: Chroococcidiopsis sp. SAG 2025 (assembly GCF_032860985.1). Taxonomy (GTDB): domain Bacteria; phylum Cyanobacteriota; class Cyanobacteriia; order Cyanobacteriales; family Chroococcidiopsidaceae; genus Chroococcidiopsis. Next base: position 4,937,683 of record NZ_JAOCNC010000001.1, read on the forward strand.
CTATACTGACTGGATTACCTTAGATGGTCGTCGTTTGTTTCAGGTTACGGCATCTTCTAGGGAGGAGTTAGCTAAGCGGGTAAATGAGGTGCAGTCAAACTTAGAAAACATTAGCGAAGATTACTTTGCAAGCGATTCTGAGGAGGAACCGGAAGTCAGATCTCAACGCCAAACGATTACGGATGCCAATAGTCCAACGGGTGTATCTCAAACTCTGCCAACTATTTCGATTAATCAGCAGTATCTCTTCACTCCCACCGATTTAGATGCTGAGGTTCAAGGAGAAACAAGCGTTCAAAATTTGGCAAGCAAATTAGTCAAATCCCTCAAGCAAGACTTGATCGCAGCCAAACAAGAACGAAAACCTCCAGTTTTGATCCGCCGAGGTGCGATCGCCACTGGAATTTTTGTGGGTATCGTAGTGGCTAGCTGGGGAATTCGCCGTTGGCGCGATCGTTTAGATCGAGTCATACCTATTCCGACGACTCCCACAGATCCCTCAGAGTCAGTCACGACACAATTAACGCAGCAACAGCAAAATAACTTACGGGAAGTCAGGCGAAGAATATTTCAGCTATCTCAAACTGGTGTATGGGTTGGCGGAACGCTGGTAATTTTAGGATTGTTCCCTTACACGCGGTTTATTCCAGTTTGGATTCTAGCGATACTCCAAATTCCAATCGTCAGAATTCCTGCTGTGATTGGACTTGTCTCAATTGGAGCCTATGTCGCCACTCGCGCCAGCTATGTTGCGATCGATCGCTTTACTCATGCACTGGCGAATAATGCCTTATTAGGCGCTCAAGACTACGTACGCTTGCAACTGCGGGTAATGACAATTTCTGGTGTTGCTAAAAGCGTGACCACTATTAGTATTGTCGCTTTAGGTTTACTTCTTGCTCTTTCCACTCTAGGTGTAGATTTAGTTCCAGTGTTAGCTGGTGCGGGGTTACTGGGTGTAGCCATATCCCTAGCATCCCAAAGTTTGATTAAAGATGCAATCAATGGCTTTTTGATTATTGTAGAAGACCAGTACGCCGTAGGTGACGTAATTAACGTCGGTACTTTTGGCGGTTTGGTAGAAAATCTCAATCTGCGAATCACTCAGTTACGCGATGCCGAAGGTAGATTAATTACTATTCCCAATAGTGAAATTAAAATTGTGGCAAACCTTTCTAGTCGGTGGTCGCGTGCCGATTTAAGTATACCCGTTGCTTACAATGCCAACCTCGACCAAGCATTATTTTTAATTGAAGAGGTGGGTGTAGAAATGGATCGAGATCCCCAGTGGCGAGATCAAATTTTAGAAAGACCAGAAGTACTAGGAGTTGATAATTTTGGCGATCGCGGTTTAATTATTCGGGTTTGGATTAAAACCCAACCCCTCAAACAATGGGATGTAGCCAGAGAATATCGCCGTCGATTGAAAAAGGCTTTCGATATCGCCGATATTGCGATTCCCGTACCGCAACAAGCTGTCTGGGTACATACTCCTCCTGTTTTGCGATCGCACCTCGATACTAATGACACTTCTAAGGTTGGAAAGTAATTTTTGTAGAGCAGCGCTATAGCGCTGCTCTACCTATTCCCCATAATGTCCTCCTGTTACCTTGCCTCTAAACACGACATATTGATAAAGGTTGTAAAACAGCATGACAGGAATGAGAAAACCAATAAAAATAATCATGATGACTAACGAACTGGGGTCAGCCGATGCCTCGTAAATTGTGATATTAGGAGGAATAATGTAGGGAAAAACAACTAAAGCCAGTCCGATGAAAGTGAGGACGAATAGTAGAATTGTCCAAACAAATGGCGCTCGTTCCTGCTTGCGATCGAGGCTACCTAAAAGCTTAGAAATCAGAAGTATTCCCACTACAGGAATAATCCCGAAAATATAAACAAGCGGTTGTTGAAATAATCGAGTTCTGGCACTTTCATAAAAGATAGGAGTTGAAATCGTGATAAAAATCGCTCCGATTAAAGTTGTGAAAGCAGCTATTCTCGCAGTTTTGTAATGAGTTTCCTGTAACTCTCCTTCAGTTTTCCAAATCAAATAAGTCGAACCGATCAACACGTAACCTTGAATTAACGTCAGAGCAATTAATATTGATTGCCAACTCAGCCAGTCCCAAGTGCTACCGATAAAATGTCCTGCTTCATCAACTTTAATGCCTTCTAATACGCTACCTAAAGCAAATCCCTGACCGAGAGCTGCTAAAAAACTTCCAGCTCCAAACGCTATATTCCAAATCAATTTGCGCTTTGCTTGTTCCCGAAATTCAAAGGCAACCGCTCGAAAAATAAACCCAAATACCATAGCAATAATTGGGATGTAAAGCGCACTTAAAATTGTGCTATAAGCGAGGGGAAATGCACCAAATAAACCACCTCCCATCAATACCAACCAAGTCTCATTAGCATCCCAAATATTACTCAGACTCGTCATCAAAAGTCCTCGCCGCTCCTCATTATCAGAAGTCAGCGAGAGAATACCTACTCCCAAATCAAAACCGTCGAGCATGACGTAGAGAAACAGAAACAGTGCCAAAATTCCAAACCAAATCTGAGGAAGAAAATATGTGAGTGTCTCCATGTGGTAATTGGTAAGAGATAGAATGTTAATTTCTTAATTTTGCATTTTGAATTTTGAGTTTCTACTGTTGTGCTTCTACGGGGCGTTCGTCAGGCACAAATTCACCAGGGGAAGTGTCGATCGCGGGACGAATAGTTTCAACACCTGGGATGGGTAATTCTAAGTTTGGTCCTTTGCGAATAATGCGGCTACCGAAATACAAAGTGGCGACAAATAACACCGCATAAACGATCGCAAAGCCTGTCAGCGAAACTAAGACATTCCTAGCAGGAACGTGAGAGGCAGAATCTACGGTGCGGATTTGATTGTATAACGTCCACGGTTGCCGTCCGACACAACGCACGATCCAACCAGAGTCAATCGCAATGAAGCCTAGAGGAGCCGCAAAAATCCAGGTACGTAATAGCCAGCGTTGCTGAGTAACTTTTTCGCTATTCAGCTTGCCAAGTAACCAGTAAAGGGTACTCCATAGCATTAGGAAAGCTAGGAAAAATCCAATCCCAATCATAATGCGAAAGGAATAGTAAACTAAACTAACTAAATGCGGTCGATCTTCTGGTTTAAAATCTCTCAGTCCTACAACAGGTTCGGTGAGATTTTGTTTGAATTCTAAAATGTATCCTAAAGCGTTAGGAATGGTAATTTCCCAATCATTTTTTTGCGCTTTGTCGTTAGGTAATGCTACTAAACTCCAATCAGCAGGCTGTCCGGCGGGGGTCGTTTCCCATTGCGCTTCCATAGCAGCGAGTTTCGCAGGTTGATAGTGATATACCTGTTCGCCACTTAAATGTCCTATGTAAATCTGCATAGGTGCAACTGCGATCGCAGCTGCTAAAACGATTCGTAAAGACTTAGAAAAGAAAGCTGGGTGGCGATTGTTGAGAATGTACCACGCACTGATTCCGCCGACGAGAAACAGCGAAGTCTCTAACGTTGCAAAGAACATGTGTAGTACGCTCTTTGCCATAAATGGATTGGCGATCGCCTGAAAGTAGTCCCTAACGATAAACTTACCATTGATAATTTCTCCACCCGCAGGCGATTGCATCCAAGAGTTTGCCGTCAAAATCCACAGCGTAGATAAGTTCGCACCCAACGCCACCATAATCGTCGCCACATAGTGAATGGTAGAGTTGACGCGCTCCCAGCCAAACAGCATAATTCCCAAAAAAGCAGCTTCTAGCATAAAAGCCCAAGCCGCTTCAAACCCGATGACACTGCCAAAAAAGTTACCCACAGCCTCGGAAAATGGAGCCCAGTTAGTTCCAAACTGAAATTCCATTGGAATTCCCGTCGCTACTCCAATGCCAAAATTCAGCACGTAAAGCTTAGACCAAAAGCGGGCATGGTAGTAATACTCAGGGTTACGAGTCCTCAACCATAATCCCTCAACAATGACCAAATATATTCCCACACCTGTAGTAATTGTGGGCCAAAGCATGTGAAATAGGGCAGTCAGCGCAAACTGCATCCGCGACAGCACGACGGTATTGGAGAGAAAATCCATGAATGCTCGTCTCTTATTCAGTGCAGTGTCATTCTATCGAGGCTGAGCGTTAGAGGAAATTAAAAGTTTGTAAGTCGGGAGTCGGGAGTCGGGGGTTGGGGACAAGGGAGACAAGGGAGCAACTCAAAATTCACGCATTCAAAATTTCCCTACACCCTACACCCCACATCCCTTCTTCACTAGCCACCAGCCACTAGTCACTCTCTACTGACAACTGATTCCTCACAATTTCCTCAAATTATTTTTATATATTGAACATTGACTCGATTCATAAATAATTACGAATTACGAATTACGAATTACGAATTGCAAAGGCGGTTGTTATGTTCCAAAAAATTTTGGTTGCAGTAGATACGTCAAAAAGCAGCAAACAGGTGTTTGATACGGCTTTATCTTTAGCTAAGGCAAACAACGCTAGTCTGTTGTTGTTGCACGTAGTATCAGAAGAAGAACTCGGCAGCCCTACACCGATTTTACCTAGCTTGGAATACTATCCATCGGTGTATGAGAAAAATATGGAATTGTACCAACAGCAGCGAGAAGCGTTTACGAAACAAGGTCTGGACATGTTGAGATCGCGCCATCAAGAAGCAATGGCTGCTGGGGTCATTAATGTGGAATTTCGGCAATTATCGGGTAGTCCTGGGCGGCTGATTTGCGATTTTGCTTTGGCTTGGAAGGCAGATTTAATTGTCACCGGACGCAGGGGACGCAGAGGTTTATCTGAGTTTTTTATGGGTAGTGTTAGTAATTACGTCTTGCATCACGCTCCTTGTTCTGTCTTAACGGTACAGTCCCCAGTGCAGCCAGCAGAGAAACTACAGTCGGCTGAACGTGAAGTATCACTCGGATACAAGTCTAGCAATTGAATGCGGAAAGAATTTGTACATGAATCCAATCTAGTAGGGGCGGGTTTACCAAAAAACTCCGATCTCTACCGAGATTTCGGGTAAACCCGCCCGTACAAAACATTCGTGCAGGAAGTCTAGTGTGTTGAGGCGATTTCCGCGCCCTGTAGCAACAAGCGGGCAATGTTCGATCGCTAAGGTTTTGATATATTAGGCGATCGGCTTTTCCCATGTAACAAATTCTTGCTACTTGTAAACTTAAGCGATTCCTATAAAGTAGCTTGATTAAAGATCGGCTTGATAGCAATTTTTGGATTGTATTTCATCTGTATTTTGCTCGTTAATTGCTATCTTCTATCGCCAGGGAAAAGCTAGTTAGCAATGAAAATCTTAGTTGTAGAAGATGACGAGTTAGTTGCCCACGCCCTTACTGCCGTCCTCACCAACCAAAACTATGCAGTTGAGGTTGCGATTGATGGTCTTGCGGCTTGGGATTTAGTCCAAGCTTTCGACTACGACTTGATTGTATTGGATGTCGTCATACCTAAACTAGATGGCATTAGTCTTTGCCGTCAAATCAGAGCTAAAGGTTTGTCAACGCCAATTTTATTGTTAACCGGTCGAGATAGCAGCCACGATAAAGCAATTGGATTAGATGCGGGTGCAGATGACTACTTAACTAAACCTTGCGACTCTGAAGAATTAGTCGCTCGGATCAGAGCGCTATTGCGCCGTAGCGGTTTAGTTTCCCCGCCAGTGCTAGAGTGGGGCGATTTGCAATTAGACCCCAGTAGTTGTGAGGCAACTTATAGTCAAAAGCATTTGTCATTAACTCCCAAGGAATATGCACTTTTAGAGCTGTTTTTACGTAACAGTCGCCGCGTTTTTAGTTGTGGCACGATCTTGGAACATCTCTGGTCTTATGAAGACATTCCCAGCGAAGAAGCCGTGCGGACTCATATTAAAGGATTGCGGCAAAAACTCAAAGCCGCAGGAGCTAATAGCGATCTGCTCGAAACTGTCTACGGCATTGGCTATCGTCTCAAGCCTTTGGAAAATAAGGGAGCAGGGAGCAGGGAGCAACTCAAAATTCAAAATTCAAAATTCAAAATTCAAAATTCAAAATTCGATCGCGCACCACGCACCACGCAACAGACACTATCGGCAGTTGCAGGAATTTGGCATAAATTTAAGCCCAGGGTTGCAGAGCAGATTGGCGTGTTGGAGCAAGCATCTGCTGCTGTCAGCGCAAATCATACCTTGTCTCCAGAACTGCTCGAATCAGCACGAAAAGAAGCGCATACCCTAGCAGGCTCGTTAGGAACTTTCGGCTTTGCGCAAGGATCGAAACTGGCGAAAGAAATTGAGCAGATGCTAAAAGGCGATCGCGCTGTCTTGCTATCTGAGGCAACAAATTTTTGCCGTCTAGTGTTGGCTCTGGGTCAAGAAATTGAGCAGAAAGGAGAAGCAGGTAAGTCACAAACAGAATCAGAGCAACCATTGCTACTGATAGTCAATCGCGAACGCTCGATCGCCCAACAGTTAACCGCAGCAGCTACAGACAGAGGATTTAGGGTCGCGATCGCTAATAACCTCGATACTGCTAGAAACAAGCTTTACCAAGAGCATCCCAGTATTGTCCTCCTCGATCCTGATATTTGTCCGCGTCATGACGAGAGTTTGAGCTTGCTAGCAGAACTGAAGCAGCGTCAGCCACCCGTACCAGTGATAGTTTTGACCGAGCAAACAGACTTGAGCCATCGGCTGCAAATTGCTCGTAGTGGTGGATGCACCTTTTTGCAAAAGCCTATGCCTGCCGCACAAGTACTAGATGCAGTGGCGCAAGCATTAGAAAATGCACCCCATGCAGAAGCTCATCTACTCGTTGTGGACGACGATCCAAAAATCCTCGCAGTGTTACCAGCATTGCTCAATCCTTGGGGATTGAAAGTGACAACTTTAGAAGATCCGCGTCGGTTCTGGGAAACTTTAGAAGCCACTGCACCGGATCTGTTGATTCTAGATGTGGAAATGCCCTATGTCAATGGCATCGACCTATGCCAGGTGGTACGTAACGAGCCGCGCTGGAGCGATCTACCAATTTTATTTTTGACAGTCCATCACGATGCCGACATTGTAGATCGGGTGTTTAGTGCTGGTGCAGATGATTTTGTGCGTAAGCCGATTGTGGGTTCCGAACTCGTGACTCGGATCGTCAATCGCTTAGAGCGGATGAAACTACTACACCGGATTAACCAAGTCAGAGCAACGAACAATGTCGAAAGCGAAAATCGCTTCAAGCTGAACGAGCAACTCCAGTCGGAGTTAAACGAGCGCCAGCGCACCCAAGAAGCATTGCAAAATTCTCAAGCCTTATTTGCCGGAATCGTCGCAATAGCCGATGACGCGATTATTTCAATCGATAGCAATCAACGCATCACCTTGTTTAACTCTGGAGCCGAGAGAATATTCGGCTACTCAGCAGCAGAAGCGATCGGACAACCGCTTGACTTGTTGCTACCAAAGCGTTTTGCCGCAGCACATCGTCAGCACGTAGATGAATTCGGTCAATCCCCAAATTTAGCTCGCCGGATGGGAGAACGACGCGAAATTTACGGTTACCGCAAGGATGGGACTGAATTTCCTGCCGAGGCGAGTATCTCCAAGTTAAATTTGGCAGGAGAAACAGTATATACGGTTTACTTGCATGATGTGAGCGATCGCAAGCAAATCGAGCGGATGAAAGATGAGTTTATTTCCGTTGTCAGCCACGAACTCCGCACGCCTTTGACTTCGATTCACGGTTCTTTAGGGATGCTTGCTAGTGGTTTACTCCAGCCAGACTCACCGCAGGGACAACGCTTATTGCAAATTGCCACCGATAGCACCGAACGCTTGGTGCGCCTGATCAACGACATTCTCGATATCGAGCGGATCGAGTCGGGTAAGGTGAAGATGGAAAAAGAAAGCTGCGATGTTACCGAGTTGATAACTGAAGCAGTGAACGTGATGCAGCCTCTCGCCGACAAAGCTGGGATTACCTTATCTGTTTCTAGCCTACCGATTCAAGTATGGGCAGATCCAGACCGCATCGTTCAAACTCTCACCAATCTACTTTCTAACGCGATTAAATTTTCGCCTAGTGGTAGTACTGTTTGGTTGAGTGTGGAATTAGGAGCGAGGAGCGAGGGGCGAGGAGCGAGGGAAAATGAAGTAGAGAGAACTGGGAGAGCTGGGAACACAGGGGGAGAAATCCAAAATCCAAAATTCAAAATCCAAAATTCAAACATCTCCGACCCCCTCGCTCCTCGCTCCTCGCTCCTCACCCCTCATATCACATTCCAAGTGCAAGACACCGGACGCGGTATTCCAGCCGACAAACTCGATAGTATATTTGAACGATTTCAACAAGTTGACTCAACAGATTCTCGCAAGCATGATGGGACTGGTTTAGGGTTGGCAATTTGCCGCAGTATCGTACAACAGCATGATGGACGCATTTGGGTTGAAAGCGTTCTGGGTGAAGGCAGTACTTTTTACTTTACGCTGCCTGTCTTGCAAGCTAAATCGAGTATGAAATCGGATGATTTAACCAATTCTTTACTGCTCGCTCCTCAAAGCCAGGTGCTGCAAGTTGGGACTCAACACAGTGGTTCTTCCTCTCCCTTGGTATTAATTTGTGACGACGATCCTGATGTTGGAGCTGAACTACAAACCCTGCTGGAAAATAAAGGCTATCGCACGGTCGTCGTGCATTCTGGACAAGAAGCGATCGCCTCTGCTGCTACCCTACATCCTGATGCAATTTTACTAGATTTGCTGATGCCAAAAATGAATGGCTGGGAGGTGATGGCAAAGCTGAAAGAGCGATCGGATACGAAAGACATTCCCATCGTCATTTGTAGTATTTGCGCTCCTAGTCAGAGTCCGCTCAGTCAAAATTCGAGCGCTTGGGTGAGTAAGCCAGTTGATGAAAACTCGCTGTTTGACTCTCTCAAGCTAGCTCTAGCTAAAAACGCTCGACCAGTCCGCGTATTGCTGGTTGAGGATGATGCCGAGTTAGCCGAACTTTTGCTTGCACTGCTTAAAAGTCATAATATTGAAACTTTTCTTGCCAAAAATGGACGCGAGGCAATTCGCTTGAGTCAGGAAATCAAACCCGATCTACTGATTCTCGATCTGATTTTGCCTCAAGTGGATGGATTTGGTGTCGTTGAGTGGCTGCATCAACACGATCGCCTTTACAGTATTCCTTTAGTCGTCTATTCTGCCAAAGACCTCGACCAGTCAGAGCGAAATCGGCTCAAGCTAGGACATACGGAGTTTCTGACCAAAGGACGAGTCTCTCCTCAAGACTTCGAGCAAAGAGTACTGGAGTTAATCGGACAAATGACTCAAAGCAAACCTCACGACGCTAGCAACGACCAATAAGAAATTTTTGGTGCTGGAAAAGCGATCGCCCTTAGTATCTTTGGTAATAGTAATATGGCGATCGCTCTTTACTCTCTATTTCGTCATTATGCGCGTCATCATTCAGCGAGTTAAATCTTCTTACGTCACCGTTGGCGAACAAACTATTGGTAAAATTGGACGGGGTTTAAACTTGCTGGTGGGAATTGCCGATACTGATACGGAAGCAGAACTCGACTGGATGGCGCGTAAATGTTTGGAATTGCGTCTATTCGGTGCAGAGGAAGGGAACGATCGCTGGCAAAAATCCGTCACAGAAATCGATGGCGAACTCTTAGTTGTCAGTCAGTTTACTCTGTATGGCGATTGTCGTAAAGGTCGCCGCCCTTCCTTCGACCGCTCGGCTGCACCAGAAGCAGCGAAAAACCTATACAATCTGTTTGTGGAAAAGCTACGCGACAGTGGTTTAAAAGTAGAAACGGGAGAGTTTGGCGCGATGATGCATGTTTTTATTGATAATGATGGTCCCGTGACTTTGCTAGTAGAGCGAGAAGCCAAGTAGGGGCAGGTTTATCCGAAATCTTTGTCGCAGTCAGAGTTGTTGAACAAACCCACCCGTACAAAATTCAAAATTTAAAATTATTGATTCATGATGTTAAATAAAGTTATCGTGAAAAGAATGCAGATATTTTTGCATTCTTATTTTTGTTTGCAATTTTGACAAAATTAGAGATAAATTCTTGAATGATGCTTCCAGAATGGCAACGATTGAGTCATTGGTAGACTTTCACACTTTTAGTATCGATCGCTCTACTTATATCTGGACTGGCGATAAATATTTCTATGAAGATCGTTTTTATTCTGACAAGCCACCAATTATGGCATTGTATAGTTCGGTATTTTATTTATTTCTAAAATCTGTCTTTAACCTGACTATTGCCACCCATCAATCTGCGACTTACTTTTTGTTAACCGTACTAATTATGGGCGTTATGTCCAGCTTAGGACTAGTTTGCTTGTACGAGATTTTCAAATTTTTTCGGATTGATGAGCGGTGGACAAATATTGTGCTGCTGCTGGCGGGGGGGGAACGTTAGTTCTACCATATTCAATTGTCTTTAACAACCATGCCTTTAGTGGCAGTCTTTTACTCTTCAGCTTTTTACTTTTTATTACTCAGACGGCACGAAGTAAGAAATGCCGCGATCGCCGGATTTTTATTGCTTTTGCTGGTAGTACTGATATTACAATGTTCGCCTTAATTCCGTTGTATTCTATTTTGTTATTTAATCAGAAGCATCAAGCCAAACTAGCTTTCATTTTGGCTTGTATTCCGATGATATTACTTTATATATGGTTGAATTTTTATACTTCTGGCAGTATCATTCCTCCAGCCATGAATGCCAAATTATGGGACTATCCAGGCTCTTATTTTGGTACAGGTAAATCTTTCAGGATTGGTAGGACACGATTTACAAAGTTTAGCTATTTATGCTTTTCATATGCTCGTTGGTAGTAGAGGTTTGCTATCCTATACTCCAATTTTATTATTTACAATTTATGGCTGGTGTAGAGCGATAATGCAACCAGGTTTTAAATATAAAAAAGAGTATTTATTCATTGCTGCGATTTGTCTAGCTTACGTGATGTTTTATGTTTTTCGTAGCAATAACTATAGCGGTCATAGTTATGGAGTCAGATGGTTCGCTTCAATTATGTTATTAGCGTGCGTGCCGTTAACTCACGTTCTCGAACCCATCCAAAAATCAAAGCTACTGCGAGGAATTTTTCTAGCGATCGCCTCAGTTTCAATTTTAATTTCCCTAGTAGGTGCGATCGCGCCATTCGGTGGAATCAACGTCAATGGTTACAGTTCATTTTTTCTGAATCTAGAACTGTGGCAGAAACAACTGTTATGGGACAAAGTAAAAGTTATCGTAGCTGCGATCGCGGTATATGCAACATTTGCTTGGTTTTGGATACAATTCATTTCAAATTTGGGTAGGCGATCGCAATCTCTGTAGGGGCAGGTTCGCAACAATTTGTGTTGTTTGATTTAAATATATCGGTAAATTCGGTGTGACGATCGGGCGGGTTGATCGAACATGTTTGTTATTTGCCCATCAGATCGACAAACCCGCCCCTACAAATGCATGGTTAACTGGTCACTGGTCACTGGTTACTGGTCACTGATAACTGTATGCCTCGGATTGCCAAATCTAACAATTCTATCGGATGCATGACAGAAATCTTTTTCTCTTGTAATTTCAAATGCTTGCTAATTTGCAAAGTACAACCAGGATTGGCAGATGCAATCAAATTCGCACCTGTATTTAATAAATTTTGGACTTTTTGCTGACCTAATTCATCGGCAACATTTGGTTGCAGCATATTGTAAACTCCAGCGCTGCCACAACACAAAGCTGCGTCGATTGGTTCGCGCAACTGCACTCCTGGGATTTGTCGCAACAACTGACGGGGTTGGACGCTGATTTTTTGCCCGTGTAATAAATGACAAGCATCTTGATAAACCAGAGTTAAAGGTTTTTCAGATAGGGGTGAAAGTTTTGTCGTTAAGCCGACAGTAGCGAGAAACTCTTGTACGTCTTTGACGTTGGCTGCAAATGCTTGTGCTTTTTCCCGATATTCTGGATCGTCTTGCAATAAGTGTCCGTACTCTTTCAAAGTATGACCGCAGCCAGCAGCGTTAATAATAACCGCATCTACGCCTGTATCGGCAAAAGCATCTATCATCTGTCTTGCTAATGCCTTCGCCTGTTCTTCTTGTCCCTGGTGATGGGGTAGCGCCGCACAGCAGCCTTGAGATTTAGGAATGACGACTTCACAGCCATTTGCTGTTAATACCCTGACAGTAGCTTCATTAATCGGGGAGAAAAATAGCCGTTGGACGCAACCTAAAATGACTCCTACCCGATAGCGCTTTTCTCCCTGTGCTGGAATAACTGTGGGTAAATCGTCCCGAAAAGATTTCAGCGTAATTTTGGGTAAGATTGATTCCATCGCCGCCAATCTAGGAGAAATGTATTTCAAGATTTTGGTAGCGCGGACGAGTTTTTGCACGCCTAACAATTGATACAAAAATAAAGGCACTAGCATCCACCGCAGGCGATGGGGATAGGGAAAAAAGGAGAAAATTAGCTTTCTGTAGAGGCGATCGCCTAAACTACGGGGATAGTTGCGTTCTACCTGGGGACGAGTCGCAGAAATTAATTTGTCATACTGCACGCCTGAAGGACAAGTCGTGACGCAAGCAAGGCATCCCAAACAAGAATCAAAGTGTTCTACTGTAGCGGTATTGAGGGCAATTTCGCCTTCGTTAATTGCGTCCATTAGGTAGATTCGACCTCTAGGCGAATCCATTTCTTTGCCGATAACGCGATAACTGGGACAGGTAGAGAGGCAAAAGCCACAGTGAACGCAGGTATCGATGAGTTTCGGATCGGGGGGATGCTGTGAATCGAACCCTTTTAAATTCTTAATTGAACCCGTTTCTGGATCGAGTAAATGATGATTTAAAGGATTTTCTGAAGTTTGCATACATTTAATGGTAGTTGGTAGTTGGTAGTTGACGATTGACAGTTATCAGTGACTAGTGACTGGTGGCTAGTGGCTAGAATTGCTCCCTTGTCCCCCTTGTCTTCCCCAGCTCTTTTCTCCCCCCTGCTCCCTGCTCCCGCTTAAATCTCGCCGACAAACCTTTGCGGACTCAAAACATTTTTTGGATCGAACTGTTGTTTTATGCGTCGCATTAAATCTAGGGCGTTTCCTCTATAACCCCAGACATCAAGCTGCTGCTTAAAGACTGCTGGGGCTTCTAAAACAGACAAATAACCTCCTTGATTTTGGCAGTGAGTTCTCATACTTAAAACCGTGTTTGCCTTAACATTAGTATTGTCAAATCTGATAACTCCCAAACCGCTACCAACATGGATTGTCCCGATCGCCGATTCTGGAGCAATCCGATCTAAATAGAGCAAAGTTGCAACAGCAGTTGCTGGTAATACTCCTATTTTGCAAGTAACTGCTTGCATTGGTTGAGGAGAACGTATTTGTACTTGTAATTGTTGCCATAAGTTAGCTTCGTCCGCATCTGAGTAGGTGGTGCTTTGCAATCCCAATTGTTGTCCCATTTCTACTAGCCGCGCGGTTTGTTCTCGGACGCTAGCACTCAGGCTTTGGAAGCGAACCATTAATCCTAGTCCTTGACCTATTCCTATGGTAGTGACTAGATGAGAAGATAGCAGGTCGGCTTGGGTGGGAGTTAAAGCCGAACTCCTGATTTTAGATGTCGCTTGGGCGATCGCCTCAGCTGTGCCTGTCAGCGCCACCGTCCCAGATGCGGGTGGTAGGGGGTAAACTCGTAGCGTTACCTGGGCGATCGCGCCTAGCGTGCCGTAAGAACCTGTAAATAGCTTCATTAAGTCGTAGCCAGCGACGTTTTTAACGACTCGTCCCCCAGCTTTGGCAATTTCTCCGTCAGCACGGACAAAGGAAATTCCTAGCAGTTGATCGCGCACGCCGCCGTAACGTTGTCGGAGTGAATTGGTATCAGCCGTGGCGACAATGCCCCCGATTGTTGCTGATTCTGGTGCGGTGGGGTCGAGGGCAAGAAATTGTCCAGTAGGGGCTAACACTGCTTGTAGATCGGCAAATTTCATTCCCGCTTCTACCGTTACGGTTAAATCTCCGACAGCGTGTTGGATGAGTCGATTTAGGCGTGAGGTACTGACCAGTACCTGGATATTTTTTGCCAGTCCTCCCCAGCTGAGTTTTGTACCGCTGCCATATACTAGAATTCGCCAGTTGTTGCTGTCCGCATATGCCATCACTGCTGCTAGTTCGGCTGGCGTGTGGGGATAGACAATGCAGCTAGGTGCGATACTGGAGGCGATCGCCCCCTTTATGTGTTCTTGTCGCATCGCATCTATATCTTCCCATTCCAAGACAGATTCTGGGCTGACAATAGCTGCAAGTTGGGTCGCGATCGCTTTCATCAGTAATTTTACTCATCCTGAAAATTTCGGAACTGGACTAATCTAACAACAGTGGTTTTGCCCGTGATTGCTACGGAACGATGCTAAAAAGCCACAGTAACTAAAAGTTAACCATGTTACTACCCCCAATTCCTAGACGCTCGTGGTTGCCAATGGCGATTTTGCTATTGGCAGGGTATGCAGGTAATTATTTCAGCTTGCCGCTCTTTTTTGGCGTAGATTTTTTGTTTGGTAGTATTTCTGTTTTATTAGTAGTGCGCTTTTTCGGTATTCGCTGGGGAACAATTGCCGCAGCGATCGCCTCCGTACACACTTTCTTTCTCTGGAATCATCCCTATGCCGCGATCGTTGCGATTGGCGAAGCGTTGTTTGTTGGTTTACTGTGGCGCAACCAAAGACAGAGTTTGGTGCTGTTGGATGTCATTTACTGGCTGGTGTTGGGTATCCCGTTGGTGTGGCTGTTTTATTCCCGCTTGTTGCACGTCGATTCGGCTCAAACTTGGTTAGTGGTGTTGAAACAGTCTGTCAATGGCATTTTTAACTCTATTATCGCTAGCTTGGCGATTAATTACTTACCTATTTCTAGATGGGTGAGTCTTGCTCAAGTTAGGCATACTCCATCCATGCGACAGGTTTTGTTATCTCTTTGTGCGACTTCCTGTTTTTTACCTGCACTAATTTTAGTTGTTTTAGATTGTAATTTGGTTTCCCAACAGATTCAAAACACAATTCAAGTTGAACTTAAAGATACCGCTCAAGAGGTGATAGCTGGTTTGGCAGATCGCCAGGGCGAATATTTAAATGTTTTATCTCAACTCGGTCAATTGGCTACTAATAATGCGACCGCTTCGTTAAGCTTTGCTAACGCGCCTTCAACACAATTACAGCAAAGCCTAGAGTTGCTACAGCGAGTTTATCCCGAATTCATTTTATTACAAGTTATTAATGCTACCGATACTATTGTTGCCTCTGCACCCCAAATCGATCCAGCCTTAACTTCACCTGGTAAATTAGATGCACAGCACATAAAGACTTTAGCGCAGATCGAAGCTAGTCTCAAACCGACTATAGGCAACGTCCACATCCATCCGACTGAACGAATTCCCCAAATCGATATTGGCGTACCGATACTAACTAACAATCGCTTGTCTGGTGTAGTATACGCTCACCTCAACCTCTCTTATTTAGAGGACTTTTTGCGATCGCAGCTTTCTCACAGAATTCACCAAATTATTCTTCTCGACTCTCATAACCAGATTGTTGCCAGTAGCGATTCTAAATTACAACTGATGCAAAATTTCGATCGCCTGCGTGGCGGAGAAATGCGATCGCTGAGTCAAAAGACAGCTAGTAGGAATATCTATTTTGAAAATACATATTTATGGTTACCACCTAAAGGCAAACTTCCGGCGATCATACGCTGGCGACGCTCTCTATATGTTAAAGAACAGCCGCTGAGCGATCGTTCTCAATGGAAACTTATTTTAGAAATTCCGGCTGCACCTTATATTGACCACCTACAACAAACTTACATTAACGACCTTACCTTCATGCTAGTTACGGTATTGATTGTTTTAATTGGCGGCATACTACTCAGCCGTAAATTAGCAAATCCATTAACGCAGTTAGCTACCGTAACTACAGATTTATCCTCTCAATTGCCAGAAAAGAATTTGATGCAATTTCCTACTAGTCCGGTAGTAGAAATTAATTCGTTGATTGGTAATTTTCAGTTTATGACGGTGGCTTTAAATGAAAAGTTCCAAGAAGTGCAGGCAGCAAACGAATCTCTACAACAAAGAGTCCAAGAGCGTACCAAAGAACTATTGCGAACTAATCAAAAATTAGAACGTGAAATTAACGAGCGTCAGCAAGCTGATGCGGCTCTCCGAGAAAGTGAAGAACGCTATAGAGATTTATTTGAAAATGCTAGCGATCTAATTCAAAGTGTTACACCAGACGGTCATTTAGTATATGTAAATCGAGCCTGGAAAGAAACTTTAGATTATAGTGAAGATGAAATTTCTCGTTTGAGAATTTTTGATGTTATTCATCCCGACAATTTAGAGCATTGCCAGAAAAATTTTCGGGAAGTCATGTCAGGAAAACAGATTTCGGAAATTGAAACGGCATTTATAACTAAACAAGGTGAGAAAGTTTGGGTTGCAGGTAGTATTAATTGTAAAATTATCAATGGTAAACCCATTGCTACCCGTGGTATATTTCGCAACATCACAGAACGGAAATTAGCCGAAGCTGAGATGATTTACGCCTTAGAAAAAGAGAAGCAGTTAGTAGAACTGAAATCGCGATTTATTACTACAGCATCTCACGAATTTCGGACTCCGCTAACAACAATTCTCATGTCAGCTAAGCTACTCGAACAATTTGGCGATCGCGCTTCAGAAGATAAAAAACGCATGTATCTCGATCGAATTCAAATTGCTACCAAACGCATGACACAATTGTTAGATGATGTTTTACTGATTGGTAAAGCTGAAGCCGAAAAACTCGAATTTAATCCCACACCAGTCCTCTTAGAACAATTTTGTCATGACTTAGTGGAAGAAATGCGGATGAGTGCTAGTAGCAAACACTCAATTATTTTTACCAGTCAAGCACAACAGATAGCTGCTAATGTCGATGAAAAATTGCTACGTTATATTCTGAGTAACTTACTTTCCAATGCAATTAAATACTCGCCCAAAGGCGGCGACATCGATCTAAGCCTATCTGTAGAAGCCAGAAAAGCTACTTTCTCCATCCGCGATCGAGGAATTGGTATTCCGGCTCAAGATATAGAACAACTCTTCCATTCTTTTCATCGTGGTAGTAACGTAGAAAATATCTCTGGTACGGGTTTGGGGATGTCTATTGTCAAACAGTGTGTAGACTTGCACGGCGGCGAAATTAGCGTCACTAGTGAAGTGGGCATAGGAACGACTTTTGTGGTGACTCTGCCGATATAAACAGGGAGTAGGGAGCAGGGAGCAGGGAGCAGGGAATAGAGAGCTGAGAGAGCAATTCAAAATTCACGCATTCAAAATTTACGCACCACTACCAACTACCCATTACCTATTACCCATTACTTTTCCATCTGTTGCAAAATCTGCTCTACATGACTTATGCCTGTGGGGTTGTTTTGCGTGGAGTAGAGATCTTTGGCTTTATGCAAAGATGCTTGTGCTTGGGGCAAATTTCCTTGACTCCAAAATGCTACGCCGAGGTTTTGGTAAGAGGTTGGATCGTTGGGCTTGAGTTGAATTGCTTGTCGAAAAGCAGCGATCGCTTCTGCAAATTTGCCTTGACTACCGAGGGCGATTCCTAAATTATTGTAGGTTTCAAAATTACGCGGATCGATCTCCAGGGCGTGTTTGAAGGCGTTCTCTGCTTGAGAATATTGTTGCAGATTACCAAAAGCCAGCCCTAAATTATTGTGAGCGTTTTCGTACTGAGGATAAATTTCAATTGCTTGATTGAAAGCCGCGATCGCTTCTGAGAATTTTCCCTGTTCGGCTAACTCTACGCCTCGATTGTTGTGCGTTGCTGCTACCTGTAGGTTTTCTTGCGGTTTGACTTGCCTTGGTAACGTTTCTATAGCATAGCTAGGTTGCATCCCTAGCATCAGTATGCTGACACCGACAAATGCAGCTCGGAATTTTGTCAAGAAAGCCTGTGGTACTCTCATCGCTACCTTCCTAGCAACTTCTCACCAATTCCATTGTAGGCTTAGACAGTTAACAGTTGTCGTTATCAGGGAGCGCACGAGCAGGGAGTTGGGAGTCGGGAGTCGGGAGTCGGGAGTCGGGAAAGAGAGTAGTGCGTGATTTTACTCCCGATCGCTCCCGATCGCTCCCTCAGCTTTCTTCCCCGACTTACGACTTAGAAATTTGTGGCTTTTCTACCGAAGTTTGGGCTTTACCGTTCTTAGCATTACCGTGCGTGTGTCCGTTACCGTTGCGGGGCTGAATTACGCCATAACCACCATGATTACGTTCGTAAATGACGTTTATTTCTCCAGTTTCGGCATTGCGGAACATATAAAAATCGTGATCGACGAGTTGTAGTTGTTCTAGGGCTTCATTCAGTGTCATTGGTGGCATGGCGAAGTATTTTGTACGAACGACTTCGCTGGGTAATTCGGGAGTGCGATCGCCAATCAAATCGTTAACAACGGGTGGTTCTACTGCCTCTAAGCTAGTTTTTGGCTGAGTTTTCTTGTCTTGCAATTTTTCTTTATACTTGCGTAGCTGTCGGGCAATTTTATCAGCAACTAGATCGATGCTGGCGTATAAGTTCTCGCTACTTTCCTCTGCCCGAATTACAGTTCCGTTGGCGTAAATTGTGACTTCCGCTGCTTGTTTTGGATTGATCCTGGGATTGCGGGCTACTGACAAATGAACATCTACTTCAGTGGTTAGAGTTTGAAAATGATTGACTGCCTTTTCTATTTTCTGATTCACGTACTCGCGAATGGCATCGGTGATTTCGATGTTTTTGCCATGGATCACAAGCTTCATATTTAATTCTCCCGATGGATACGAACCAAATTTGTGTTAGGTTAAATACAAAGCAGCAACAATTTGCTGTCAGTGTCTACTTACTAAAAGCCCGAATTCTGGTGTTTTAAGTACTCCAGAAATCAATCGATTGGTGCGCTCTTTGTCACCATTTCACCACGCTTTAGTTTATCAACTTCGCTATTTTGCGATGAAAATTTACCAGTCGCACTTCCTGCCGAAAAGGGTTTGTTCCTGCTGATAAACTACAGGTATTTCCCAGTTGGAGGGCGATCTGGGATTTTTCCTAGTAGAATCTCGACTTCCACATCGAGTCTGGCGTGGTGGTAAAGCCTTCCTCCCTGCTGTGTTTGTGTTTCTACTTTCAAGTTAGCACTTTGTATTCTGGAAAACAGAGAGGTTTTAGTTCTTTTTAATATCCTTCGCATTCCTTGACATTTCTTGATGTAGTCAATCGCAAATGCAATAAAATTTGGTAAAAAATACGCTTGAATTTTTCCGCGATCGCTTGTAAACATCTCCATGAAACGCCGTCAATGCTATCTTTATAATTACGGACACGTCTGTTACGCTGAAGCTTGGAATTGGCAAAAACATCTGTTGCAACAGCGCCGCCAAGACCCCGATTTACCTGATGTCTTAATTTTGTTGGAACACCCGCCAGTCTACACTTTAGGACACGGAGCTAGTTTAGATTTTCTGCAATTCGACCTTGACAAAAGTGCAGATGAAGTATATAGGATAGAAAGAGGCGGAGAGGTAACTTATCACTGTCCCGGTCAACTGGTAGGCTACCCGATTTTAAATCTGCAATTCCACCACAAAGATTTGCACTGGTATTTGCGGCAGCTAGAAGAAGTCTTAATTCGCGTATTAGCAGTTTACGGGTTGCAGGGCGATCGCGTACCTGGGTTAACTGGGGTATGGTTGGAAGGATACAAGGTAGCCGCGATCGGGATTAAAGTCAGTCGCTGGGTGACAATGCACGGTTTTGCTTTGAATGTCTGTCCCGATATGGCAGGTTTCAGTAAAATTGTCCCCTGCGGTATTGCCGATAAACCCGTGGGTAGTTTGCAAGCGTGGATACCAGATATTCAACTAGAGCAGGTGAAATTGCAAGTTGCGCGATCGTTTGCAGAGGTATTTGAGGTAGATTTGGTAGAGCAGATTAATCATTTCTCATACCGTCAGGTAAATAAACACCTTTAAGATCTGCACCGCGCAGATTAGTTCCTGCTAATTTTGCCCCTTGCAAATTTGCATCTTGGAGAGAAGCATTTCGTAAATCGGCATTTCTTAAATTCGTATTTCCCAAATAAGCATCATCGAGTACAGCATCTCGGAGAATAGCCCGCTGAAAATTGGCATCCTGAAGATTGGCATTTGCTAATATTGCTAGTTGTAAATCGGCATCTCGAAAATTAACACCTCTAAGATAAGCAGTCTCAAGATTTGCACCTCGAAGATTACTACCTTCGAGATTGGCATTTTCTAAATTGACTTTTTCTAAGTTGGCATTATGCAAATTAGCATTGTCTAAATCGACAGATCTCAGGTAAGAACTTTCCAATTCTGCACCTCGAAGATTGCTACTTGCTAAATTAGCATTTTCTAAATTTGTATTTTCTAAGTCAGCATTTTCTAAGTTGGCATAGCTAAGGTTAGCATTTCTCATATTTGCTCCTCTCAGTTTTGCTCCCCTCAGTTTTGCACCTTGCAGATCGGCATTCTCTAAGTTGCATCCTTCGCATTCATTAGTAGATAGTAACTGTTCGATCGCGCTATTTTGTTGCTTAGCTAATTGAGTGCTGCGATCGCTTTGCCAGCCACTGGAATTGGATAAATCGCTCGGTGTAAAGGTAACTGATGTTGTGATGTAAGTCAGTAAACTTAGTATAGGGGCTAACATTGCGTGTAGAATCCTGAAGCAATGGTTGGTATTTTTAGTCTAATCTTTTCGGAAATAGACGGTGTACTTTTCCCGCCAAATATTATTTTTATGATTTTTCGCTTGACTCCAACAATCATTTAGCTTGCATACATAGAAAAAAATTAATTAACTCAAAAATTAACAAACTGCGGCTAGGTAGAAGTGATACAATCGACAACCATAGCTAGGGGTGTCTGGGAAACCAGGCTGAGACAGTCCCTTAGAACCTGAGACTGGGTAATACCAGCGGAGGGAAGCTGTTTATGCGAGGAACTCGAAATGCGTACAGAATGGATCGCGAAGCGTCGCGGGCAAGATAACGTGTCTCAAATGCACTTTGCCCGTAAAGGTGTGATAACCGAAGAAATGCATCATGTCGCCCGACGGGAAAATTTACCCGTGGAGTTGATTCGAGATGAAGTAGCACGGGGCAGAATGATTATCCCTGCCAATATCAATCATCCCAATTTGGAACCGATGTGTATTGGCATCGCCTCCAAATGTAAGGTGAATGCTAATATTGGTGCTTCGCCCAACTCTTCCAATTTAGATGAAGAAGTTGCCAAACTCAATCTAGCGGTAAAATACGGAGCCGATACCGTCATGGACTTATCCACAGGCGGCGGTAACTTAGATGAAATTCGCACTGCAATTATTAACGCTTCTCCCGTGCCAATTGGCACTGTACCAGTCTATCAAGCCTTAGAAAGCGTCCACGGTAGTATTGAAAAGCTTACTGCGGAAGATTTTCTCCACATCATCGAGAAACACGCCCAGCAAGGTGTAGACTATATGACAATCCATGCTGGAATTTTAATCGAGCATTTGCCATTAGTCAAAAACCGAATTACTGGAATTGTCTCCCGTGGTGGAGGTATTTTAGCGCGGTGGATGTTGCACCACCACAAACAGAATCCGCTGTACACGCACTTGCGCGACATTATCGAGATTTTTAAGAAATACGACGTGTCTTTTAGTTTGGGTGACTCGCTCCGTCCTGGCTGTCTCCACGATGCATCCGACGAGGCACAGTTGGCAGAGTTGAAAACCTTAGGACAACTGACTCGTAAAGCCTGGGAACACGATGTCCAAGTCATGGTAGAAGGACCAGGACACGTCCCGATGGATCAAATTGAATTTAACGTCCGCAAGCAGATGGAAGAGTGTTCGGAAGCACCCTTCTACGTATTGGGACCGCTGGTAACAGATATTGCTCCAGGCTACGACCATATCACTTCTGCGATCGGGGCAGCAATGGCAGGTTGGTATGGTACGGCAATGTTATGCTACGTCACGCCTAAAGAACATTTGGGTTTACCCGATGCTGAAGACGTGCGAAATGGTTTGATTGCCTACAAAATTGCCGCCCACGCTGCGGACGTGGCAAGACACCGCATCGGTGCTAGAGATAGGGATGACGAGCTTTCAACCGCCCGTTACAATTTCGACTGGAACCGTCAGTTTGAATTATCCCTCGATCCAGACAGGGCAAAGGAATATCACGATGAAACCCTGCCAGCAGATATTTATAAAACTGCTGAATTCTGCTCGATGTGCGGTCCCAAATTCTGCCCAATGCAAACAAAAGTTGATGCTGATGCGCTGACGGAACTAGAGAAGTTCTTGGCGAGAGAAGTTGTGAAAGGATAAGAAAACAGAGTAAGCAAGGAGACAGGAGACAGGAGTAATCTATGCTATAGATTGCTCAAAGGAATGAAATATTGGCTCAATATCAGCTGACAAGATCTCCTTTTGATTTATTTTTCTGTCTGCGTCTATTCCCATCTCCTTCTGCCATAAATCATTATCGAAACCCCTATTTTTGAATATGGGGTTTTCTTCTGTCTTCTGTCTTCCTCGTCTCCTGTCTCCTCAGATATAAGACAAGTTTGCCCTCGTCGCTTTAAGATCTTTGCAGAACATAGGGTAGGATTGTTTGACTCGCCCTAATTGTTGCTCGCTAAATTAACTAAAAATGCTTTCTTTATCCGAACAAGTTGTATTAATTACTGGTGCTTCTACTGGCATTGGGGCAGCGTTGGCAAAAATTTTAGCAGAACGATTTAATCCGATTCGCTTGGTCTTGGCAGCTAGAGATGCAGACAAGCTGGAAAAGGTCGCTAACCATTGTCGGCAATTGGGAGCAGAAGTTCTCGTCGTTCCCACAGATTTAGAACAGACTGACCAAGTTGAAGCCCTAGCCCAAGCCGCGATCGCCAAATTCGGTCGCGTTGATGCTTTAGTTAATAATGCTGGCTACGGACAAATGGGACCCATAGAACTCATTCCTCACCAAGCTGCTGCCAGACAATTTCAAATCAACGTGCTAGCACCCTTAGCGCTCATCCGTAGCTTAATCCCGCTGATGCGCGATCGCGGTGGTGGCAGAATTATCAATATCAGTTCGTTGGGTGGCAGGATGGCTTTCCCGTTTGGCGGCTTGTATAGTGGCTCAAAATTTGCTCTCGAAGGACTCAGCGATGCTTTGCGGATGGAACTCGCACCGTTTAATATTAAAGTCAGCGTCATCGAACCAGGTCCAGTCAGCACGGATTTTTTTATCGCCGCCGCCCAAGCTGTAGAATCAACGGTAGCCACCCCCGAACGCACGCCATATCGCGCTGCTTTTGAAAAATTAAAAGATTTAGAGAAACACACGAGTAGCCGTGCTTGGAGTGCCGAACGAGTTGCAGAAGCAATTGTTAAAGCACTGACAGACTCTCATCCCCGCCCGCGCTATATTGCAGCTACAGGGGGAAATTTTTTGGTGTTTATGATGACGAAAGTTTTATCAACTAAAATTGTCGATCGCTTTTGGCAGCGGTTTTACGGCATCAACCTCGTAGCGCGAGACTGGCAAAAGCATCGTTTAGGCTTGAAGGATGAAGTATAAATGAATTGGTAATTGGTTGACAGTTATCAGTCAGCAGTGGCTGGTGGCTAGTGACTAGTGACTAGAATTGCTCCCCCTCTCCCCCCTCTCCCTTGTCTCCTCACTCCTCGCTCCTCGCTCCTCACCCCTCTAAAAATGGATCTACTAGAGTATCAAGCTAAAGAATGGTTTCGCGAGATTGGTATTCCAGTTTTACCTTCCCAAAGAATCGATCGTCCCCGCGATTTGAAGGGGTTGAAGATTCCCTATCCAGTAGTACTCAAGTCGCAGGTGCGGACGGGAGGTAGGGGAAAAGCTGGGGGAGTGAAGATCGTTACGAACACGATCGACGCGATCGCAGCAGCACAAACAATTTTTAATTTACCAATTTTAGGGGAATTTCCTGAAGTTTTATTAGCGGAAGCAAAATATAACTCCGATCGCGAGTTTTACCTAGCCATAGTTATCGATGCAGTTGCTCGCCGTCCGCTGCTTCTGGGTTCTACACAAGGAGGAATCGATGTCGAATCCAATCCAGAAGCTTTACAACAAGTCGTAGTCGAACGAGATTTTTCACCGTTTTATGCCCGCCGATTAGCAGTCAAAATGGGCTTGCAGGGAGATGCACTGGCATCGGTCAGCGCTATCGTAGAAAAAATGTACGGTTTATTCGTGCAGAAAGATTTGGATCTGATCGAAATCAATCCTTTGGGGGTTAGTTCGACTGGGGAGTTAATGGCATTGGATGGTAAAGTTACTGTCAACGACCAAGCGATCGCCCGCCATCCCGATATTTTGATGATGGCAGAAAAAAAAGCTAGCCGTCCTAACGGTGATCCATCAGTCGCTCAAGTTGGCAAGTGGAATGAAGTAGATAAGTCGGGAAATATTGCAATTTTGGGCAATGGCGCGGGGTTATTGATGGCAACTTTAGATTTGATCGCCACAGCCAGTCACCGCAAACCATCTGTTTGCTTAAATGTGGGACATGGAAGAATTGGCGCAAATGGGGGGTTGAATTTTTGCGATCGCGTCATCCAAGGTCTAGAATTGATCGCTCAAGATAAATCTATCCATGCGATCTTAGTTAATATTCTTTGTAGCGTGCCGACAACTGTAGAGGTGGCTGAGGCGATCGCGACTTTCGTACAACAGCACGAAAATAAGACGCACAAAACTCGTTCTCATGCCCAATACCCTAAACTAGTCGTGCGCTTGGCAGGAACGGATTTAGCAGATGCGAAAGCAAAGCTAGATGCGTTACAAGTCTCATCAATGGAAGATTTAGACGAAGCGATCGCCCAAGTCGTCCGTGTCGCGAAAAGTTCGTTGCCTAGAAGAAGTGAGTGATGAAATTAAAGCCTGATAGTAAAGTTTTAATTCAGGGCATGACAGCATCGCTCTGGTCGCCCTACATTGCTCGTATGCAAGCCTACGGAACGCAGATTGTTGCCGCAGTTAGTCCCGGTCAAACGACATCCATTGACGATTTACCCGTGTTCGATTTGGTCGAACAGGCAGTAGCGGCAGTTGGGGCGATCGATACGACGATTATTTTCGTCCCTCCCTATCAAGCTTTGGATGCTGCTTTAGAGGCGATCGCTTCTGGGATCAAACAAATTATTATTATCTCTGCTGGCGTGCCTCCTTTGGATATGGTGCGCTTGTTGCGTAAAGCAGAGGCAAACGAAACCATAATTGTCGGACCCAATAGTCCGGGTATTATCATTCCTGGCAAATTACTTTTGGGAACCCATGCCAGCGAATTTTATACTCCAGGTTCGATTGGTATTGTCAGTCGCAGCACGACTCTGACTTACGAAATTGCCTTGGGATTGACTAAAGCAGGGTTAGGGCAGTCAATTGCTGTCAGTATTGGCAGTGATGCAATTATTGGTTCTTCTTTTCTTCAATGGCTGCAAATTTTCGATGAAGACGACACCACAGAAGCAATCGTTTTAGTCGGGGAACCTGGGGGAAATAGTGAAGAAGCTGCGGCGCGTTACATTGCCGAGGCGATCGATAAACCAGTTATTGCATACATTGCTGGTTGTCATGCGCCAGCTGGCAAACACTGGGGGCATACCGGGACGCTAGCAGCCGTGGTTGGCAGAGGGGATAATGTCGGTACGGCAAAAAGCAAGTTAGAAGCTTTCAAAGCGGCAAAAGTTCCAGTCGCAGAACGCCCTTCGCAAATTGCTGAATTGGTGAAAAAGGCATTAAAGAAAAAATAAGATGTGAAGTTCGATAATTCTGTATCTACGCGAAGTTATTGAATGATGAAATGCGATCGCATTTATGCTTGCCGTTTTGTCATCAATGGGCAACAAAACTGATGAAATTTAGATGACTCAACCCACACTAAACACTCAAGGCTTGATGGCAGCTCTATGTGCCGCAGCTACTTGGGGTATGGTAGGTGTATTTGTCCGCTGGCTTCCAGGGTGGTCTCCCTTTGCAGTTTTGGCGGGTCGCTTTCTCGTCGCCACTGCTGCAATGCTGCCGATACTTTTTCTAGCACCAAGTGTCCGACACGATCTGACTCGTTCCCTTCGCACGCCACCGATCTGGTGGTTGAGTTTACCAGCTATTGGGGGTTATGTCTTAGGTACGACAGCATTTCAGCTAGCTCCTGTGGGAGAAGTGACATTATTATTCACAACCTCACCCTTGTTTATTATTACCTACAAATATGTTGTGCGCTTACACGTTAAACGAAGTGAAAGCTTTGGAATGCTGCTGGCTATGGCTGGAGTCAGTGCGATCGTGCTGCCTCAGCTATCTACCGATCGCGCTGTCTCTTTGGCAACTCTAGCCGGCTACCTTTTGGCATTAGGTGCTGCTGGTTCGATCGCAATTTATACACTTTGGTTTAATGCATTTGCTAAGCAAAACATTGCGCCAAAATCGATAAATGTGGTTTTTCTGACCTGTTTACTAGGAAGTATTTTATCTTTTTTGTGTGCAGTTCTCTTCCCAGCGTCAATTGGAATCGAAATCGATCGACAAGTTATTCTCGTATTATTAGGATTGGGAATTTTTTCCACTGCTTTACCATTTTTGTGCTACACAGTAGCGGCGCAGCGTTTACCAGTCGTACTGGCAACTGCAATATTACTGCTAGAGCCAATGTTTGCAGTGTTATTTGCATCTGTAGTTCTACAAGAAATTCCGTCGCTTTGGTTTGGCATTGGCAGCGCACTAGTTTTCTGGGGATTGCTGTCGATCGCTGGCTTCGCTTCTAGGTGATGATACTAACCCAGTATTTTTAGCATTTCCATGAAGTTTGAAATTTCTACACCGCTGGGATTTACAGTTAAAACATCCGAATAATACTGGCAACGGCTAATTGTCAAGCATCCGGATCTTGAGGAATTAGAGGAGCTAATTCGATTAGCTCTTGCTGCACCGGACGAAGTTCGACGCAGTAGCAGAGATGCAGAAGTATTATTGTTTTATCGGGTACGGCGAGAAGAACGTTGGGTTGTTGCGGTGGCGCGGCGCTTAAATGGAGATGGATTCCTCATCACAGCCTATCAAACCAATGCGATTAAGGAGGGGGAAACAGTATGGCTCAAATAAAGGTGTTTTACGAACCAGAGACAGAGCTATTAAGCGTATTTTGGCAAGTTCCAAGAAGGAACCAAATTGGTACTGAGCTTGGAGACGGTGTAATTTTGATTAAGGATGGGGTGAGTGGTGAGCCAATTGGTTTAGAAGTTTTGTCCTACCGTCCTGGAGACGATCGCTTTGATGCTGTAAGTGTTGAGCTAGGACAAATGAGTTCGATGCAACCAACAAGCTAGCAAACATAATCAGAAAAGATGCGCCAGAGAGTGCCTGCATGAGTAGAATCATCTTGATCGCGGAGTCATAGCGATCGCCAATCGCATTCCCTAACCATCCTGCGGCTTCCGCTCAATTGCGGTAACAATCGTAAAAGAGCAATTATCAGGAGGCAAGTATGGTGACAACAACAGCTAGTCAACCTCAAACTCAACTACCACCGTTAATTCCACGGGAAATTCTCTTCGGCAACCCAGAACGCGCCCGTCCTCAACTCTCCCCAGATGGCAAGTATTTGGCGTATATTGCTCCAGATGAAAAAAATATCCTGCAAGTATGGGTGCGTACTGTAGGACAACAAGACGATCGCCAACTGACCCAGGATAAAAAACGGGGTATCCGCATGTACTTCTGGACGTTTGATGGCGAACAGCTAATCTACCTTCAAGATGCCGATGGCGATGAAAACTGGCACTGTTATGCAGTCAATATCAATACGAATATTGTCCGCGACCTGACTCCGTTTCAAGGGGTACAGGCGCAACCCCTCGCCTTAGACCATAACTTCCCGCATGAATTTTTGGTGGGGTTAAATTTGCCAGATTTAAGCAAGCACGATGTTTACCGCGTTAACCTCAAAAATGGGGCAGTAGAGTTTGACACGGAAAACCCAGGTAACATTGTCTCTTGGACTGTGAATACTCAATTTCAAGTTCAAGCTGCGATCGCGGCTACGGCTGATGGTGGGTACGACCTACTTTACCGCAAATCTCAAGAATCAGCTTGGGAAAATTTACGCCATTGGAGTTCCGAGGATGAAGGCTACGCTGTCAGCTTTTCTGCTGATGACAAAACTTTGTATATCGTCGGCAGTCACGATGCTAACGCCCAACGCCTCCTCGCCCTAGACTTAGCGACTCGTCAAGAGACTGTTATTGCTGAAGATCCAGAATACGATGTCGATAGTGTTATCGTTCACCCAACTTCTCACATTCTGCAAGCGGTTTCTTTTTACCGCGACAAACAAGAGTGGCAAATTCTCGACCAAAGTATAGCTGCTGATTTAGCAGCAATTGCCCAAGTCCGCCCTGGAGAATACAACATTACAAGCCGCGACTTGGCGGATAAAACTTGGTTAGTAGCTTACATCACTGACAATGGACCAGTTTACTACTACACATACGATCGCGCAACCAAAAGTAGCACTTTACTTTTTAGCAACCAACCCAAACTCGAAGAGTTGCAATTAGCAACCATGCAACCTGTCTCCTACCTTACAAGAGATGGGTTAACAATTCACGGCTATCTCACAACACCTGTAGGAATTCCAGCTAAGAACTTACCAACAATTCTTCTAGTGCATGGAGGTCCTTGGGTGCGGGATACTTGGGGTTACGATCCAGAAGTGCAATGGCTGGCGAACCGAGGTTATGCGGTATTGCAAGTCAATTTTCGCGGTTCTACTGGCTACGGTAAGGCGTTTCTGAATGCGGGAAACCGCGAATGGGGTGCAAAGATGCACGACGATCTGATCGATGCAGTCAATTGGCTAGTAGAACAAGGTATTTCTGACCCTCAAAAAGTAGCGATTATGGGTGGTTCCTACGGTGGCTATGCGGCGCTAGCGGGGTTAACTTTCACGCCAGAGGTATTTGCAGCTGGAGTTGATATCGTCGGTCCCAGCAATTTAATTACGCTGATGCAGAGTATTCCGCCTTACTGGGAACCGATGAAAGCTATGTTTGCCCATCGCCTGGGAGATTTAGAGACAGAACCAGAATTTCTCAAATCGCGATCGCCCTTATTTTACTGCGATCGTATTCAAAAACCTTTGTTAATTGGACAGGGAGCCAACGATCCGAGGGTAAAACAAGCAGAAAGCGAACAAATTGTGGCAGCAATGCGGCAATCCAATCAACCAGTTGAATATCTACTGTACGCGGATGAGGGACATGGTTTTGCCCGTCCCGAAAATCGCTTGCATTTCTATGCTAAAGCCGAGGAATTTTTAGCCAAATACTTAGGCGGGCGATTTGAACCTGCGGGCGAACTTTCAGGACATTCAGGTGTGGAGAAATGAGAGTGGTAATTGGTAATTGGTAATTGGTAATTGGTTGTTGGTTGTTGGTGAGAGGTACATATTAGCTTCTGAATTCCGACTTCCAACTGCCGATTTCTTAATGACAGCCACATCAATCTTCTAACAGCACTCGCGCTTGTTTTAATAAATTTTCACAAATTTTATAGCTAGTAATTTTCCCCTGTACAACTGTGTCTCCCACCCATTCGGCAAATAGAATTACACCTGCACCTAATACAGCTACAACCGCTACGATAGAATTGAGTATTGCTAGGTTATTTAACAAAATTGAGTGTAGTAAAAGCTGCAAAGGCATAGAAGTATAAACCAAGCTTAAAATGATAAAGATTGCAGCTAGTTTAATAATTTTATTTGCTAGATTTGCCTGTTGCGTTTGAAATGATAGCTCAGAGTGAATTTTATTTTCTACATACTGAATCACTTGTTTGCTAAAATTTGCCGTTTTAATAATTCTATCGACTAAATCTAATTCATAGCCGATGGCTTGCGCTCTAGCTACTTCAAAATCTAAACAGGCTATTTCTTTTGGATTATGAATTATCTGTTGAACAGATAGCTGTCTTAACCATCTAACTTCCCAGAGGATGGCAAATAACAAGCCAAAAAAACCAAAAAGATAAATATATATTCTGATAGGTGTTGTTGCTGTTGGACTAAACAAACCTAAACCAATAGCAGCCGAGATAAAAAACTCGCTCCAATTATGGATAGCTTCATCCAAATTGTGGGCGCAAGGCGATCGAATAGATTTGTGACTCGTTGTCGATAGGAAAACTTCGGTATAGAAACGTAGATTTCTGGTTGAAAAATGATGTGTCTTAGCAGTAGGTTAAATACATCTTCAATAGCCTGCCGATCTAATGTTTTCTCTGCTTCTGGTAATGCAGAATATTCTGGGGTTGCCAAATTGAGATTTCTAGCTAACTCTTCTATTAGTTGATTGTCCTCGAAGGGATACGAATTATCCATCATAAAAAGATTTTAGTAATGGTTATATAGCAATTCAAATTGATGTGTGAATGTTTCCCGTGTAGAGACGTTACATGTAACGTCTCTACACGAATAATCGATTTCACGATTCATCTAGGATTGCTATAGTTTCGTATATAATAGTATTCTCGTAAGTTCAAGAACACTTAACTAATGTTAATTATTTATGCAAGCAAAATTTTATTAAATTTTAGTTTAAACCTTGTTAAAAAACTACATTTCGAGTGAGAGTTAGGGAAAAGTTGCAGCTAAAATGTGTTTTGTCATCTCAATCTGCGGCTGGCTGAACCCAGCTTGCAGGAGATGGTTGAGAAAACCGCGATCGCGATACCGCCCATCTAGATTGTATGCTTGTCGGTAAGCAGCTTGAGCCGCAGCGCGATCGCCCTTCTGCCAATGGGCGAGACTGAGAGCAACTAGAGGATGAGGGTTGGTTGGTTCTAGCTGGGCGGCGCGTTTTGCTGCACCAATCGCAGGTTCGTAGGACTGCAATCGCTCAAAAGCTAAGCTGAGATTGTAATAAGCAATCTCATTTTTTGGTTGTAAAATTGCTGCCCATGCATGAACGAATACAGCAGCATTCAATTTACCACCGACTAAATAGACAATTCCCAAAGCGTTGAGAGCTGGAATAGAATTCGGATCGCGGTATAAAACTTGAATTAAAGACTCAGCCGCCGCTTCTTTTTGTCCGGCTAGGTGTTGCGTCCAGCCTAACAAAACTCGTCCAGAGAGATTTTGCGGTTCGAGTTCTACAGACTTTTGCAAAGCCGCGATCGCCTGTGGATATTTTGCCGCAGCGCGATAGGATAATCCCAAGGCACGGTATTCGCTCGCAGGGATTGCTAATGTTGGTTGAGCGACAAACAAGCTGCTAGCTGTTAATACAGTTATGACATGACGGGCGATCGCTGCACCCATATTTGGCAGCCCCAATTCTGACCAAGATTTTCTTTCGTCAGCAGCATAACATAGGACTACCGGATATTTTCTTGCTTAATAAAGGTTAATCTAACTTCTCTAGATCGCTAAAAGTATTAAAAACGTGGCATTAGGGGCAATTACGTGCAACCATCTGCCTTAAAAATGGCTCCGATCGTGATGAAACGATCGTTCTTTTGTCAGACAGGCGTTTTTGGCAGTTGTGAGGGAAATAGCACAAAAGTACATCTGCTCTAGTTCTCCCTTGTTAAATAGAGCTATAATAAGTGATACTTTTCAACTCACGCGATCGCGCTGAGTTCATTCGCGGGTGTAGTTCAGTGGTAGAACGCTACCTTCCCAAGGTCGATGTCGTGGGTTCGAGTCCCATCACCCGCTTACTAAACTTTAGAATTATACAGTTTTTTTCACTCGTCCTACTTATTAAAAAAACTATCCTTCGAGTCGTACTCTTTACACCAGCAACGCTCTAAAAGCTGGATTCTATGTTGCGCCTCAAACTGTTGAGGATTGAGAACTAATTTTGTATTGGCATCAAATATAGGCTGAGTCAAATATTGCCACAGTGGAAATTTTAACAAGTTAAATTGGAAATTCATAGAAATTCTCAGACGCGAAATAATACAGTAAACTTCAGACAAGTTCTCATAGCTGACGAACCCAGTACAATTAGCAGTACTAGTCAAGACCGCTCGCAAGTCTGCTAGATTAACATTGCCACAAGCAACAGCTAATCTTCTTGGTGAAGATTGCGGAAATAATTTAAGACGCTGTTGGGAAAAATCTGTATTATTGCGGTGGCGATCGCACCAACATTTTCTATTTATGGTTACGCCAAAAAATTACCCACCCGGAATTTAACTTCGAGGTGGGTAGCTCAGTTTTGGTTTTTAAGTGGAGCTTACGGGAATCGAACCCGTGTCCAAATTGGGTATTAACCCCCTATTCATTCACAGGCTTAGCCTTTCTAACCCTCAAGGCAGGGATCGTGCATTATCCCGCACGTAGGATGCTTCGATTAAGTCTTAACTAGCAAGTAAATCGAAGAAACCTTGCTAGAGCATCCGTTGGGGTTTGCCTGTAGTCCTTAACGGAGTCAAACTACAAGCGCTCGAATCTTTGAGAGATTATTAGGCAGCTACAGGAGCAGCCTTACGAGCAAAAGGAACGATGTTGTTCGCAGTTACGTTTTTTTGAGCCTTTGATTTACGAGAGGAGACTCACTCTCGACCTGTATCACAGAGTAGCTTTCGCCAACCTGTCGAAACCTTGAAAGCCCCATGTGCTTCTTATCCCATTATAATTTGCCGTGAAGATTTTGGCAGGCAGATCGGAACAATCCCCCAATCCCTCTTGAAAAAGAGGGCATTGTTCCCCCCTTGAAAAGGGGGGCAGGGGGGATCTTATTTCAAAGCTTCCGCACCGCCGACAACTTCGAGAATCTCCTGGGTAATAGCGGCTTGCCGTGCTTTGTTGTAAGACAGCGTGAGGGTATTGATCAATTCGCTGGCGTTATCGCTGGCGTTGTTCATAGCTGTCATCCGCGCCGCTAATTCGCTGGCAGCAGATTCTTGCAATGCTCGCAATAGTTGGTTATTCAGGTACAAAGGCAACAGAGCATCGAGAATTTGTACGGGATCTTGCTCGAATAGCATATCCTTGGGAAAACTCCGTGCAGTGGCAGAAACTTTCTGTCTTTCCACTTCAAATTCACCACCACGGGTAGTCAGCCGGAAAACTTCATCGTCTGCGGCTTCAAAACCTTGAGCGTCTAATGGTAACAGAGTTTGTACCACTGGGCGAGAACTAACCAACGAGACGAATTTGGTATAAATTAACTCAACTCTGTCTACGCTTTCCGACAAAAACAGGGAGAGCAACTCGTCAGCAATATTAGAAGCTTCTGCTGCTGTAGGAATTTGCTCTAAACCCGTATACGTTGCATCAATGGGTTG
Organism: Chroococcidiopsis sp. SAG 2025; assembly: GCF_032860985.1. Classification (GTDB taxonomy): domain Bacteria; phylum Cyanobacteriota; class Cyanobacteriia; order Cyanobacteriales; family Chroococcidiopsidaceae; genus Chroococcidiopsis. Next base: position 4,971,155 of record NZ_JAOCNC010000001.1, read on the forward strand.
GTTGCGGCGTTGAAAATACTGGATGGCTTTGCGTCCGACAAGGATATATTTGTATTCCAAGCCTTCAGCTTGAAGTTCTTTAGCGCGGTTTTCTGCCCGTTTAATCACGTTGGTATTATAAGCACCGCACAAACCGCGATCGCCTGTAATTACCAGCAAACCAATGGAGCGAATGTCTCGTTTTTTGAATAGCGGTAGGTTGACATCTTCAAACTGCAAGCGAGTTTGTAGGTTATACAGTACTTGTGCTAAGCGATCGGCAAACGGACGAGTAGAAAGTACCTGTTCTTGAGCGCGACGCACCCTAGCCGCTGCCACCAAACGCATCGCTTCTGTAATTTTTTTCGTATTTTTGACCGACTGAATGCGATCGCGGATTAATTTGAGATTAGCCATCGTCTTTTGGTAATTGGTAGTTGGTAGTTGGTAGTTGGTGGTTGCTAATAGCTAATAGCTAATTGTTCATTGCCATTAGCCATTAGCCATTAGCCATTAACCATTAACCATTACCTACGCTGTTGCTAAGAAGGTTTGTTTGTATTCGGTAATTGCTTCTTTCAACAACTTTTCGGCTTCATCGGTAAGTTGTCGTTCGCTGCGGATGATTTCACCATACTTGGGTTTACTGGTTTTCAGGTATTCCCGCAGTCCTTTGGTGAAAGTGGTAACTTTATCTACGGCGATGTCGTCCATATAGCCGTTAATCCCAGCGTAAAGGATGGCAACTTGCTCGAATACTCCTAACGGGGAATTTTGCGGCTGCTTGAGTAGTTCCCGCAAACGCTGACCTCGTGCCAACTGATCTTGGGTGGCTTTATCTAAGTCGGAGGCAAATTGCGAGAAAGCTTGCAATTCATCAAACTGTGCCAACTCCAGTTTCAGCTTACCAGCAACTTTTTTCATTGCCTTGGTTTGAGCTGCCGAACCTACCCGCGATACGGAAATACCAGGGTTAATTGCTGGACGAATACCAGCGTTGAACAAGTCGGAAGTTAAGAAGATTTGACCGTCGGTAATGGAAATTACGTTGGTAGGAATATAAGCCGATACGTCCCCTGCTTGGGTTTCGATAATTGGTAGGGCTGTCATGCTGCCTTCACCTAGTTCGGTGCTAAGTTTTGCCGCACGTTCCAACAAGCGAGAGTGGAGGTAGAATACGTCTCCAGGGTATGCTTCCCGTCCTGGTGGACGACGTAGCAACAATGACATTTGGCGATAAGCAGCAGCTTGCTTGGACAAGTCATCGTAAATGATTAGAGTTGCCTTGCCTTTGTACATGAAGTACTCTGCCAATGCTGCCCCCGTGTATGGCGCGAGGTACTGGAGGGTAGCGGAGTCGCTGGCGTTAGCTGCAACGACAATGGTGTAGTCCATTGCGCCCTTCTCTTGTAAGGTCTGGACTACGTTAGCAACGGTGGAAGCTTTTTGTCCGATCGCGACGTATACACAGATTACATCTTCGGTTTTCTGGTTGATGATCGTGTCAATGGCGATCGCGGTTTTACCTGTTTGTCTGTCACCGATAATTAATTCCCGCTGTCCTCTACCTACGGGAATCATTGCATCGATCGCGGTAATTCCTGTTTGCATTGGTTCGTATACCGAACGCCGCGCTACGATACCAGGTGCGCCAGACTCGATCAAACGGAATTCTGAGGTGTTTATGTCTCCCTTACCATCAATCGGACGACCGAGAGCATCCACAACACGTCCGATTGTGGCTTCTCCAACTGGAACCTGGGCAATTTTACCTGTAGCGGTAACGGAACTGCCTTCTTGGATGTCGCGACCTTCACCCATCAATACTGCACCTACGTTGTCTTCTTCTAGGTTCAGGGCGATACCAACGGTTCCATCTTCAAATTCTAAGAGTTCGCCAGCCATAGCTTTTTCTAAGCCATAGATCCGGGCGATACCATCTCCTACTTGCAATACCGTACCAACGTTAGCAACTTTAACTTCTTGGTCGTATTGCTCGATTTGCTGCTGAATAATACTGCTGATTTCGTCAGGTCTGATACTGATCATGGTGTATTTTTAAGGGGTGAGGGGTGAGGGGTGAGGAGTGAGGGAAAAGGTTCAACTTCCTTCTTCCTCTTTCATCCTTTTTAAGTGCCGCTAGTAAGTCGTAAAGAAAGGCGGCGCAGTTGTCCTCTGATACTAGCGTCGATCACTTGAGAACCAACTTTGACGATCGCACCACCGATTAAGCTTTGGTCGATTCTTGTTTCTAGTTCTACCTGACGGGCGTTGGTCATGGCAATGACTTTATCCCGCACAGCTTGCTTTTGTTCTTCAGTCAGTTCGACAGCGGAAGTGACTTCGGCTAAAACAGTTTGATTCAGTTGCCGCAGCAGGGCGAGATACTGTTGGCAAATCCCTTCTAACAAAATAATGCGGCGGCGGTCTACCAACAGCATTAAGAAGTTACGCATGTAGGGGTTGACATTATCGCCGACAACTCGCCCCAATACTGCTTTCTTGTCGCTGATGCTGACGAAGGGGTTAGCGAGAAAGTTACGAAATTGCTCTGATTCCCGCAACAAATTCGTTAAAGTACGGGCATCTTCGCCGAATTGTTCCGTCAGGTTATTACTACGCGCCACAGACATCAATGCCTGGGCGTAAGGCTGCACTACCTGTTCGTTCATGGCATTGCTGCTCATTTACTGCCTCCTAGTAGTGCTATGCTGCGATCGATTGTTTGTTGTTGGATATTTTCGTCTAATCCCGATTCCAATTGGGATTCTACCTTTTGTAAAGCCATTGCAACTACAGAAGCTCGCAGTTGAGCGATCGCTCGATCTCTTGCCGTGTTTAAATCTTGAGTTGCTGTCTCTTTTAGGCGTTGAATATCTATTCCCACCTGAGCCAAGATTTGCTCTTTGGCTTGCTGAGCATTCGTTGTCGCGCTTTGGCGAATTCTTTCGGCTTCCGCTTGAGCTTCTGTCAATCTTTGCTGCTGTTTTTGCAGTGCTGCTGCTGCTTCTTTGGCGCGGTTTTCTGCCGCTACAATTTCTGTTTCTATGCGTTCGCGGCGATCGCTCAAGGTTTTTCCTACTACCTTGCTGCCAAAATATACTAGTACGCCAACAAGAATAGCCAGGTTAATTAGGTTTGTTTCTAAAATATCAAAATTAAGACCAAACCCGCCTGCTTCTGCTTCTGCCGCTTCAGCAAGTAGTGGGCTACCTTGTGTCACCAACCAGATAAAACTTCCCATCATACCCATCCACATTTTCAGTTGTCAGTTATCAGTTGTCAGTTATGAGTCAGAAATCAGGAGTCAGGAATCAGGAGTCAGAAGTTAGAATTCACTGGTCACTGGTCACTGGTCACTGTTCACTGTTCAACTGGTTACTGTTCCTAACAGCTTTTCTACGATTTGGCGACTGAGGGCATCTACCTGTTGCTGCAACGAAGCCATAGCTGCTTGTCGTTGTTGCTCAATTTCTTGAGCTGCTTGTTCTCGTTGTGCTTGGGCTTCTTTTTGTGCCTCTGCTATTTTTTCCGCCGCTATTCTTTGTGCATCTGCTTGAGCGTCGGCAACAACTTTTTGCGATTGACGACGAGCATCTGCTATTTGCTGCTCGTATTCTTTTGCTAATCGCTCTGCTTTTGCCAAACGTTCTTTTGCTTCAACATTATTCGTGCGGACGTAATTATCGCGGTCGTCCAGTGCCTTTGTTAGTGGCTTGTAGAAAATGACATTCAATACAGATGCCAACAGTAGGAACTGCAACGCCATTAAGGGCAAAGTAGCATCAAAATCAAACATTATTTCTCCCCTTTGGCTTGAATGGCTGTTTTCATGCCAAGCAACATCATCCACCCTTTCATATTCTAAAAATCCTCTGTTGTTTGAGAGGCAATTTACACGCGATCTGATTGAAAAAAGTTCTCACTCAGTTGTAGAGACGCTCTTCAGAACGTCTCTACAAAGATAAGAATTTAGGTTTTAGGAAAAGGGGTTAGCAAACAGTAATACTAGGGCAATTACCAGACCGTAAATGGTTAGCGATTCCATGAATGCTAGAGTCAACAGCAGAGTACCGCGAATTTTTCCTTCTGCTTCGGGTTGACGAGCAATACCTTCTACTGCTTGACCCGCAGCATTTCCTTGACCGATACCAGGACCGATTGCAGCTAAACCGATTGCTAATGCGGCAGCTAGAACTGAAGCAGCAGAAACTAATGGATCCATCTTGATTTTCCTTACTTTGAGTACACAACAAACTTTCTTTTCAGTTGTCAGTTATCAATTAACTCTGACTTCTGACTTCATCATGAGTTGCTCTAATGAGCCTCATGTTCTTCACCACCATGACCCTCCATCGCCTCATGAATGTATGCTGCTGCGAGGGTAGCAAAAACCAGGGCTTGGATCGCACTAGTAAACAAACCTAATGCCATCACTGGCAGAGGTACAAACAGAGGTACGAGTAGAACTAAAACCGCTACTACTAATTCATCCGCTAAAATGTTACCAAATAGTCGGAAGCTTAGAGAAAGAGGTTTGGTGAAATCTTCCAAAATTGCGATCGGTAACAGAATTGGCGTTGGCTCAATATACTTTTTAAAGTACCCTAAACCGCGTTTGCTAAAACCCGCGTAAAAGTACGCTAAAGAAGTTAACAACGCCAGCGCTACTGTTGTATTAATATCGTTAGTTGGAGCGGCTAATTCACCTGATGGCAACTTAATTAACCGCCAGGGAATTAAAGCACCAGACCAATTCGATACGAAAATGAACAGAAACAGCGTGCCAATAAATGGAACCCAAGGACGATACTCTTTCTCACCAATCTGATTCTTGGTCAAATCCCGAATGAATTCTAGCGCGTATTCCATTAAATTTTGGATACCACTAGGGACTTTCTGGATGTTCCGAGTAGCTGCTATAGAAGCAACTACTAGAATGCCAATCACAAACCACGAGGTGAGAAAAACTTGCCCATGAATTTTGAGATTGCCCAATTGCCATAAAAAATGTTGACCTACTTCCAACGAGGCAAGAGGGAATAAATTAAAGGTGTTTGTGACGCTAAGCATTTGCATTCAAGCAGTTTTCCCAAAAAGCGAGAATGGGGCGATTAATTTTGCGGGTTCCTAACTTATTTAGAGTTAGGAATGAAAGCAGATTGAATCGTATAGACGATGAGCGTGGCTTTATAAGTCAGAAACCCCAAGAATATAGGAAGAATTTGTAGTTGACGCAATTGAGTTGCGACTACAATCAACCCAATAAATAGGGCAAACCGAGATTTACTCAGTTGTCTTTTTTCTTGACCTAGCCGCTCAACGTCTCTAGCCAACATTTTTAAGTAAACCATACCTGTGACTGCTCCGAGCAAATAGTTCAGGGCAGTGTTGAGGGAATAGAAAATCCACACAGAGATAAAAATAACCCCCGTCAATCCAAGGGTGATTGACAATAATCCTTGGAAGAGTTGATAAAACTCTTGCATTGAGGAAGTCTTTTCTTGTGTGGTAGTAGAACCAGGTTGAGATTCCTCAATTGCAGGTGTTGGTGTTGTTGATTCGTCTGACAAGTTCACAAAAACTCGCAAATGACGCTGACGCTAATGTTTCGACTCTGATGAGCCACGTAGAATCATACCACGTTACGGTAACAATACTTAAAAAAGAGTTAACCAGGCGAAAGTACGATTAGTTGTTGGGAAAGGAGCGATCGCACCCCTTCTATGCCCAGTTCTACGTTAGCTAAAATTTCACCTATTGTTAACTGGCGATCGCAAGCTTGTAAAAATTCCAGTTCGGTTTCTGTGAGATTGACGATTTGGTAGTCGTAGTTGAATAAGCAACGACTCGGAAAGCCGTCTATGCAAGGATTTAATTCGGGAATGGCTGCGAGCAAGGCTGTATCTGACGACCAATCGGCTTGCGGTAGCGGCGGACGACCCAAGAAAAATTCGTAATGGGTAACTTCTGGATCTAATAGTTCGATTAAACGATACGTGTTGCGATCGCTCAATGAGTTACTTCTTTCCAATAAACTCGGATCTTTGCCCACAAGCCGCTCTATTTGCCAAAATTTCGGGTTAGAAAAGCCCAAGAAAGTTAATCCAGAAGCATCAATTAAATCGAATAAAGTATCGATATTGTAGTCAATCTCTTGCGGATGAACGTACATATCTGCAAAACATTCATCTCGCTGATTTTCCATCGCCCAACGTGATTTTTCGCGTTTGACAAGACGGTTATTTTCTGGTAGTGAGGCGAATAGTTTTCTGCCAATTTGCACGCCATCACGATAATCGCCCTGCTTGTCATTTTGCAGGAGTGCGATCGCCTGTTGCATTAATTTGATTTCCCAGCGCCCCAATTCTCCATACACGAAGATGTGCATGATTCCGCCTGGGGCGAGTTTAGATGCAATAGCTTGAATTCCACGTATCGGATCTGGTAAGTGATGTAATACGCCTACACAGTTAATTAAATCGAATTCCCCTGGTAGCTGTTCCGCGTCGTACAAACTCAGGTGATGGAATTCAACCCGATTAGCACCCGAACGCTGACAGCGTTCTCTCGCCACAGCCAAAGCACCCGCACTCAAATCGATTCCCACAACTTGGGCTTGGGGGTTGAGGTGGACTAGGTATTCAGTTCCTACCCCCGTACCGCAGCCAGCATCGAGAATGCGGATATCTTGTTTTTGCGGTTTTTGTCCGGTACAGAAGCTATAGGCGGCTAGCCAATTCCAGCGCCAGTTATAGCCAGGGGGTGGTTCGTCGAGAAGCGGTTCTGGGGGAAAGGGATACGTGTCGTAGAGTTTAGCGACAGCAGCACTAATGCTTTGGGAGTCTGACATGGATGGGCGATGAGGGCAGCATCAATGTAGTGTAGCGGAATACGGGTTACAGGTGCTATTGGGCGATCGCATACAGCCTCACTAAGATTGTATTGACAATGTAAATACGATTTACCTACACTATGAGGCATGGACACCTACTTCGTGCTGAATGGCATTACCTTTGTATGGAATGAGGAAAAAGCTCGAAATAATCTTGGTAAGCATAATGGAATAACATTTCAGCAAGCCGCAGAAGCCTTCTTCGATCCGTTTCTAGTTGTGGTTGATGCCAGTCGCAATGATGAAGCGCGGGATGCAATTATTGGCATGGATAGTCGATGGAATCTTTTATATGTGGTTCATATTGAGTTCGAGCGAAATAACATAATTCGGATTATTTCAGCTCGGAAAGCAACGCGCAAGGAGCGCGAATACTATGAAAACTGAAACTTTGAAAAAACGATTAGATAAGAATCGCCCCATGACTACTATTACCATTCGTATTCCTGAAGATGTAGTGGACGATTTAAAACGGTTAGCTCCACTACTCGGATTTTCTGGTTATCAACCCTTAATTCGAGCATATATTGGTCAGGGACTTCGAGTAGATCTTGAGCGATTTGAAGGCAATACTGTTTCTGCATTAATTGCCAGTTTAAAACGTCATGGTGTAAGTGATGAAGTTATTCATAAAGCTCTTAGCGAAGCTACCCATGAGTGAATGCTACTCATTAAAGTAATAAATAATAATTGGATGAAAATTGGCTGTTTCTAGTCGCAATTCCAGAGTTTAGCGATCGCGTTCTTATGCCTTGCACTCATGGTAAAACTCGCGAGGAAGCAATTCGTAATGGTGAAGAAGTCATTGAAATGTATTTGGAAGCTTGGCAAGCAGAAGGTGAATCCATTCCCGAACCCAATACGCTTCAAATTGCTTGACGATCGTTTCAATTTCATTGCTGGCTAGTCTAGTGAATGTCATATGTGTTATGAGGCGATCGCAGTACAAGCAATAGTAGATTTACTGGACTCCTTTGCCGTACAGCTTGTAAGACTTAACTGAAAATTTACACATCTCTACGTAAAACAGCTCTACCGATCCTTTTGTATTTAACGCTAGTTTGAATCTAGCAATTTCAAGCCTTCACAGAGAAAAGCTTACTCATTATTCTTGCAGGATTTTTCAAAAATTTGTACAGTTAATAGCTTTATCTTTGCTTGGAAGAACTATCTGATTCAACACTTAAACATAATAATACTATGGATCGTCCCTTTCTTGAGTTTCTTGAGCCATCTAAAGGAAAATCCTCAGCAATAATTTTGATAACTGGATATATAAGTGAAAATAATTTTGATGAACAAGCAGAAAGGCAATGGAGACAAGCGTTAAGACAAGCGGGGTGGAATGGCTCTATTTATCATCTCTGGTGGGAATCAGGGGATGATAATTGGAAGAAATTTAGATGCAATTACCGTTGGGAGCAAATCAAAAGTAAAGCTAAGCGTGTAGGCAAAGATTACCTACCTAACTTAGTTTCAACCATTCCTGAAAAGGCTATTTCATTAATTGGTTACTCACTAGGAGTTCGTATTATATATTACGGTATGGAGTATTGGGATAGTTCTAAGAAAGTTCTAAAAGATACAGTTTTTCTAGGTGGAGCTGTGCCGAGAGATAAAGCCTGGGGAAGTAAAACTTCATCTCTAACTGGACGAATTGTCAACGTATACAACTCTAAAGACAGCAAATTATCACGAGAATATAAAGCTGGAGAACTATTACGAAATAGTCCTTGTGGTCTTAAACCAATCAAAGACCAACATTATAAAATCATTAATGTGGATGCAACATCTTTAATTGGCACATCCAGCCACTCAGATAAGCACTATCTACGTGTATTAAGAGAGACAGCAGGAAAGCAATTGTGGTTATAAAAGTATTGCTCGCAATACTTTGCTATTTATAGAGTTTGTGGCAAGAAAAAAGTTACTATCTGGATTGACTATCTATTAATTACAAGTAATTCTTGCAGAATAGATAAAATTAACCGATCGAGTTGGGCATCCTATCTATAAGGGCTATGAATACTGACTGCGTAAGCCCGATCGCTGTTTAAACTTGTACATAGAATTATACGCCTAAATATTGCCGCGACCAAGCAAGAGATGAACTTTTATTAATGATGGGAGGAGGAGCAGCAGCAGGAGTTGCTGGTAGTATTCCTGTCATCGGTGTAGCAGCCTTCCAAGCAGGGCTGACGACTGTACAGTTTGCTGTAGTAATTCGTATTGCCCAAGTTTATCAGGTTGATTTAATACCTGCTGGTGGAGCTGGAGCAGTTGCTGGTGTAATTATGGCAATGGGAGGAGGACAATTACTTTTTAGAATCGGCGGTGGAATAGCAGGAGTTGTTCCATTTGTTGGAGGACTGGTTCAACCAGCAATTGGAGCTGCTGCGGTTAAGGCTTTTGGCGAGGCTGCTATTGTCTATTTTGAACAAATATATCCAAACAAAATTTACAGTCGTTCATAGATTAAAGTCTCAAGCTAGACAAACGAAGCCTACCTAAGCAGGCTGAAAAACACCAGAATTTTTGTAGTTTATACAATTAGATTGAGTTTTCGTAGCCGTAGGTTTAAACCTGACGGCTACTTTTAATATGTGCCAAAAATGCGTTAACGAAGCTTAATGTAGTTATCGCTTTTAGGGAAGTATATCGGATTTTGCGCTCGCGCTTTTGAATAGGTTTAATTACTTGACGATCTTGAGCTACTCTAAAAATAAGATGAGTAGAGCAAAGTTCTATGAGTGTTGTAATTTCAGACGAAATCCTTCAAGCATCTGGATTGACTCTAGATGAATTTCGTCAAGAAATTGCCCTGCACCTGTTTCAAATAGGTCGTTTAAGCTTGGGTTACGCTAGCCAGCTTGCGGATATGAAACCTAGTGCCTTTCGCCAATTCCTCAAGCAGCGAAATATTCCGCTCTACTCTTATGATGTTGATGACTTTGAACTCGATCTGAAAAATCTGAGAGAATTGGGTCGGCTGTGATTGTCCTCATGTATATACTGAAACTATACTCGATACATTTATAATTTTATGGCAATCGACACGCTGGCTCCAATTGAGCAAAGAATTGAGCTTTCTGGTATTAGCTGGGAAACCTTTGTGACTAGCGTTTAGTTTTTGTCTGGTTTCGCAGGTTTTAACCTAGTTATGTTTGGTATGTCCCTAAAAATGCGATCGCCACACATTATTATTAAATTAATTACTGTTATTAGGAGCAATGTATGGCACAGATAGCAGTAGAAAAACTGACTTTAGAAAAGTTTCTGAAGCTACCAGAAACAAAACCAGCTAGCGAGTATATTGACGGACAAGTTATCCAAAAACCAATGCCTCAAGGAAAACACAGCAAGTTACAGGGGAAACTAGTTACAGCAATCAATGCAGTAGTGGAACCGCAACGAATAGCACTCGCTTTTCCCGAACTACGCTGTACTTTTGGCGATCGCTCAATCGTACCAGATATAGCCGTGTTTGCCTGGGATAGAATTCCCGTGGATGAAAATGGAGATGTTGCCAATACGTTTGCAACCGCACCCGATTGGACTATTGAGATTCTCTCACCCGACCAAAGCCAAACTAAGGTAACTGGAAATATTCTTCATTGTCTGGGTCACGGTAGCCAAATGGGATGGCTAGTCGATCCTGACGAGCGATCGCTTTTAGTTTACCCTTTGGCACAGCAACCGCAACTGTTGCAAGAACCGACTCAAGTGCTACCCGTTCCCAACTTAGTCGCCAATCTACAACTTACAGTAGACGAAGTATTTGGATGGCTCAAACTATAAGCTAGTGCGAGCGTCACCTACCCTCAACTCTCAAGACGCGATCGCCTCTCACATAAATTCAGTATTTGTTACAAAACTTATAATTTTTTCAGTACTTATGTTGTAAGTAAGACTACATTCAACGGCATTGAGATTGAGAAAACTACACACTTCTTAATATAGCGGTGTAAAGAGCCCAAAACGTTCTAATCTAAAAGCTGACCAGGTTGATTTCAGGCGATCGTCACCTCATATAAGTGAAGAAAAATTCCCTTTCTGGGGAGGGAAAAACCTAAAATAAACAAACGTGAATTCATTCACACCCTGGTCAGACTTAACACAGTAACGATTATTGATGGGAGCTTAAGAAATCTAATGAGTGTTAAGGCAAGTGGTGGAAGCTCAGTTGCACGTCCGCAACTATATCAAACGCTAGCAGTCGCAACCATTTCCCAAGCCGAACAGCAAGACCGCTTTTTAGGGCGGGGCGAACTGGACGAATTAGCCAACTATTTCGCCTCTGGCAATAAGCGGCTAGAAATTGCTGAAACTTTAACAAAAAATTCTGAGATTATTGTATCCCGTGCCGCTAACCGCATCTTTGTCGGTGGTTCGCCAATGGCTTATCTGGAAAAACCCAGAGAAACAGAAATGGCGATGGCAGCAACTGTGCCGGATGTCAAGGAAGGCATGAAGCTAGGAACTGTCACTTACGTTGAGAGTCGGGGCGGCGGTTTCTTAGAGGGATTGCGATCGCTTTTTAGTGCTAGTCCTGGTGGTGGTGGCGGTGGTCCTACACCTCCTGGTTTTCGCCCCATCAACGTCGCCCGCTACGGTCCTGGGAACATGCAAAAATCCCTGCGGGACTTGTCGTGGTTTTTACGTTATGCGACGTATGCGATTGTAGCTGGCGATCCAAATATTATCTCTGTTAACGTGCGAGGTCTGCGGGAGATCATTGAAAACGCCTGTTCTGGCGAAGCAACCATTGTCGCATTACAAGAAATGCGGGCATCGGCGCTGTCTTATTTCCGCCAGAATCCTGAAGCAGCAAATATTGTTGCTCAGTACATGGACGTATTGATTACAGAATTTAAAGCCCCTACACCTTCTAATAAACTGCGTCAGCGTCCTTCGTCCGACCAGCAAGGGTTACAACTGCCACAAATTTACTTTAATGCGGCAGAAAGACGACCCAAGTATGCGATGAAGCCAGGGCTATCGGCAGCAGAAAAGAACGATATTGTTAAAGCTGCTTATCGCCAAGTCTTCGAGCGCGATATTACCCGCGCTTACAGCCAGTCGATTTCTTACTTGGAATCTCAAGTTAAGAACGGCGATATCTCCATGAAAGAGTTTATTCGCCGCTTAGCAAAATCGCCCCTGTATCGCAAGCAATTTTACGAGCCATTCATCAACAGCCGCGCCCTGGAATTAGCTTTTCGTCACATTTTGGGTCGGGGTCCGAGTTCTCGCGAAGAAGTCCAGAAATATTTCTCGATTGTTTCTAACGGTGGCTTATCAGCACTGATAGACGCGCTGGTAGATTCCCAGGAATACTCCGACTACTTCGGGGAAGAAACCGTACCTTATATTCGCGGTCTGGGTCAAGAAGCGCAAGAGTGTCGTAACTGGGGTCCACAACAAGATCTGCTCAATTACAGCGCCCCCTTCCGCAAAGTACCGCAATTCATCACGACATTTGCGGCGTACAATAGACCGCTACCCGACCAACATCCGTATGGTTCCGGTAACGATCCGTTAGAAATTCAGTTCGGGGCAATCTTCCCGAAAGAAACTCGCAACCCTAGCAGCAGCCCTGCACCTTTTGGTAAGGACACCAAGCGGATCTTGATCCACCAAGGACCAGGTATCAATAACCAAAACAGCAATCCGAGAGCGCGGGGTGAATTCCCTGGCACTTTGGGCGCGAAAGTCTTCCGCTTGGATCAAATTCCAGCAACGGGTGGGAGAAAATCTCCTACAACTTCTAGCGTTAGATTCTCGGAAAGTTCGACTCAAGCCGTGATCCGCGCCGCTTACCTCCAAGTATTCGGACGGGATGTGTACGAAGGACAGCGGTTGAAGGTAGCTGAAATCAAACTGGAAAACGGTGAAATTTCGCTACGGGAATTTATCCGCGCCCTAGCTAAATCGGATCTATTCCGCAAGCTGTATTGGACACCATTCTATGTCTGTAAGGCGATCGAATACATTCACCGTCGCCTGTTGGGTCGTCCAACTTATGGCAGACAAGAAAACAACAAATACTTCGATATTTGTGCCAAGAAGGGCTTCTACGCTCTGGTAGACGCAATTATTGATAGCCCTGAATACGGTGAGGCTTTCGGGGAAGATACCGTACCATACGAGCGCTATCTGACACCTCAAGGTCAAGCACTGCGATCGCTGCGTACTGGTAGCATTCGAGAAGATGTCGGCGCAAGAGTCGATAAGGAAGAAACCCCCCGCTTTGTCGAACTGGGCGCTGTGACCGAAATGCGGACGCAGCCAGATATTCAGACTCGCGTGGCTCAAGGTGTTACCAAGCAGCGAGAGCAAACAAAGATCTTCAAGTTAGAAGAAAGCAGCGATAAAACAGCCGTACAAACTATTATCCGTGCTGCTTACCGTCAAATCTTCGAGCGCGACATCGAACCCTACATCGCCCAAAACGAATTCACTGCTCTAGAAAGTAAATTAGGCAATGGTGAAATTACTGTTAAGGAATTTATCGAAGGGTTAGGAAATTCAAACTTATATCTCAAAGAGTTTTACGCTCCTTATCCCAACACCAAGGTAATTGAGCTAGGAACCAAGCATTTCTTGGGACGCGCCCCCATCGACCAAGGCGAAATTCGCAAGTACAACCAAATCCTCGCAACTCAAGGTCTACGTGCCTTTGTTGGAGCAATGGTTAACAGTGCGGAATACGCTCAGATATTTGGGGAATATTACGTTCCATACCGTCGCTTCCCCACCTTGCCAGCAGCTAACTTCCCGAATACCGAGAAGCTATACAACCAGCTGACCAAGCAGAACGATGATATTGTCGTTCCCAGCTTCGAGCCAGTACAACCGCGCATGGCAACTGAAAATATGCCATTAATGGCAAAAGCGATCGCGGATATGGCAGCCAAAGCACGGCAAGTCGATAAGAGCAAGCCGCTATTTATCGAACTCGGTCGCTCCTATAACGACGGACGTGGACAATCTGTAGAAGTTGGTGTCGGTACGGCTCGCCGCAAACCAGCGCGGATCTACCGCATGACACAGGGAGCCAACCAAGGGGAAATCGCCCAAGTTATCAACGCGATTTACTGTCAGGTAATGGACGTATTTAGCGGTCAAGTACCCGTTTACTTCCGTCGTTCTGACCTAGAGAGCAAACTGCGTAACGGTGAAATCTCGGTGCGCGAATTTATCCGTACCTTGGCTAGTTCCGAAATCTACTGTCGTCGCTTCTACACCCCCTATCCCAACACCAAGGTGATTGAATTCCTGTTCAGACACCTGTTGGGACGCGCACCTGCAACTCAGGGTGAGATCAGACAGTACAACAAATTATTGTCTGAGGGCGGCTTAAAAGCGGCTGTAGACGCGATGGTGGAGAGTCCAGAGTATGCCCAGTACTTCGGCGAAGACGTAGTGCCATACCGTCGCTATCCGTCTCTCCCTGCTGGCAACTATCTGGGTAGCGTTAAGGCTGCGGCTGACTTAGTGAAGCAGTCTTGGTCTGACCTATCTCCTTCGTTGTTAGCGCAGTCGTTCGGACAGCGGTAAATAAGGAGCGAGGGGCGAGGAGCGAGGAGCGAGGGTTATGTAAAAAATAATCCTCGTTAGTTCTGCTCAATAGAACGGAAAAAGGAGCGAGGAGCGAGGAGCGAGGGTTATGTAAAAAATAATCCTCGTTAGTTCTGCTCAATAGAACGGAAACAAGATTCATGGATCGTCCTGCTAAAGTTTGAAGGGCGATCTAATGGGGTTTTTTTGCCCAAAAAGCAACCGCTTCACCTGTTCCCTCACTCCTCACTCCTCACTCCTCGCCCTTACATTCGCTCCCAATTCTGAAAGAGAATGTTACAAACTGTTAAGAGCTGAATCAGAAGATGAACGCAATGCCGCAAAATATTTGCGGTAGGTAACTGAAGATTAACAACTTGTGTAGATGCGATCGCGCAAGTCTTCTGCGAAGCGAAATAACTCTGATAGCCTACAAGCTGTTGGGTTACGGTAAAATCCAGAAGTGGCACTCAGTCACCCCCACGATTACACCAGTTATATATAAACCTGGTTTCATTTTTTTGGAGGAATCAGTTAAATGAGTATCGTCACGAAGTCTATCGTGAATGCCGACGCAGAAGCTCGCTACCTCAGCCCTGGCGAACTCGATCGGATCAAGAGCTTTGTTACCAGTGGCGAACGCCGTCTGCGTATCGCTCAAGCTTTGACCGACAACCGCGAGCGGATCGTTAAGCAAGCTGGCGACCAGTTGTTCCAGAAGCGCCCTGACGTTGTTTCTCCTGGTGGAAATGCTTACGGTCAAGAAATGACCGCTACCTGCTTGCGCGACCTCGACTACTACCTCCGCCTGATCACCTACGGAGTTGTAGCTGGCGACGTTACCCCAATTGAAGAAATCGGGATTGTTGGCGTGCGCGAAATGTACAAGTCTCTCGGCACACCCATCGAAGCAGTAGCAGAAGGCGTTCGCGCTATGAAGAACGTAGCTACCTCGATGATGTCTGGTGAAGACGCTGGCGAAGCTGGTTCTTACTTCGATTACCTCGTCGGAGCTATGCAGTAGAGCGTTTGCTCTCTACTTGTCGATCTTTTTACGTGTGACATAAGGAAGCAAAGAAATGCAAGACGCAATTACCTCTGTAATCAACACTTCAGACGTTCAAGGTAAGTACTTGGACACCGCTGCTATGGAAAAGCTAAAAGGCTACTTCCAAAGTGGTGAACTGCGAGTTCGTGCTGCTACCACCATCGCTGCTAACGCTGCTGCGATCGTTAAAGAAGCTGTAGCTAAGTCCCTGTTGTACTCTGATATCACCCGTCCTGGTGGTAACATGTACACCACTCGCCGCTATGCTGCTTGCATTCGCGACCTCGACTACTACCTCCGCTATTCCACCTACGCAATGTTGGCTGGCGATCCTTCCATCCTCGACGAGCGCGTACTCAACGGTTTGAAAGAAACCTACAACTCCCTCGGCGTACCCGTAGGCGCTACTGTACAAGCTATCCAAGCGATGAAAGAAGTCACCGCTAGCTTGACTGGTCCCGACGCTGGTAAGGAAATGGGCGTATACTTCGACTACATCTGCTCTGGCTTGAGCTAAGAGTTGGATCTTTAAAGTAGTAGCTGCGATCGCAAGCTACTAAGGCAATCGTCTAAATCAAGTCTGGGAGTCGGTCGTGAGTGCTAGAACGTTCTATCGCCTGTCTGACTCAGTGGTGAGAGTATAAGCGATCGCGCTTTAGTATTGACGATTTACTCCCAGCCTTCGATTAATTCAGTTAACAGTGTAGAGACGTTACATGTAACGTCTGTACAAGAGTTGTCAGGAATTGCTGTTAACTGGGGAAAATTACACGTCAAGTCATTAAAAAGTTTTTGAGAAAATCTACCTGACGCTCTCGAATAGCAGTGAAACTTATGGGAGAATTAAGGGTAGTAAATAAATAGAGTGCTAATTCGGTAAGAACGTTGCAGCACTGACAAGCACTCGAATAAGTTGACATCAAAAATTTTCTACATTCTTTACAGGAGATTTTGAACGATGCGGATGTTTAAGGTAACAGCTTGCGTCCCCAGCCAAACTCGGATTCGGACGCAGCGCGAACTACAAAATACCTATTTCACCAAACTGGTTCCTTACGACAACTGGTTCCGCGAGCAGCAACGGATCATGAAAATGGGTGGCAAAATTGTAAAGGTACAATTAGCTACTGGAAAGCCTGGAATGAATACAGGTTTGCTGTAATTGCAGCTTTCTTCATATGTTGCAATTAGTAGGGGCGCACCGTTGTGCGCCCCTACTAGTTTTATACATATGTATCGGATTGAAAGCGCGATCGCCCCTTTTACAAAAACATCCGCTATACTCCTACTGTCCTCACACAACCATAGCTGTCGTGAAGCTGCTACGCCGGATCGTCACCTTTTTCTTCCCGCCTGTTTCCCAATGGGCAATCCTGCCAAGATTACTGCATTGGATGACCTTTCTCTGGTTATTCATCGGATTAGCGGTTCTCTTTTCTGCTTCCTATGTCGAAGGCGAAACTATGGGAGATGGTTTTTACTATGTCAAGCGTCAACTGGCATGGATATTTGTTGGATTATTAGGATTTAACTACGTCATTTATTCCCCACTTAAAAGAATCTTAAATGTCTCCCATTGGTTCTTTCTGATTTTACTAGGATTACTATTTTTGATTTTTGTTCCTGGAATGGGAATAAAAGTGAATGGTGCTATGCGCTGGCTGAATCTGAGGATTATAGCAATTCAACCATCGGAATTAATCAAGCCATTTTTAGTCCTCCAAAGTGCGAAGATTTTTGGTAGGTGGCATCAAATTAGCCCAGGAAATCGTATTTTCTGGGTATTAATTTTTATTTTGATGCTAGGGGGGATTTTACTACAGCCAAATCTGAGTATGACAGCTCTGTGTGGTATGAGTATATGGTTAGTAGCGCTAGCAGCAGCCGTACCGTATCTTTACTTAGTACCTGCAGCATTATTAGGAGTTGGAACTGCGGCGCTGAGTGCAATGCTGCGGCCATACCAAATGAAGCGATTGATGTTGTACCGTAATCCTTGGCAAGATGCATCAGGACATGGATATCAATTAGTACAAAGTTTAATTGCTATTGGTTCCGGTGGAATTTGGGGTAAGGGATTTGGCTTATCACAACAAAAGTTATTTTATTTGCCAATTCAATACACCGATTTCATATTTGCTATTTTTGCTGAAGAGTTCGGCTTTGTTGGTTGCCTTTTACTATTATTAATGTTGATGGTTTATGCAACTCTGGCTTTACTTGTAGCGTTTAATGCCCGCAACCCAGTTTTTAGATTAGTTGCGATCGGGGCAATGATATTGATGGTAGGGCAATCTTTACTTAATATTGGTGTAGCGACAGGAGCGCTACCAACTACAGGTCTACCCTTTCCACTCATGAGTTATGGTGGAAATTCAATGATGACAAGTTTAATTATTGCTGGATTGCTAATTCGTGTCGCCCGAGAAAGTAGTGAAGCAGAAATTGTACCTTTTCAAGAGCGAAAACAAGAGCGGTTTGTTTAAAATCTCTATTCTTCACCTTGTAAAAAGCCCATGCCAGCAACAATAAAACTGACACCAATGACATTGATGTAAGACAAGCTTTCTTGAAATAAAACAACCCCAAATAAAACTGCTAGGATTGATTCTAATCCTAGTACGACAATATATGTTACTCCTAGCGTAGCCTTACGCATGGCAACAGTCTGTATACTAGCTCCAGCAATAAAGAAGATGTATACCAATAAGCTAGGGATAGGCTGAGATAACCCTTCAGATAGCTTCATGAATACACCGCCAATGGTGAAAAGAATTGCTGAAATCAGAACCATTATTAAATACATATCTAGCTCGTATTTGAAATTGTAATTGAGTTTTTATTGACTCATAACGTTGCTTGACTAAATTATTTTTAGTTGGTCAATGTCAATTGTGTTAAACAATCTAAAGTCATAATTCATAAATTTTTTATTAAGAAACTGTGTATCGTAAAGGCTAACCAATAGATTATTCCTCCGTACATCTGCTGTACATCCGCAACTTTACGGAATATTCACTAGGGAAGTATTCAGATTTAATTACAATTTGTAAAATAAAATGAGTCAGAGTCAATTATTCAGCAAAACAGCAAGAGATTTTAACTGTTGTAACTAGATGTATCAAAACTGCAAAAACAATCTAACGAAAATCTAAATAATCGCAAAAATTGTGGTATGCCAGCGTTTTTTCCAGTCGGGCGATCGCCTCTAGCACCAGGAAAAGGCATGAATTAAGCTAAAATGCAAGCATAGTCAGCATTCCATCACGTAGCTGTCCATGCTGGAAACCATTCAAACTCAGCTCTACAAACTCGAACAATTTGCCGATCTCTTAGTCGCCGAGCAGTTATCTCATTTGGGCTGGGTCAGCATAGGTATTATCTTTACAGCAGGGTTGCTGACTAGTCTCACACCCTGTATGCTTTCCATGCTGCCCATCACCATCGGTTACATTGGTGGTTATGAAAATAAAAGTCGCTGGCAAGCCGCAGCTCAATCAACATGGTTTGCGTTGGGATTAGCCACAACTTTAGCAGCCTTGGGAATAGTTGCGGCACTCGTAGGCAAAGTTTACGGTCAAGTTGGGATTGGTCTACCAATTATTGTTAGCATCATCGCAATTTTGATGGGGCTGAATTTATTAGAAGCCTTACCCTTACAACTACCATCGTTTGGGGGCATGGATTGGATTTCTAAAGATTTTCCCCCAGCTGTACGCTCCTATTTCATCGGTCTGACCTTTGGTTTAGTCGCCTCTCCTTGTAGCACCCCAGTGCTAGCAACGCTCCTTGCCTGGGTCACAACTACACAAAATACCATTCTGGGAGGAGCGTTGTTACTGGCATACACCGCAGGCTACGTAACACCCCTGATCTTAGCTGGTACGTTCACCGCTAGCATTAAGAAGTTGTTAGAGTTGCGGCAGTGGTCAGGGTGGATTACCCCTGTGAGTGGGGCGCTACTGGTAGGATTTGGAGTGTTTTCGCTGCTATCTCGAATTCCACTCAGTTAATAGTTAATAGTCAATAGTTAATTGCAATCAACTATTGACTATTAACTATTGACCATTAATAAATAATACACAACATGACTTTAGATAATTCTGCGACTAATTCAACACCGCGATCGCATTTAGGTAAATTTCTGCGTGCAGAACTCTTACCCATCCTCACAGATTTACGATTGGCGATCGTCTTATTATTAGCGATCGCCTTATTTAGCGCTAGCGGTACGGTAATAGAACAAGGACAATCAATCGAGTTTTACAAAGCTAACTATCCTACAGACCCAGCTTTATTCGGTTTCCTGAGTTGGAAAGTTATCTTAACTATAGGCTTAGACCACGTATATCGTACGTGGTGGTTTTTATCGTTACTGATTCTATTTGCTACCAGCCTCACAGCCTGTAGCTTTACCCGCCAGTTACCCGCTCTGAAAGCTGCTCGTAATTGGAAATTATACGACCAACCCCGCCAGTTTCAAAAATTGGCTTTGAGTGCAGAACTCGACAACGCTTCTCTTTCCTCTCTCACGCAACTGTTGCAACAAAAGCGCTACCGTGTCTTTCAGGGCGAACAAAATAACTTATATGCCCGTAAAGGTATTGCCGGACGAATCGGTCCGATTATCGTTCACATTGGTATTGTTATCATCTTAGCTGGGGCAATTTGGGGAGCCATGACAGGTTTTGTGGCTCAAGAAATGGTTCCTAGTGGTGAAAGCTTTCAAATACGTAACATCATTGATGCTGGTCCCCTAGCAGCACCTCAAATTCCCAAAGATTTAGCTTTAAAAGTCAATCGCTTTTGGATCGATTACACCCCTACTGGTAGTATCAACCAATTTTATTCCGATATATCTGCACTCGATCGCCAGGGACAAGAAGTCAAACGCAAGACTATATTTGTCAACGAACCTTTTCGCTACCGAGGCGTAACTTTTTATCAGACTGATTGGGGTATTGCGGCAATTCGGATTCGGTTTAATCATAGTCCAACCTTGCAGCTACCAATGGCAGCTTTAAATACCAACGGTAACGGTCGTTTGTGGGGAACTTGGATTCCCACGAAAACAGACTTAAGTGAGGGCGTTTCTCTGCTAGCAAAAGATTTACAGGGAACGCTATTGATTTATGATGCCAAAGGTCAGTTAGTTGATACTCTGCGGGCGGGAATGGCTACCACTGTCAACGGTGTGACGCTGAGAATTGTCGAGGTGGTTGGTAGTACGGGTTTGCAAATTAAAGCTGACCCTGGAATCCCCATTGTCTATGCAGGTTTTGGCTTGCTGATGCTGGGAGTTGTGATGAGTTATGTTTCCCACTCACAAATCTGGGCTTTAGAAAAGGACGGTCACTTTTACGTTGGTGGCAGAACCAATCGAGCGCAGGTGGCTTTTGAACGAGAAATGCTAGAAATTCTAGACCAAATTACCCAAAAACAAGAGATTAAATTGTAGAGAAATTCTATGGAATCTCTCTACCAACTTATTAGGAACACCCTAGAGATTCACGGGTATCAACTCCGGTGATGGGATTAACCCCACTAGCATACTCGCACAACTGCACGACTTGTTCTCGATCCAGCACGGCTTCGCTAAAATCTGCACCCGTCACTTTTGCTCCCTTAAAATTCGATCGCAACATCATGGCTGATGTCAAAATCGCATCGCTTAGATCTACCGCTGATAAATCGCTGAGATAGGCAATACCATAGCTGAAGTCAACGCCGTGCAAGTTAGCTTTACGCAAAACCGCACTATTAAAAACCGCCCCTCGCAAGTCAGCGCTGCTAAAATTAGCCTCTGCAAGTTTGGTATTATTAAACTCTGCTCTTACTAAATTTTGACCGGAATAATCTTTAGTCTGAACTTGCACGTCATCGTAGGCTCGGATGGCTGCGGAACTAGCAGCTTGAGCAGGTAAAGGCAAGGTGACAAAGACAAGTAAGGCGATCGCTATTCCCAGAAAATACCGAAATCCACGCATGGCAAGCTGAATGAGTCAGTTACAGAACTGCATCAAAAGTAACATTATTTAACTTTATTTTCTCGATTCTACGGAAAGATTTTTAGCAAGAGGCGTATTAGAAAGCTTTGCTACACTCAAAACGCTTCTGGGGTTTGGTGGTGGTGTACCTCAACAACTGTATGTACGTTACCACGAGGAGCAAAATCACCTTTGATATGCGCTTCTAAAGGATCGCAAGCTGCCACAAAGTCATCGAGAATCTGATTGACGCTCTCTTCGTGAGAAATGTAGCGATCGCGATAGCTATTAATATAAAGTTTAATGGCTTTTAGCTCTACTACCCGTTCGTCAGGGACGTATGTAATGTTAATCGTGGCAAAATCAGGATAGCCAGAAAAAGGACACTTACAGGTAAATTCCGGTAGAGTAATGTGAATCTCATACCGTCGTCCGATCCGTGGGTTGGGAAATGTAATAAGCTTTCCCTCGGCAATCTGGCGTTCGCCGTACTTGATTTCCTCTACTGACATTTCTTCTGCTGACTGTGATGTGAGATCGGGGGAAAAGTTCAAGATTGACTCAAATTTTGGGTTCTTTGTAATATAATATTACACTTAAAACTCAAACTCTTCTGCTTCCCAATCCGGGCAATTGCTATCGTCCCAACCGTAGGGATGCATGGCACAGACCATGAGATTGCCACCATAAACTTGTCCGTGGTAATGCTGGCAACCCATACAAGCGGGATGTTGTTGTGGAGTAGGTTCGACTGAATAAGGAAAAGAGATTTCCGAATGGTCCATCAAGTCATCCAGATGCCAATATGAATCGAGATCCACATCGTCATTTAAATCGGCTAGATATTGCTCGACCTCGGTAACGATCGTATTGTGTAGATGCTCGGAAAATTCTCCAGATAGCTCAAACAGAGTTTCCACAGTTGTCGTCACTCCCAGAAACAACCGTTCTACTTCGTCCACTGCCGTTTCGATTAATTCCAAGAAATCTTTTTGCCACTTTTCCATAGTCTTATGGGGGCGATCCACTCTAGTTGCAGTCTCAATCTTGATGTTTGAATAAAATTGGATAGCACTTACTGTCCAATCTATTTACTTATAGATCTAAAAATTCTATTTTGAACGGTTATTCAAGGCGATCGCAGTCGAATCGAAACAAATATTAATCAATTAATGACTGACAAACTCACGGGTAATATATTCCAATTTGACTACTCCCGTTGCAGCCGCCTGAGTTCGTCTTGCAGTTTTTGTACTTGCTCCCGTAACTGGTCTACATTACCTTCGCTAGTAGTTTGAGTCGTTGAGGTTGTGGGTTTTTCTTCATCATCGGACAGAATTTCAATCCGACGCGGTTCGCTAGAAGCTTTACTACCATCTACTTCAGTTGGTGGCTGTTGAGCTTGCCTCATCAAATCATCCACATACCGCTTTGCTTCATCAGCGGTCATCTCACCCTTCGCTACTAGCTCATCTGCCAGTTTTTGAGCTTGCGATCGCAGTTCTGCTAGCTTACCTGTCGCCCTCTCGCTGGCATAAGAAGCTAATCCAACGCCGAGATAAAACGCTTTTTGCACGATATCCCCTAAACCAGGCATGGCTGCAATTGCTCCCATAAACTAGGCGACTCGGAGACCACGCCTATCACAAGCATCCCGTATTGCTGCTACCTTCCGGTTCTGACAAGGTTTGGGCGTTGAGATCGCGTAGATCCGAGTCTTTTTTATCATAGCAGTTTTTAGTGCGTGGTGAGTGGTGCGTGGTCCGTGAAAATACATCTTGCCAACAACCATCAACCGTCAACTGTTAGCCAACCACTAGTTATCATTCAACGACAATTCGCCATTCGTATAGTTCGTATTTGACGCAACCAGATTTTACGAGTGGGTCTTGTGCCACAATTGCTTCAGCCTCAGTCATGGAGTTTGCCTGAAACAGCATCATTCCGCCACCCAAACACCCCCAATAACCAGTTTTGGCTCGGTGTCCTCGGTCGATTAAATCGCGAACGTAAGCTTTATGGGCAGGTACGTGTTGGTCAAAAATAGTTTTGTCAACTATGCCTTTTTCAATCTTGACAAACCAAGGCATTCACGCTCATCCTCTAAACTTCTAAACTTAAATATGAATATGTAACATTTAGTATTTTCAACTGCGATCGCCAAAATTTTAACTTTACATAACTTTAAAGTGCATTTCAAACAACCTTGAATACCGAAACCAGTTTATTCTTTGTTGCTCTACTACCTCCACTAGATATTCAAGACTATGCCACCCAGATTAAACAATATTTTGCCACGCAGTATCACAGCTGCGCCGCACTAAAATCTCCACCCCACATAACTTTGCAACCTCCGTTCAGGTGGTTAAATGCCAATACACTCGCTTTAGAAGAGTGCTTGTGGGAGTTTGCTAGCGAGCGCGCCTCAATTCCAATTACGCTCAATGGTTTTGCAGCGTTCCCTCCGCGCGTAATATATATAGACGTGGTGCGATCGGCTGAATTACTGGCTTTACAAGCCGATTTGATGGCGCAATTAGCAGCACAATTAGGAATTGTCGATCGCATATCCAAAACTCGTCCCTTTGCACCCCACATGACGGTGGGGTTTAAAGACTTAACCAGACAAAACTTTCGCCTAGCATGGCAAGAATTTCAGCCGCGACAACTCTACTTCGAGTTTACGGCTAGCTGTTTAACGCTACTGCGACACGACGGCAAAAAATGGCAGATTCAATCAGAATTTAGTTTTGGTGGTTAACGGATAACTGATAACTGATAACTGATAACTGAAAAATGAGACAATAACAAGGGCAGCGCTCAACGTCAAACATGGCAACCAAACCGAAAATTATTGTCCTCGATGACGATCCTACAGGCTCTCAAACCGTCCACAGTTGCTTGTTGCTAACGCAGTGGGATGTCGATACTTTGCGGCTGGGGTTGCAAGATGACGCACCAATTTTCTTCGTGCTGACAAATACGCGATCGCTACCTCCCGATAAAGCTGCAACTGTGACTAAGGAAGTCTGCCACAATTTAAAACTAGCTTTGGCAGCGGAGGAAATTGCAGATTTTCTCATCGTCAGTCGTTCTGATTCTACATTACGGGGACATTACCCGATTGAAACCGATGCGATCGCTGAAGAACTGGGACCTTTTGACGCGCATTTTCTAGTTCCAGCTTTCTTTGAAGGCGGACGAGTCACCCGCGATAGCGTGCATTACTTAATTGTGGATGGCGTTCCCACTCCAGTTCATGAAACCGAATTTGCTCGCGATTCTGTCTTTGGTTATACATACAGTTATTTACCCGACTATGTGGAAGAGAAAACCAAAGGACGCATTCCCGCACTTTCAGTAGAAAGGTTTTTACTCTCAGAGATTCGCAGTGGTACAGATATTACGAATAATTTCTCCACTTTAGAAAGGTTAATGCAGCTCCAGGAAAATCGATGCGTTGTCGTTGATGCAGAGACGCAAGACGATCTCAATCGCTTTGCTACCAACGTCCTCAACGCCGCTAGCCAGGGAAAGCGCTTTTTGTTTCGCAGTGCAGCTAGCTTATTGACGGCTTTAGCAGCTCTACCAACTCAACCGGTTCCTGCTGAAGCGATGTCTCGATATGTACGGGGTGGAAAGCCAGGTGCAGTCATCGTTGGTTCTCATGTCAAGAAGACAACTCAACAGTTAGAAAGGTTGCTGCAAGAACCGGATATTGTCGGTATTGAAGTCGATGTAGCTCATTTGTTAGAAGATTCGACAACCCAAAAACACCAATTACGCGATCGCACTTTAGCAAAGATTAATTCTGTTCACAACTCTGGCAAAACTCCAGTTGTTTATACTAGCCGTAAAGAATTAGTCTTTCCAGACATGCAAACTCGCCTGCAATTTGGCGCGGATGTTTCAGCTCTGTTGATGGATATAGTCAAGGGTTTACCGTCAGATATTGGGTTTTTAATTAGCAAGGGTGGAATCACTTCCAACGATGTTTTAAGTGACGGACTCGCCCTGACTTCTGCCCGCTTGTTGGGACAAATTTTAGCTGGTTGCTCGATGGTACGCACACCAGTCGATCATCCGCAATTTCCTAATCTACCCGTAGTTTTATTTCCTGGGAATGTTGGCAATACCGATGCTTTAGCCACAATTTATCGCCGTCTGGTAACGGTTACTTAAAAGAGCGAGGCATTACATTTCAGAGCCAAATTTAGCGACAGTGAAGCGAATTATTTTTTCTCTAGCAGCATTGACTTTCATCGCAGCTGCAATAGCCCTATTGAACGGCTCGATTCTACCAAGAAAGCCTGACGAGGTATCGCGATGTCCGCGCGAAGCCTTGACGAGATCTGATACCAAGAGCGATCGCATACATCCCGAAAAAGTCGTCGTCAGACCCTGGAAAGGTCGGCATCAAGTCTATGCTATTTTTGTACTCCCTGATGACTATGAGATAGACAATGCTGTTGTCGTAAATATTGAAGGAGAGATGACTTACTGTGCTAGTAAACCCGCCAAAGTTAAAGGAGATGAATTTCAAGGAGTCTATGCCAAACCTGGAGAAGATATATTTGTCGCACGCTTTAGAACTCGAACTGCTAGTTGGCTGATTGCCCAAGGTAAAGTAGAGGCACTAAAACAACCGCACAACTGGAGCTTGAGGAGATAGAAATCGCCTGTTCCTCTGCCCCTCACTCCCTGATACACAAATAAAAAGCACCCCTCAACTCTGAAAGGCGCTTTTTACCTTTATGGAGAGACGCGAGCGATCGCATCTCAGCTATTAGCTATTGAATTAACCGTTGATTGCAGGAGCGGTTAAAGCAACAGGAGTAGCTTCACCACTAGCTAAATCGAGTGGGAAGTTGTGAGCGTTGCGCTCGTGCATTACTTCCATACCCAGGTTAGCGCGGTTGAGTACGTCAGCCCAGGTGTTGACTACACGACCTTGGGAATCAAGAATAGATTGGTTGAAGTTGAAGCCGTTGAGGTTGAACGCCATGGTGCTGATCCCTAATGCAGTGAACCAGATACCGACGACGGGCCAAGCACCCAAGAAGAAGTGCAAGGAACGGCTGTTATTGAAGGAAGCGTATTGGAAGATTAGACGACCGAAGTAGCCGTGAGCTGCAACGATGTTGTAGGTTTCTCCTTCTTGTCCGAATTTGTAACCGTAGTTTTGAGATTCGGTTTCGGTGGTTTCGCGTACCAGAGAAGAGGTAACGAGAGAACCGTGCATCGCGCAGAACAGAGAACCACCAAATACAGCTGCTACACCTAACTGGTGGAAGGGGTGCATCAGGATATTGTGTTCGGCTTGGAACACCAACATGAAGTTGAAAGTTCCGCTGATCCCCAAAGGCATACCATCAGAGAAAGAGCCTTGTCCGAGCGGGTAGATTAAGAATACTGCGGTAGCGGAAGCCAAAGGAGCGCTGTAAGCTACGCAGATCCAAGGGCGCATACCCAGGCGGTAGGACAACTCCCACTGACGACCCATGTAGCAGAAACAACCGATCAAGAAGTGGAAGATTACCAACTGGTAAGGACCACCGTTGTAAAGCCACTCATCTAAAGAAGCAGCTTCCCAGATCGGATAGAAGTGTAAACCGATCGCGTTAGAAGAAGGCACAACTGCACCAGAGATGATGTTGTTGCCGTAGATTAACGAACCTGCTACTGGTTCGCGGATGCCATCAATGTCTACTGGAGGAGCAGCAATAAAAGCAATGATGAAACAGATGGTAGCGGATAGCAACGTAGGAATCATCAATACACCGAACCAACCTACATAAATGCGGTTTTCAGTGCTGGTGATCCAGTTGCAGAACCGATCCCACAGGCTGGAGCTGCGCTCGCGCTGTAATGTGGTTGTCATAGTTCTATAATTGCTGGTTTGAACTGTTAATGAACTGATAATTAAATTCTAGGCAGTATGTTTACCACCTGTATTGAAGATTAACGTTAGGAATTGATTTTTGTAAAGGGTTTTTTAGTTTAATTTTTGTTTTTTCGGTAACGAAAGAGCGAGAATGGCAAATTACAGTAATAACTCCAATTTTTGTAAACTTTTATTTAATCGACTGAAGAATTTTTAACTCTTCTTTACATCAAGTTCTACGGATTGATTGTATCTAAATGTAAAAATGAGTATAAATATTTTAATTAAGAAATGTTAATCAAAAATTGGTAATTGCTCTGTTCTCTCCCTCAGCTCCCGATCGCTCCCGATCGCTCCGCGACTCTCTCTTCCCCCTGCTCCCTGATAACTAATTATGACTGGTACTGTCACCTATAGCCCTGCTTATACCTTAGTTCCAACTTACGAATGCTTTAATCGCTGTAGTTACTGCAACTTTCGTACCGATCCCGGTCAAAGTGCTTGGATGACATTAGAATCAGCAGCCAAGATTCTGAGGGGACTGCAAAAGCAAGACGTATGCGAAATCTTGATTTTAAGCGGTGAAGTACATCCGCGATCGCCCCATCGAAATGCTTGGTTTGAAAGAATTTACCAGTTGTGCCAACTTGCTTTAGAACTGGGTTTTTTACCCCATACCAATGCCGGACCATTAAGTTTTGCGGAGATGGAACGCCTTAAAACTGTCAATGTTTCAATGGGATTGATGTTGGAACAATTGACACCAGAATTGTTACAAACAGTACATCGACACGCACCTAGTAAAATTCCCCAATTGAGATTGCAACAATTAGAATGGGCGGGAAAATTACAGATTCCGTTTACGACTGGGTTATTACTAGGAATAGGAGAAACCGAAACAGATTGGTGGGATACATTAGAGGCGATCGCCACACTACAGCGACGCTGGGGACATATACAAGAAGTCATATTGCAGCCTCACAGTCCTGGTAGCCAGCAAAGCTTCGCTGCACCAGCTTTTAACCCGCATCAAATGCCAGAAGTTATTAGCAAAGCTAGGGAAATTTTACCTTTAGATATGACAATTCAAATTCCCCCTAATTTAGTGCTAGATCCTCAATGGCTGTTAGCCTGTATAGAAGCTGGTGCTAGAGATTTAGGCGGAATTAGTCCTAAAGATGAAGTTAACCCCGATTATCCCCATCTTTCTGCACCAAAATTAATCAAAATTCTAGAACCCGCAGGATGGCAACTCGTACCCCGATTACCTATATATTCTCAATATGACCGTTGGCTGACATCGCAGTTGCAAACATCTGTAAGACAATGGCGACGTAAGTCGTAAGTTGAAATTAACTGATAACTGGTCACTGATAACTGGTCACTGGTCACTACTCCCTTTTTTGTAGAATAGTAATGAAGCACTTAGAGGATAAAAAAGCCTATCGAGACTATCTACGGAAACTTACAGGGTCTAAAGTCTAGCCAATTAAAGCAACTTGCTAGACTGTACCATCAACGCTTACCAGGCGATCGCCTCACTACGCCTGAATTTGCCCAAAGGTTAGCGGCAATTAGTAGCGACATTAACCAGCCCGTCTGCGTTTATATTAACCGTCGCGGACAAGCGATCAGAGTGGGAGTAGGGACACCCAGACAAACTCAAATCCCGCCTTTAGAATTGCCCCGATACGGTGCAGAACGACTCAGCGGTATTCGCTGCATTGCTACACAGCTCAAACCAGAGCCGCCAAATGAAGCTGCACTGACATCAATGGCATTACAAAGGCTAGATGCATTGGTAACGCTCAACATTACCAGCGCTGGCTTTGAAAAGCGGGGTGGTGGAGTCACCGGATACGTGAAAGAAGCATACCTGTCCCATCTAGTACCCAGCACCAACCTAGAGTCTGTTGTCCTCACTCCCGACTCCCTACTCCCGACTCCCCAAACGGCTTGGAGCATATCCCCACCTCTAAGCTTAGACAGCCTCACCAAACAAGATTTTCTCGATTTGGTAGAAGGATTAGAAGCGGAGTTCGGACGAGAATTTATCGGTCAACAAGTCGATACAGACCGCGATCGCGTTTTACTAGTTGGAGTAGTAACGGATAACGCAGCGGCGCGAGAATTTCAAGACCGTTTGGCAGAATTGGGACGTTTGGTAGAAACGGCTGGCGGTGAGGTGTTGCAGGTAGTACAACAAAAACGCCCTCACATTCATCCTCAAACAGTCGTGGGTGCGGGAAAAGTGCAAGAAATTGCGCTCACAGCTCAAACTTTGGGAGCAAACTTGATTGTCTTCGATCGCGATCTTTCTCCCGCCCAAGTGCGTAACCTAGAAACGCAAATTGGCATTAGAGTGGTCGATCGCACCGAAGTGATTTTAGATATCTTTGCCCAACGCGCCCAGTCACGAGCGGGTAAATTACAAGTTGAGCTAGCCCAATTAGAATACATGCTGCCCCGTCTGACGGGTAGAGGTCAAGCCATGTCTCGATTGGGTGGTGGAATTGGAACTCGCGGTCCTGGGGAAACAAAATTAGAAACTGAACGACGGGCAATTAGTCGTCGTATATCACGACTGCAACAAGAAGTCAACCAGCTCCAAGCTCATCGATCGCGCTTACGTCAACAGCGCCAACACCAAGAAGTCCCCTCAATCGCCTTAGTTGGCTATACCAATGCTGGTAAATCGACATTGCTAAATGCTTTAACAAATGCTGAAGTCTATACTGCCGACCAGCTATTTGCTACCCTCGACCCGACGACACGCCGTCTAGCGATCGCAGATACAGAGACAGGTACACCGCAAGAGATTGTCTTGACAGATACAGTAGGGTTCATTCACGAACTACCTGCATCGCTGATGGATGCTTTTCGGGCAACATTAGAAGAAGTGACGGAAGCCGATGCTTTACTGCACGTAGTAGATTTATCCCATCCGGCTTGGCAAAGTCAAATTCGTGCTGTGATGGGCATCTTATCAGAAATGCCCGTTACCCCGGGTCCAATTCTGTTGGCACTCAACAAAATCGATCGAGCTGATAGCGACACTCTCGCACTGGCGCAATCTGAGTTTCCCCAAGCAGTATTTATTTCCGCTGAGAACCGTTTGGGATTGGAAACCCTGCGACAGCGGTTGCTTCAGTTAGCTAAATACGCGGTGACAACTGTGTAATTAGTTGACAGGTGACAGTTGACCGTCACCTGTCAACTACTAACTTTTCCACGATACCAAGCGGCAATTTTGTTAGGTGAAACGCCTGATAAATAAGAAATAACTGCGATCTGGTTTTTGAGTGTAGTTTGGCAAACGCCTTGTTTGAGCCAACGGCGGGGGGAGGTAAGCACGAATGTAGGCAGTATAACGATACGCCCTCTGCGTCTCAATTGGCGCATCAATTCAAAGTCCTCCATCATTGGTAAATCGGGAAAGTTGCCCAACTGATGAAATACAGACGATCTTAAAAAAATAGCTTGGTCGCCGTAAGGCATTTGCAGGAGACGCGAGCGCCAATTGACTCCCCATTCAATTAACCGCAAGCTACTTAAAGGCGAATCAATTCTTAAACGAAAAGCTCCCGCGATCGCACTAGGTTTAACCAGTGCAGCCCGTACCATCGCATCAAATCCAAGCGGTAGACGAGTATCGGCATGGAGAAAAAGTAAAATTTCCCCTGTTGCTGTGGCTGCACCAAAATTCATTTGTTTGGCGCGTCCTCTAGGAATAGACAACACTTTTGCTCCCCAACCAGATGCGATCGCCACAGTATCATCTTGGCTGCCACCGTCCACAACAATAACTTCTACATTTGTCCCTGTTTGCGTGCTAGCTAAAGTTGTTTCAATCACCCGCGCTTCATTCACCGCCGGAATAATAATCGAAATCTTCTCTTCCTCGAATCGGGAATCGGGAGTCGGGAGTCGGGAGTCGGGAGTCGGGGAATTTTGAATTTTGAATTGCTTCCCTGTTCCTTTCACGGCGATCTCTGCTCCCAAATATACAGATCTTCTGGGCGATCGACATCTGGTAGTTGGGGTAAGTAAGCAATAGATAAATTCAACCGTTTGGCGATCGCAACTGTTTGAGACAAGACTTCAGGAGATCCCCAATTCACCCCGACAAATAACTCTGGAATAAAGCGGCGTAGACCGAGTAAATAGTAACCGCCATCGACAGCTGGACCAAGAACGAGATCGCAAACCCGATGCAACTGGTCAAAAGCTGCTGCGATCGACTCTGCATTTAATCCAGGGCAGTCAGTGCCGACGATCGCAGCATAGTCAGCACCATCGTGAAATGTAGTGGCAAGCGATCGCGCCATGCGAGTCCCGAGATCTCCCTCTCCTTGGACTGTATAAATTAAGTCATTTCCCAACCACTGCATCATCAAATTTGAGTTTCCACCAGCAAAACAAACTTCTACCCTGACAGAACGTTGTACTTGCAGTCGCTTCACCTGCGTCAGGGTATGCTCGGTCATCTGGCGATGCAATAAAGCTGCTTTTTCTGCACCTAAAGCTGGAATCAGTCTTGTTTTTGTCTTCCCTGGTTCGGGGTAGCGGGTGAAAATAATTAAACTTTCTCGGATAATTCTAGTAGCGTTCACAAAACAAAACTTTACAGTTATCAGTTATCAGTTATCAGTTGTCAGTTATCAGCTATCAGTTGTCAGTTATCAGTGGTGCGTGGTTTTTCTCCCTCAGCTCCCTCAGCTTCCCCAGCTTCCTCAGCTCTCTTCTCTCCCTTGTCCCCCTTGTCCCCCTGCTCCCTGCTCCCTGCTCTCCCTCAGCTCTCTTCCTCCAGCCCCTAGCCCCTAGCCCCTAGCCCCTTGTAAAATGTAACAGCTTCGGTACATTTTAACTGAGAGTATAAATTGCACTGCTATAACACTGCTATAACAATGCACAAAAAAGTTGAAGTCTTACCAGATCTAGCGGCGCTAGTCCAGCGATCGCTCGAACTCACCCTCGCCCAAAAGCACAACGCCATTCAAGCACGGGGACTGTGTACCATCGCCTTATCGGGTGGTAGCACGCCTAAACCTCTCTATGAAGCGATCGCTGCCCAAGCATTACCTTGGGAGAAAGTTCACGTTTTTTGGGGTGACGAACGATACGTTCCTCCCGATAGCCCAGATAGCAATCAGCGGATGGCACGACAAGCTTGGTTAGATAAAGTCAAGATTCCTGCCGAGAATATCCACCCCATGCCCACCAATGCAGCCGATCCTGCTGACGCTGCCCTTCAATACGAAACCCATCTTAAAGAGTTTTTTCAACTAAAATCGGGTGAATTTCCCGCTTTGGATGTAAATTTATTGGGGATGGGAGATGATGGACACACAGCGTCCTTGTTTCCTCATACTGCGGCTTTACAAGTATGCGATCGCATAGTTACAGTTGGGAACAAAGATGGACAGCCTCGGATCACATTTACTATCCCTACTATCAACCAAGCTCGTTGCACCATATTTTTAGTTTCTGGTGCGAACAAGCAAGCGGCATTAGCACAGGTATTTGCATCCGTAGCGGACGATTATACCTATCCTGCACGGTTCGTTCAACCCCAAGGAGAACTTTGGTGGTTGTTGGATCGAGCAGCCGGACAAGGCTTGCAATTACCCGAAGAGTAGCGCTTAAAATCAAAAACTGTTCACAGGGATTGACTTCATGATCGTTTGCCCTAATTGCAATCACCTCAACCCAGAAGGGGCGCAAGCCTGCGAAGCTTGCTACACGCCTCTACCAGCTACTACTAGTTGTCCTAACTGTGGCGCACCCGTACAAACTGATGCAAGGTTCTGCGGACAATGTGGCTACGATCTCAGTGCTGACTTAGCAACTGTCGCCGAAGGAACGCCGCTAGATCTTGGTGATCTACCACCGACTCAACCAAACTTGGCTGTTCCAGAACCGATTGTCGAGGAACCCAGAGTCGAGGAACCCAAAGTCGAGGAACCCAAAGTCGAGGAACCCAGAGTCGAGCCAGCTATAGAGCTAGAATCACCTGCACCTGTAGTGGAAATTATTCATCGCGATCTATCACCGACTCCAGAGCCAGAACCGATAATACCACCAGCGCCGACTCCAGAGCCAGAACCAATCGCAGAATCTCGTAAGAGTAGCAGTATTAACCCTCCTCCCCCGCCAGCACCATTCACACCGCCAACACCAACACCACCACCGCCAGCAGTATCTCAACCCACTCCCATGCCAGCAATGCCCGTGGTTTCGAGTTCCAAAACCCAATTGCAGCAGCAGATTGCCAAGCTCTTTCACGTCCAGACCAATACTCTCATCGAGCTGCCACCAACTCTTTCTGTGGTGCATATTGGTAAGCCTAACGATCGCATTCCTCCAGATGTTGATGTGGCTGGGTTTCCTAATTCCGAAATCGTCTCGCGCATTCATGCCGACATTCGCATTGAAGGAGATGCTTACTACATAGAAGATGTGGGCAGTTCCAACGGAACTTACATCAACAATATGCCCCTTTTACCAGGTAATCGTCACCGTTTGCGGATGGGCGATCGCATTGCTTTAGGTAAGGGAGACTTAGTAACTTTTCTGTTTCAACTTTCATAGCTACTTGTAGCTTATTCTCGATCTGGCTAAAGTGATTACAATTACTCTGCTACATCCTCAAAATGGTACTCCCGTCCAAAATTGGACGTTTGAAACTGAATCTGTTGTCCGCGTCGGACGGGCAACAGACAATCAGGTAATTCTATACAGTGCTGTTGTTTCTCGCTACCATGCCGAATTACATGCGACAAGGGGACAATGGCAGTTAGTGAATTTAGGCGCAAATGGCACTTATATAGATGGTCAACCAATTACAGAATCGATTTCAGTCATAAATGGTACGGTGATTCGACTGGCTAAATCCGGTCCCCAATTACAGATTAAGTTATTGCCATAGCAAGCTGAAGGTGAGCTAGTGTAAGAAGTTAGGCAGACAGCAGAAGTTAAGAAGAGGCACTCCAGCGGGATGTATGTTTGGCTACCTAGTTGAATACGATGCCACAGAAGATATTTTCAACAGCCTCAAGCAAGACTTTACCAAAGAATATGCGAGCGGTTGCTTTGGTTAAGTGACTTACAATGGGAGTTATCTTCAACGACCAATTGCCATGCTGAAGCGTTCTAAGTTCGAGACAACCCAATCTCAAATTATGCACCGTGCGGAGGAGCTGATCGACGCAGCATCGAACCGCTATCGAATTACCGTCCAAGTCGCCAACCGTGCTAAACGTCGCCGTTATGAAGATTTTGATAATGTAGACGATCCGATGATGAAACCAGTCATCCGCGCCATCATTGAGATGTCTGACGAGTTGACTCAACCAGAAATTATCGGTGAATAGCCAATAGAGTAAGTCATGCGTGGCTGGTGGCTAGTGGCTAGATTCTTAGTTTTGGCTCTAGTCACTCTTCACTCTTCACTCTTCACTGACAACTGATAACGGGTGAGTTGCGATCGCCCGTTTTTTGCTATTTATTGCGGTCGCTGAGTAAAATGCTTGAGTTAATCCAATTAAACTCATTGGCTGTGCGATCGCACATTTAAACAATAAATCTCACCTGAGTTATGCGCTCTTTAAAAATAAACCCACCCATACGAAACTTTTGACTTGCTGACATCAGCTATAAAATAAATTGCTTAAATTGCTCGAACGGAAAACTTTCACCCGAAAGAATAAATTTCCCCCTAATTCCTGTTGTAGTGATTAACATGAATGAGGTACTAGAGAATTTGTGACTTGCCTCAAGCGTACATTTTATCCTCTAGGGAGTTAGCAACATGTTTTTGGTTACGGGAGCAACAGGAGGAATTGGCAGGAGGGTGGTGCGATCGCTCCGAGAACGGGGAATGCCCGTGCGTGCTTTTGTGCGTCTGCTATCTCGCTATAGTGAGTTAGAACATCGAGGCGCAGAAATCTTTATCGGCGATCTGCAAGTCGATCGAGATATTCAAAAAGCTTGTCAGGGAGTACAGTACATTGTTAGCGCTCACGGTTCCGATGGCAATGCCTTCGCCCTAGACTACCATGCCAATATTGAGTTGATCGACCGAGCTAAAGAACAGAAAGTACAGCACTTTGTTTTTATCTCTGTCTTAGGAGCAGATCGCGGTTATGAAGATGCACCAGTATTCAAAGCAAAGCGTGCTGTAGAAAAGTATTTGCAAGCAAGCGGAATTAATTATACAATTTTGCGTCCAGCCGGACTTGCCTCTAACCTCCTACCATTGGCAGAAAGATTTCGGCAAACAGGAATTTATTTACTAGTTGGTGATGGCAAAAACCGCACTTCTATTGTTAGTACTGACGATTTAGCACAAATGATTGTTAACTCATTCATGCTTCCAGAAGCGCGTAACCGAACTTTCTCGGTTGGAGGAGCGGAAATATTACAACGGCAAGATGTACCGCACATTCTCGGTAAGATTTTCAATATCGAGCCAATTATTATTAATCCTCCCTTACTTGCGGTAGACGGATTTAGAACTGTAACGGGTTTGTTTAATCCTTCCTTGCAAAAAGCTTTAGGCACTTTCCGCACTTTACTAGACAACGAATTTTTCTGCACTCGCGAAGAAATTACTCAGTTAGAGGAAATCTATCATTTAAAAATGGAAAAGCTAGAGAGTTTTTTACGGCGCTATTTAGCAATCTGAGTGAAAGTCAAAAGTTAAAAGTCAAAAGTTAAAAGGTAAATTGCCGACTCCCAATCTCCCACTCCCACTTCCAACGTCCCTTTCTAGCATCGTTCTAGCAGGGGGTAAAAGTTCGCGGATGGGACGGGATAAAGCTCTACTTCCAGTTGATGGCGTACCGTTGTTGCAAAAAGTGTGCGAAGTAGCAATTGCACTATGCGATCGCGTCTACGTTGTAACTCCTTGGCAAGAGCGCTATCAGCATTTGCTTCCTGTTGGGTGTGAGTTTATTAGAGAGCAGGGAGGGGAGCAGGGAGCAGGGGACAGGGGACAAGGGGACAAGGGGACAAGGGGGACAAGGAAGCAATTCTAGTCACCAGTCACTAGCCGCCAGCAACTCACCAATTACCAATAGCCCTTTAACGGGCTTTGCCCAAGGATTAATTCACGTACAAACGGAGTGGGTGCTGTTACTGGCGTGCGATTTGCCTTGCTTGCAGTTGGAAGTGTTGCAAGATTGGGCGCGCGAACTGGCAGAAATGCCGAAGGAGGCGATCGCGCTACTCCCACGCCATCCTAAAGGCTGGGAGCCTTTGTGCGGTTTCTATCGTCGCAGTTGCCTTACTACCCTGGAAGAGTATATCGAGCAGGGTGGGCGCTCTTTTCAGCGGTGGTTGGCGCAACATCCGGTTCAACCCCTATCCCATTTCGAGCCTTCGATATTATTTAACTGCAATACCCCAGCTGACTATGCAACCGTGTCACAGGGGGATTGAGCGTGAGCGCTTTCGGTTGAGAAATGCCATAACCTTGAGCGTAATCAACTCCTAATTGGCGCAGCTTGTCTAAAATAAACTCATCTTCCACAAATTCAGCGATGGTCTGAATACCCATAACGCTAGCAATTTTAGCGATCGCTGCTACCATTTCAGCAGCGATCGGGTCAGAGACAATTTCCCGTACAAATACCCCATCGATCTTTAAATAATCTACAGGTAAATTTTTCAGATAGGCAAAGCTAGACATGGCGCTACCAAAGTCGTCTAGGGCAAAGCTACAGCCTAGCGCTTTGAGTTGGCGCATTACGGCTGCGGCTTTCGCTAAATTCGTAATGGCTACAGTTTCCGTAACTTCAAAACAAATTAACTGGGGACAAATCTCTGTGAGAGCAAATTGCTCTTGAACAAAAGAAATAAACTGTTCGTCATTTAGCGTTGCACCAGATAGATTAACTGCATAAACATGAGGCAGACGAGCAGTTGAGGACAGCATTAAGTGACGAAACAAAGTTTGAATCACCCAGCGATCGATCCGGTGCATTAAATGGTAGCGTTCGGCAGCAGGAATAAATGCCATCGGCGAGACTAATTTTCCCGTCTCATCCTCCAGCCGCAGCAACACTTCACAGTGATG
Organism: Chroococcidiopsis sp. SAG 2025; assembly: GCF_032860985.1. GTDB lineage: Bacteria > Cyanobacteriota > Cyanobacteriia > Cyanobacteriales > Chroococcidiopsidaceae > Chroococcidiopsis. The sequence goes on from NZ_JAOCNC010000001.1 coordinate 5,008,586, forward strand.
TGGCAATCCAACGCTGGTCGGAGCGATCGCGGCAATGGGCTGATAGAATAAGCGAAAGCGGTTGTCTTCCAATGCTTGAGGTAGGCGCGTCACCCATTGCATTTCTCCTTGTTGAATGGCAAGTTCGGTGTCGTCGAGTTGGTAGACGTGGACGCGGTTACGCCCTTTGTTTTTGGCAACGTAGCAAGCAGCATCGGCAGCACTTAAGACGCTAGCAACACTAGGAGTATTAATATTGATTTCTACTAGACCAATGCTGACACCAACGGTAAAGGTTTTGTCTTGCCAAACGAAGCGATAGTCGTTGATTTGCTGCCGCAGCAGGCTAGCAATCTGAGTTGCTTGTTCTAAAGGACACGAGTAGAGCAGGATGCCAAATTCATCTCCACCTAAGCGGGCTAGAGTATCGGTTTTACGTAATTGAGTCGGTAGCAAGCTGCTAATATGACGCAGCAGCATATCTCCGGCTGCATGTCCGCAAGTATCGTTGATAATTTTGAATTGATCGAGATCGAGGTAACAGAGGACGTGCTGGATGCTGCCATTTTGGGCGCTGTGGACGGCGGTAGCCAAGCGTTTCTCAAATTCTCGTCGGTTGTAGAGTTCGGTTAAGGGGTCGTGGCTGGCTTGCCATGCTAGTTGTCTCGCCATCGTGTTGGCTTGAGTGATGTCGCGAAACACTAAAATGCTACCGATCAGTTGGCGATCGCTAGCATAAATCGGTGCAGCTGAGTGATCGATCGCGAATTCCGTCCCATCCCGTCCGATTAACAAGGTGTTGTATGAGGATTTGACAATCCGACTTTCATCTAAAACTCGCTCTACGGGATTGTCTAATGTCTCCCGCGTAATTTCATTGACGATCTTGAAGACACAATCGAGGGGTAGTCCTCTAGCTTGTTCGCCATCCCAACGGGTGAGTTTTTCTGCTACAGGATTGAGCGATTGAACGTAACCCTCTGCATCTGTGGTAATGACGGCATCGCCAATTGAGTGTAACGTCACTTGTGCTAGTTCTTTTTCACGCGAGAGAGCAAGTTCGATCCGCTTGCGCTCGTTAATTTCTCGCGTTAGTTCTAAGTTGGCAGCTTCAGCGATTTTTGCCCTGACGAGGGCTTCTTCTGCTTGTTTGCGGGCGGTGATGTCGTGTTGTACGCCCCAAACTCGCACTAGGTAGCCATTTTCGACAATACCGATGAGATTGTTGAGAAAGTAGTGGAGATTACCGTGGCGATCGAACTCGCACAATTCAGCATCTACCAGGCGATAGCCAGAACTGATGAAGGCGCGAAAAAACTCTATATTAGCGGGAATGGACTTGGGTAAAAATTCACCGATCCTAGCTCCTAACATCTCACCTACACTGGCGTAACCGAACATACGTGCCAAGACTTCGTTGCATTCTGCGAGATAGCCGTGCTGGTAAAAGTCATTGACTTGTATCTCTAGAGCAGCTTGAATTGCTACTGGTCGCTCTAATTCACAACGCCAAATACCTTCGGAGCTTTGGGCGAGAAATACGCGATAGCGTTCTTCACTTTTCAGTAGTGCCGCTTGAGATTGGTTCAGCTGAGTTAGCATCCAATTAATCGTACTGGCTAGACAGGCTAATTCGTCGTTACCAGGTATTTCAACGCGGGAACGCAGGTCACTACTAGCACCGATTCGGCTGACATCGCTGCTTAAACGCGCTATGCGCGACAGGACTAATTTTTCTAATAGCAGTAAAGTCGTGACGCTAAAGACCAAACCAACCAACAACAACAACCACACGAGATAACGAACGCTGAGTTGTCCGCGTTGGTAGATCTGCCTTGGTAAATTTACGCGCAAGATTGCGGCTGGATTCCCTTCCATATTTCGCAGCATCGCGTAGCCAGCAATCGTACTTTCATTTAGCGATCGCACGAAGACTTGCTTGTCTTTAATTAAAGTTTGCTCTGCTCTTTGGAAGTCTAAGGGTATGGGCGGATGGTCTAATCGCTCTAAGGCAATATCGAAGTGAGTCTTTGCTGCTAGCTGCTTGACATCCAGATAGCGTCCCATGACGAGAATGCCGCGATTGGGACCTTTGCCTTCACTAGTTAAAATTTGCCGCACGGCAATCAACATCAGTCCTTCAGGTAGCTGCAACAGCCCCATTTGCTGTCGCTCGTCATTATCTGGTTGTAGTAGAAATTCTGGTTGTTGGAAGTATTTCTGTAGGCTTTTTGGTACTGGTAAAGCCTGTTTTGTATAGGGCGTGATGAAGCCATTATAAACTATCCGTCGATCGCGGCGACGGATATACATAATTAGATCGAGATTCGATCTTACGAGCGAAGCATAGTTAAATGCGTTTTGAAAATATTCAAGATTGCCAGTTTCAATATCGGTATAAGTGCCGTCCCACTCTGCCTCGTCGCCATTCATGATGTTTAATTTGTTCAGCTCATCATTGTATGCTTGTACGATGCGGCGGACATTTCGATCGGCATCCTGTTCTTCCACTTGGGTAAACCCATCTAATAAAATTGTTTTGGAAGTGCTATACAGCGCTACAAATAGACTGAATAGCGTCATGCCAGTAATGATTAATGTCTTTTTACGCAGCGTCATAAGATGGCATAAGCAGCAATGGTTGACTGGACTTGGCAAGCAATTTAACAATCTCACCTCGTTTCTGCACGACTTGCAAGCAGTGAGGTTGAGTATGCTGCTGACGAGATGAGCGAGACTGTACAGCTAAAATGGTTGCTACTGACTGCAAGAGTGATATTTTTCTAGGACTCATTTTCTCTTCCCAGTAAATTGCAACATAACCCTAGCCTCTAGCATCAACTGATAAAAGTAATAAAAAAGTACATAGTTTTTAATTTTTGCTGTTGACTTGAAAATTTTAACTTCAATAGCTACCTGATGCCTCTTCATTAAATTCGATTAAAAACAAGTCGTCAAGCTCAATTCAACCAATGCTATTTCATTTAAAGTCGAGCGCGCTAATAATTGCAATTTGTAAAGAAAATTTTTGATTATGCAGTCAAACTTGAGATTTTTTAAAATGAATCCTTGTTTGAATCGAAAATCCAAAAGTCTGAAGCAAAAAACAGTCGAAAATTAGTCCTGAGTAGCTGCTGTTGGAGGTTTAAGTAGTTATTATGCATCGGCGATCGTGCTAATTGCCATAGAGAAAAGCTTAATTTTACTCTTCTTTGCACAAAGAATTGCTTAAATCTTAGTTAGAAAAAATAATTACTGTAAATCTCTGCACGGATTGCCAATTGGGTATAAAAAATATCTCAGTTAGTCCTAGGAAACGGAGTAGCGATCGTTACAAGGACTCCTGCCTTTATGCATATTTTCATCTACGATTCTGATGAAATTCTTACTAACATAAAGTGTTAGCTAACGATTTATTTCTACTCAAAAACTAGAGGTTTACCATCTTCCAAAACATTTCCAGGCTGTGCTAATTTAAGCCGTAAATCTTTTGGTAAGCCAAACATACCTGTATGACTCACAGCATCGTATGCTTTGAGCTTGTTAGCTAAATTGCGCTCGCCTATCCTCTGCTCGATCTCACCATGACTCAAATTAGCAGGGTCAATATTATTGGTAGCAATAATAAATCCCCACGTACAAGCAAAAGAGGGAATAAATATAGAATAGCTGCGGACGATAGGAAAGACACTATGAATAGTCCGCCGAATTGTAGCGTGTTCCGTCCATTTCAGAGGCGAAAGAGAAAATCCTTGGACTACCATTACCCCCGATTCTGAGAGTCGCTGCTGACAAAGGAAATAAAACTGTTTGGTATAAAGTGCGATCGCGGGTCCCTCTTCTAAAGCATCAGTAATATCAAGGATAATTACATCAAACTTAGCTTCTTGCTGTGCCAAATATGCGCGACCATCAGTATGTAACAATTCCAATCGCGAATCGCTAAAAGCACCTTGATGCCAAGAAGGAAGTTTTTGCTGACAGAATTCCACCAATTCTCGATCTAAATCCACCATCACCAAAGATTTGACGTTGGGATGCTTCAAAACTTCTCGCGGTGTTGCACCTTCCCCGCCACCAATAATTAATACCCGTTGCGGATCGGGATGAATCACCATTGCTGGCTGTACCAACGCCTCATGATATAGATACTCATCGACCTCAGCCGATTGAATCGTATCATCCAACACCAGCACGTCACCGAAAGCTGCTGTTTTGGCAAATTCCATCGTTTGAAATTGAGTCGATTTAGCCTCCATACCTCCAACTCGCCGCAACAGGCGAATTTCATCTGAGGTTGTCTGATCGCTCAGCCAGCTACTAAATTCTAGACTCATGTTTGATGGACTCCTGATGTCTATTTTTGTAGTGGCGCACGGCTGTGCGCCACTACTATTTCCGACTCACTTTCTCAGCATTAATGGCAACTGCGACGCTTGAACGATCGCCGGATCGGATCTTTCGTGCAATTGCTTGGAAACCCATTTCGGTCGCCAGAGTGTTTCTAATACTTCACCAAAGGGTACGACATCTAAATCACCACAGGTAAAAATATCTAAGAAACAAGCTCGGTATTCTGGATATGTGTGAATGCTGGCGTGAGACTCGGAAAGCATTAACACAACCGAAACGCCGCAAGGTTCAAATTTGTGCTTGAGATGCGCCACAATGGTAGCTCCTACTGCACTAACTGCTCTGACCATATCGCGTTCGATCTGTTCTAGATCGTCCATGTCAGCTTCACAACCAGAAAAATTCAGCAGCAAATGCCGACCGTAAAAATCGAATCGCTTTTCCATAGGGCTAATCTCTTTCTTTACAAAAAATTGTTCTTCCCGAAAACGGTAGTATCACCGCCTGTTAGAGTGTTTGTTGGTTTATGCAAAATTTAGCTAGCAAACATTAGCTATGTAGATTTTCAGCATCGCAAGATGGTCAGCTTGAGATGTTGCAAAATGTCGCTAGCGGCTTTAATCCCAGATAGGGCTGCTCCTTCCATGTAGCCTTGCCATTCATAGAAAGAATTTGTGTGTTCCCCTGCAAAAAACAGGTTGTCAACTGGCTTGCCTTCGTTACCGCAAATCGTGGTAAATTGCCCTGGCTTGTAACAGGAGTAGCTACCTTGGGCGAGGGGGTTAGCAGTCCAGTTTTCTAGATGTACGAGGAGATCGCCAGCACGATCGCGTGTTGCTTGGGCGATCGCCCCAGGATAAACTTTTTCCAAATCTTTCAAAAATAGGTGCGCTTCTGTTTGCACGCGATTGAGATCGAGCGTCGCTCCCCTTCTACCACTAGAAAAGTCTACTAATATGGCGCGATCGCGACTTGCTCCAGTTGGGTTTGTTTCCCAAGTGGTTTGATGGTGGGACAAATTAGAGTATGATGCACCGCTACTGCCACGATCTGCCCAAGGACGACCGTTAAAACCCAGCATCATTTTGGCGTGAGTTGCTTGATCGAGTTTATCAATTGCTTCCCGCTTCCAATCTGGTAGTTCTAGGTTTGCGTCTAGTTCGACTTGACGCAGTAGTGAAAAAGGAATTGCTAATACTACGGCATCGTATGCAACATCAATCGTGCGATCGCCGTTGTCGAAAGTGACTTCTATGCGGTTTGTTGAATTCTTGCGTACCCTCACCAGTCTCATCCCCAACTCAATCTGTCCTTGGAGTTCTTGACTTAATCCTCGGACGATTTGCTCGTTACCCTCAACGATGTGATAACGCTCGTCACTAAAAATTTGAAAGGGAGAAGCTTGTGATGTTTCAATGTCTCGTACCACCAACAAAAAATTCAGACAGCTTTGTTCTTCCAACTCCAGCCCATATTCTGCCATATAGGCTGCATTCATTGCAGCCTTAATTGTATCTCCTACTTGGCGTTTTTCTAGATATTCCAATAAATTGATTTGGTCAAATCGTGCATCCGCTGACGTAAAGCAATCTACAGTTGGTGTGGCGGATATTTCTTGTAGATCTCGGGTTATTTCAGCTAGAAACGCTTGATATTCTTCTAAAATCGCTGACTGAGTGTAATGCTGTCTGTTGAAATAGCAAGCGAATTCTCCTGGCTGCTGAGACGCGTCTTCCAGCGTCAGTTGAAATTGTCGCGCCCAGCGCAGGATAGTTTTGTTTTGGCTATCGATCAGTTCTCCACCCCGTTCGATGACTTGGTGGGGAAATTTCGCGGCTCCAGGGAATGTTTTACCGAGCGAATAGCAACGTCCGCCGACGCGATCACTCGCTTCGTAAATTGTGGCAGAGATCCCTTGCTGTTTTAGTTCGTAGCCACAAGCTAAACCTGCCAATCCCGCGCCTACAATGCCAATTTTGACATCTCGCTCCCCCTGAGGCGAAACGTAAGAGCGCTCTAGCTGCATCGCCACGTTCCCCAGAGCTGTTCCCGTTAGTTGGGTTTCTCTTTCCCGTACCGTGGATTGAGCAGCACTGGCTTGCATCTGAGCTATCTGTTCGATACCCTGACTGATTGAGAGATGATTTTTTTGGGCGTAAAGTCCGATTTTTATAGCACGTTTAAGGTCTTGAAACAATAATGAACGACCCATAGATTTTTTTTAAAGTTTGATTGAAGTTGTTTAAGTACGATCGCGCTTTGACTGGTGGCTGTAGTGGCGATCGGGAAAACACGTTTAATTTTACTGCCCTGTCAAAATTTTTTATGGTACTTAATTTAGATGAAGCGATCGCTGAAGCATCTGCTTAGTATTCTCCTGCACTCAAAAGAATAATTCCGGCAACAATCAAAGATACACCAAATAGGTTGCCATGAGAATAGCTTTCGCGAAAAAGCAAAGCTCCGACTAAAAATGCCAAAATAAATTCTAACCCAACCACGAAAAGATAGGTGACTCCTAAACTAGAGTCGTTCATGGCTATGGCTTCAATACTAGCCCCGGCAATTAAAAAGAAGTAAACTAGCAAACTAGGTACGAGTTCAGATAGTCCCTTGGAAAGTTTCATATACATTCCACCCAAGGTATAAGCAAATGCGGCAACTAACACCATCATTAAATACATAAACTCGCTCCTTTAAACTTGAAATTTTACAATCAGACATTTTTTGTTGTTTTATAGCCTAGTGAATTCAGCTATATCTGTTATTTTTACTATCAAATAAATTGACTTATTTGCATAAAAGCTTCGCACTCTTATATTGCGTTAATACTCAATAACTGCCAAAAATCTTTCGGATTTTTTTAAGTTTTTCAAAATCCTTAAAAAATATATATTAGATTCATTATTGGAACCACAGTATTTTTACGGGCAATAGTTAAAAACAAGCTGAACTTTAAGAAAAACTTGCAAGTCGATTCAGTGAAAATGCCGATTTAACGAAATACTGAACTTCCACGGACTGCAAAAACGATTGTGCGACTGGAAATCAGCTACTAATTACGGATAAGTAAGATGCTAAATCTGATTATCTTCATAGAGATTTGATACTGAACCCCTTTAGTAGCGGTAGCTTCAGCAGAACGGTTTTGAGCTAGTTTTACAAGAAGAGAGTTGTCTATTCCTAGTTGCTGACAGTTATGAATTTATAATTTCTTTATGTTTGAGAAGGTTTAAATCTGGTATTCACTAACTTCGATTGGCAACTTATTAGTTGTTCTTATTAGAGTTAAAAAATAATTTTATGAGTAATACAGTTAATTACCTAAAATTTGCTGTACGACTTATAACGAGAGTTGATATTGTTGCTGTCTCTAGCTATACATTTAGCATCGATTAACAATGCTGGTACAGCCTGGTCATAGTAATTACATAGTTGAAAAAAGGCGATTTTAAAGCTGCAAGTATTCAGTGTTCTGCTTTTTGTTTTCTTGCAGTGAAACTTAAATCTTTCTAAAGACTCACAGATATCGGTCTTAAGATAGGCGATCGCTACTTAATAAATCTGACTGACGAGCGATGTTAGATCTCTCGTTCATCCTACAAGCTATACGTATAAATACTTTACATCCTGCTTATAGTAGAAATTACGAGTAGTTTTAGTAGGAGATTGATATGAGCATCGAAAAAAGAGTTGAAGCAGTTGCTAAGAACGTTGAAGGTAAAGCTCAAGAAGCGATGAGCGAGCTGACAGGCGATCCCAAAGATAAGTTGGAAGGACAAGCAAAACAAGAGGATGCAGCCACAATGCACGCTCAAGAAGATGTTAAAGATAAAGCTAAAGATTTCATCGACAAAACTTTTTAAGTGTCAAACTGTCAAGAGTTAGGCGCGATTGGAGTTGGCAAGGGATCGAGTTGTCTCTTGCCTTAATTTATTGGGAGTCGGTAGGGGCGGGTTTCTAAACCCGCCCGTACAGGAGTCGGGAGTAGAGGGACAAGGAAGACAAGGGAGAGGGGGGAGACAAGGGGGAGTCGCCCAGCTGAGGGAGAAAGAAATTTACAATTTCCATACCCTACACCCTACACCCCACACCCCACTTACCACTAGTCACTGTCAACTGACAACTGATAACTGACGATCAAGTTGTTCGATCGCGCGATCGAGTAGTTCTAACCCCTCAGTCACAGATTCAATAATGCTGAGTTGACCACGTAATTCAGCTGCCCCGTTAAAACCTTTGGCGTACCATGTCATGTGTTTGCGGGCTTGACGCACGCCGCGATCGCCCTTGTACTCCCACAGTGCTTGAAGATGTTCTCTAGCACATTGCAAGAGTTCGACTGGTGTAGGAGACGGTAATTCTCGTCCTGTCTTGAGAAAGTAATCTACTTCTCCAACTAAAAACGGATAGCCTAGCGTCCCTCGCGAACACATCACCCCATCTGCACCTGTCTGTTCCAAACACTTCACTGCTGCTGCTACCGAAAAAATGTCGCCATTGCCAATCACGGGAATTGACAACACTTCCTTAACCCGTGCAATCCATTCCCACTTCGCCGCACCATTGTAGCCTTGGGCGCGGGTACGCCCGTGAACGGTAATCATTTGCACCCCCGCATCTTCCATCCGCTTGGCAAAGTCTAGGATAGTTATTTCTTTATCCGTCCAACCAATGCGAGTTTTTACCGTCACTGGTACATCGACGGCTTGCACCACAGAACGGACAATCGCTTCCGCAACTTCTGGTTGTCGCAACAGCGAAGAACCACCACCATTTTTAGTAATTTTATTGACCGGACAACCCATATTAATATCGACTGTATCTGCTCCCTCTTCAACAGCTTTGATGGCTGCTTCTGCCAAAAAGTCAGGGCGACAGTCAAATAATTGAATGCTAATTGGTTTTTCCTGCGGTTCTACCTCCATAATTTTAGGCAGCTCTTTGACATAGTGCAGCCCGGTGGCATTCACCATTTCGGTGTACATCATTGACTCTGGAGCATAGCGGCGCACTAAACGGCGAAACACTAAGTCAGTTACACCCGATAGCGGTGATTGTAAGACTCGACTATTGACTTCAAACGAGCCGATTTTAAGAGGTGTTGAGAGTCTAGCTTGCAAGCTAGGAGATAGAGCAACCATAGGAACGAAAGGAGTTAGAGTTTCTACTTTAACGATAAAGAGTATTCATTTCGCGCGATCGCGCGACAAAGTATTCATTTCATCAGATCGGGCGATCGCTACTAAATTTTAGCAGGAGCAAATTAAAGGATATATACAAATATTACGAAATAATTCTTGTGATTGCGAATAGTTTGCAAGTTCAGAAATAATTAAAGATGAAAATAATGAAAATTTCCATTCACCGCGATCGCATCTATATAAGACTGTTAACGCATGACTTGGCAGGCTCAGTGTAACAGTTTTCTCAGTTGAAGCGATCGCAATTGGTAAAGAGGGAATACCCATCTTTGCAGCGCTGTTTCACGTCCGAATTTGGCTTGGAAGTCAAGATCGTTCTTTCATTTTTGAGCGCTTAATTTGAAGTTTTGTAACAGAAGCTTTTTCACAAGCTATCTCGACTTTCAGTAGACCGATTTGAAAGTGAGGACAATAAATAATGATCGAAACTGCAAGCGATCGCAAAGCCCAATATCCTTGGTGGGCTGGTAATGCGCGCCTAACTAATTTATCAGGCACATTTTTGACTGCTCATATTGCCCATGCTGCGATCGTAGCCTTTAGTATTGGTGCGCTGATACTGTTAGAAATTAGTCGATATTCTCCTGACCGTCCGATGTCAGAACAAGGGTTATTTCTCTTACCTCGACTGGCTACACAAGGATGGAGTCAGAGTTCTGACGGTCAAGTCACCGACACTTATCCCTTTTTTGCTTTTGGAGTTGTACTGCTTGTTTCCGCCGCAGTTTTTATAGCAGGCACTTTATTTCACCGCTGGCAAGTTCCGGCAAGCTTAGAAGAGTCTAAAAATCCTCTAGCGCGGCAATATCATTTTAGTTGGGACGATCCTAAAAAATTGAGTTTTATTTTAGGAAATCACTTGGTTTTCTTAGGAATAGGGGCTTTGTTGTTAGTAGCAAAAGCCATGTTTTTTGGCGGACTTTACGATGCTAATATCGGACAAGTGCGCGTTGTTACCGACCCAACTTTAAATCCTGGGGTCATTTTAGACCGCATCGGTCATCTATTTGATGTCAACAATCTCGAAGATGTTGTTGGCGGTCACATTTATGTTGGTGCGCTGTTAATTGTGGCAGGAATGTGGCACATTATTACAGAACCGTGGGATTGGGTCAAACGACGTTTTCTCTTCTCTGGTAACGCCATTCTTTCTTACTCCTTATTTAGTCTTGCCTTGACGGGATTTGCTGGCTCTTACTTTTGCGGATTTAATACCCTCGCCTATCCAGTTGAGTTTTATGGTGCGCCCTTAAGCCTCAAATCTTCCTTATTACCCCACTACTTTGACCCAAACCAACTAGAACCTACAACTCGCGTTTGGTTGGCAAATACCTACTTTTACCTATCGTTCTTCACTCTTCAGGGTTCTCTCTGGCATTTTGGACTGGCATCTGGTTACTTTGAACCCGTTCTACAATCTTGGAAGGCAGCTTTCTCGGAAATTAGAACTGCAAATCTAGCATATCAGCGAGCTTTCAACCACCAGCCTCAACCCAATTGGAATACATTCTATGAATCTCCTCAAGTTGACCTTCAGCCAGCTTTTGCTTACCAAGAATCTGCACAAAAATCTTTGAACTATCTTTACGAACCCTCTTCAAATTCAGTTGTATCCACAAGGACAAAATTACAGCCCAATCATCGACAAGTGCTTTACCAATTCAATTATCCCAACGACGAGCAAAAAACTTTTTACGAAAGTTCTAATGGGGAGAAATCAAAATTAGAATATCCCTCCCCCATGCCTCAGAATCTTTACGAGGCTACTTACCAAAAACAAAAATCTAGCAAGTTGTATGGGGGTTAACAGTTATCAGTGACCAGTGACCAGTTATCGATGGCTGGTGACTGGCAGATACAGGATCTAAAAGCCCCCCTTGTTAAGGGGGGTTGGGGGGATCTAAACGACCTGGTAACTAGCTACCGGTCACTGACTTAAACCACTACAAATGTGGTCTAAATGCGTTCCAACTTCTTGCCCAGCTTCCGCACCAACTAAACGAGTCGTGACTTCCTTTAATGCTTGAATTGCTTGCACGGTTGGCTGAATCGGAACACCCAGAGTACTGAAGGTTTCCTTCAAACCAAAAAGAACCCGCTCTTCAATAATGGAAGGATCGTCAGCTAACATAGCGTAGGTAGCATAACGCAAGAACAGGGTTAAATCGCGAATGCAGGCTGCATAGCGACGAGTGGGATACATATTACCCCCAGGACAGGTGATATCTCCGTATAAAAGCGAATTTGCTACCGCTTGACTGACAATACTAGAGGCATTTTCACTGATAGTAGCAGCTGCTTTTACGCGCAACTCTCCTGTTTGGAAATATTTTCTCAACTTTTCCAACTCAGGTGTATCGAGATATTTACCTTGTCGATCCGCAGGATTGATAACAGAAGTAATCGTGTCTTGCATAATTTTTTTCTCCAACTGATTGCTGCGTTTTTAATTGCCGAATTTATGTGCTGAAAATTTGATGCTTTGAGTTGTTTAACCCTTAACAAAGGGAAACTCCGATTGCCTCACCAAAACTTAATACATGGCTCGGATTAAATAATCGAAATAAGGTTTGACAAGGTCGGCTTCTTCGCGACTCATTAAACCTGTAGCAACCTCTTTTAAAGAGCGCATACAACTGCCAATGTTACTGACAGGAACACCCAGGGATACATACATTTCCCGCATTCCATTTATGCCGATATCATCTAAGGGTTTCATGTTGCCAGCTAATACGGCATATGTAATAAGTCGGAGATACCAAGCTTGATCTCTTTGGCATAAGGCTGTTTTTTTCGGATCGCCGCTGTTGCTGGGAGTATTTGGTATCACCTTCCAAAATCTTTGGCTACCCTCTTGGACAATTTTTTGTTCGTTTTGCGATAGGATTTGCGCTACTTTAAGTCGCGTCTCTCCAGTTTTAAAAAAATCTTGTAGTTTATCTAATTCCGTGCGGCTAAGAAAGCGATCGGCTTCATCAGACTGAGCTATAACTTGGGCAACAAGGCTCATTATTTTATCCTCCGGTAAGATAGGACGAAACCAGTTTTCTCTAAAACAATTGTTGACTTTATTGTTGCAAAAGTCATCAGCATTTCTCACAACTTAATAAACAATTTTATAACTTAACAAATAAGATATTTCTTGCTTGAATATAGATTAATTTCTATAGTAAAATTTTAAACTTGGGTCTCAATATTGATTGACTTAACTCTCATATAACAATAGAGTTTGGGTTATGAAACCCTGACAAGCTCTATTGCTAAGTCATTAGTAAAATGCGCGATCGCAATCCTACGATTTTATATCGATACAGTACGGTTTGTAGATAGCGATCGCCCGAATATTACAGCAACATAGTGCATCAACGTATAGGGTGTATAGCCATGCATCCTAAATTTTTGCGTAGTTAAAATTACTGAGTTGATTTCAATTCAAATTTTTATCTAATGCCATCAAATTTTCAAGCGCATTATTACTGAAATATTGAACTATTGCATCAATATTTATTGTCCACCTCCATAACAAAAATCGGCGAACCTTCTGAAGCTTACCTCATCTTCATCAGGCTAGCTTGGACATGAAAAATTCATAAAGTTTTGAATTGTATGTCCAGGCTATTAATTAGTCAATATCATGCTGAAGTAGAAAAAGTAATTCAATACGGTGGTTCGCGCAAAGAGACTTCAATTCGCTTTGCTTTTCAAAACTTGCTAAATGAATACTGTAAGCCAAGAGAATTTCAACTGATTCCCGAATTAGATTATAAAACTAGAACGGGTAAAGCCATACGTCCTGATGGAACGGTAAAAGATGCTTTGCGTTTGGATTGGGGTTACTGGGAAAGTAAAGATCAATTCGACAATCTCAACGAAGAAATTGATAAAAAGCTCAAAAAGGATATCCAGATAGCAATATTTTGTTTGAAGATTCCCAAACAGCAGTTTTAATTCAGAGTGGTAATGAAATCTTGCGCGTTCCCATGCAAGATGGGGAAGCATTAGACAAGATCATTACAGCATTTATTAACTACGTTCGTCCCGAAGTCAAAGATTTTCGTACTGCAATTGGAGCTTTTAAACAAGATTTACCAAAGATTCTAGATGCACTACGCGATACAATTGAACGGCAAAATGAAAGTAATGCAACATTTAGAGAGTGTAGAAACAATTTTGGGAGATTTGCAAAAATCAATCAATCCTGAAGTCACGTTGTTAGATGTGCGGGAAATGATGATTCAGCATATTTTGACTGAAGATATTTTTATTAATATATTTAATGAATCGCAGTTTCATAGAGAAAATAATATTGCACGGGAATTACAGCGAGTTACCGATACCTTTTTACAGGTGGTACGAAGAAAAACTTGCTCGGTACGATTGAGCGTTATTATGGAGTGATTAGAAGAACTGCGGCAAATATTTACAACCATCATGAGAAGCAGAAGTTTTAAAAGCTGTTTACGAGAATTTTTACAAAGCATATAATCCTAAAGCTGCTGACAGATTGGGAATTGTCTACACGCCGAATGAAATCGTTTGATTCATGATTGAAAGTGTAGATTATTTAACTCATAAACATTTTGGTAAGATTTTAGCTGATAAAGATGTTGAAATTCTCGATCCTGCTACTGGTACGGGTACTTTCATTACTGAGTTGATTGAATATTTACCTAAGAATAAACTTGAATACAAATATAAGAATGAGATTCACTGCAATGAGTTGGCGATTCTGCCGTATTACATTGCAAATTTGAATATTGAGTTTACCTATAAACAAAAATGGGTGAGTATCAAGAGTTCGATAATATCTGTTTTGTCGATACGCTTGAACATACCAGTTTTCATGAGAAGCAGTTAGATATGTTTGCGCTATCTGTTGAAAATACAGAAAGGATTAAGCGTCAAATGATAAAACTATTTCTGTAATTATCGGTAATCCTCCTTACAATGCTAAACAAGAAAATTTTAATCAGAATAATGCCAATCGTACATACACAGCGATAGATAAACGAATTAAAGATACATATATTAGAGAAAGCAAAGCTCAAAATAGAATTGTTGTATATGATATGTATACTCGGTTCTTGCGTTGGGCAACAGATAGAATTAAAGATGGAATTATATGCCTTATTACGAATTCTTCATTTTTAGATGCTCGCGCCTTCGATGGTTTGAGAAAGTGTATTCAAAATGAGTTTTCTTTGCTTATTTTATTGACTTGGGAGGTAATGTTAGAGCAATTTCAGGAAAAATGGAATATTTATTTCTGAAAACACACTATCTTCGGTACAAGTGCTATGACAGGTATCACTATAGGTTTTCTTGTCAAAGATGCCAAAGCAAAAGGATGTAAGATATTTTACTCTAATCCCTTTCACGAACATGAAATAAGAGAAAACAAAATAAATTATCTTACTGTTAATAAATTTCAGAATTTTGATTTTGAGCATATTATACCAGACAAAAATATAACTGGATTAACCAGGTCGAGAATGATTTTGAGAATTTAATACCTTTAATTGATAAAGATGTAAAAGCTGGAAAAGCACAGCAAGCAGTGTTTCAAGTCTTTTCAAGAGGAATTGCAACTCAGCGTGATGAATGGGTATATGATTTATCAAAAAAGCTTAGTTGCAAAAATGAATTTCTTTACAGAAATTTATCAAAATGAATTTAACAATCACAATCAAAGTAATTTTTCGCAAGAAATAAAATGAGATGAGGATTTAAGAGCCTACTTTAAAAGAAGAATTCAAAAAAGTTTGAGGAAGATAAGATTGAATTAAGTCTTTATAGACCTTTTATAAGCAATATTTTTACTTTGATAAACATTTTAATGGAAGAACGTATCAGTGGTTTGATATTTTCACTAATCAAGATCTTGTCAATAAATATATAGCTTTTTCAGCAATTGGAAATGTAAAATTATTCCACTGCTTAGCTAGCAATACAATAATTGATTTACATCTAACAGGTGATTCTCAATGTATTCCTCTCTACCGCTACGACAAAGAAGGAAACTGCATCGACAACATTACCGATTGGGGATTAGAACAATTTCAAATCCATTACAACGACTCTACAATCACCAAACTCGATATCTTTTACTACACCTACGCCATCTTACACAATCCCGAATATCGGAGAAAATATGAACTCAACCTGAAACGAGAATTTCCGCGCTTACCTTTCTACGAAGACTTTCATCAATGGGTAAACTGGGGTAAACATCTGATGGATTTACATATCAATTATGAAACCGTCGAACTTTATCCTCTAAAACAAATCGATATCCCCTGCGGAGATAACACACGTACACTCAAATCAAAATTAAAAGTAGATAAAATCAAAGGAAGTCTCATTCTAGATGAAAATACTACCCTAGAAGGCGTACCAAAAATTGCTTGGGAATATCTTTTAGGCAACCGTTCCGCCCTAGAATGGATTTTGGATTAATACAAAGAAAAGAAACCTAAAGATCCAACTATTGCTGAAAAATTCAATACCTATCGCTTTGCAGATTATAAAGCCCAAGTCATCGATTTACTGCAAAGAGTTTGCACGGTAAGCGTCGAGACAATGAAGATTATTCAGCAAATGAATGGTTAACTCAGATCTTGCAGCATTATCAATTGCTGTCCCGACTCACCTTGAACTTAAGTTCAAGGCTAATAGCAAAAGTCTACTTCAGTAGACTAAAAACGATCGATCTTGCAGCCGGATTTATCCGACTTAGGCTATGAGACTGTGAATTGATTCACAGGCGGACGTTGCAATCAGTGCAAGATCTTCAGTTAAGTTACCGCAAGCAATCGCTCCCTCTAAAAAAAATTCACTACAGTGCTTGACAAGTTAGAATAGACGTGGCATGATGATAAATCGTCCGACTAAGGGACTGTAGTTCAATTGGTTAGAGCACCGCCCTGTCACGGCGGAAGTTGCGGGTTCGAGCCCCGTCAGTCCCGTTAAAATGTATTGATGTAGAGACGTTCAATGTAACGCCTCTACATTGGTTTAACCTAAATCACCTGGATCTATGATTCGCGTTCGTATTGCTCCCAGTCCTACTGGTAACTTACACATCGGTACAGCAAGAACCGCAGTATTTAATTGGCTGTTTGCCCGCCATCATGGGGGACAGTTTATTTTACGGGTTGAGGACACAGATACGGAGCGATCGCGCCCTGAATATACTCAAAATATTCTCGACGGTTTAAACTGGCTCGGTATGCACTGGGATGAAGGTCCCATATTTCAGTCAGATCGTCTAGATATCTACAAGCAACGAGTACAAGACTTACTTGACAAAGGTTTGGCGTATCGCTGCTATACCACCGAGGCAGAATTGGAAGAAATGCGGGCAGCGCAAAAAGCTAGAAACGAAGCACCCCGCTACGATAACCGCCATCGAAATTTAACCCCAGAACAAGAAGCAGCTTTTATGGCTGAAGGTCGTCGTCCCGTAATTCGGTTTAAAATTGACGACGATCGCGAAATTGTCTGGCACGATTTGGTGCGAGGAGAAATGCGCTGGCGCGGTAGTGACTTGGGCGGCGATATGGTGATTGCCCGTCGCGCTGAAGATGGTAGCATCGGTCAGCCCTTGTATAATTTTGCTGTTGTCGTGGATGACATGGATATGAACATTACCCATGTAATTCGCGGTGAAGATCACATCGCCAATACAGCCAAGCAAATTCTACTTTACGAAGCTTTCGGCGCAGCCATACCAGAATTCGCCCATACGCCCTTAATTTTGAATATGACAGGGCAGAAACTTTCTAAGCGAGATGGGGTGACATCCATTTCTGACTTTAAAAAAATGGGTTTTGTGGCAGAGGCGATCGTCAATTACATGACATTATTAGGCTGGTCGCCACCAGATTCTACCCAAGAAATCTTTACTCTAGAGGAAGCGGCTAAGTTATTTAGTTTTGAGCGAGTGAATAAGGCTGGGGCAAAATTTGACTGGGCAAAACTAGATTGGATTAACAGTCAGTACCTGCATAGTATGCCCGTAGATAAGTTAACCGATCTGCTGATACCCTACTGGCAAGAAGCAGGATACGAATTCGATCCGGTGGGAGAACGCCCTTGGTTGGAAAAAATTACAGCCCTTGTGGGTGCGAGTTTGACGCGGCTACCGGATGCTGTAGATATGTGTCGGTTGTTCTTCGTTAAGTCGGTGGAGTTCAGTCAGGAAGCAACCGAACAACTCAAGCAAGCGGGGGCTGATAATGTGGTTCAAAGCATAATCGCCGCTCTGGATGGCACGGCTGAATTAACCGCAGAGCGCACCCAGGAGATCGTTAAGCAGGTGATGAAAGAGCAAAACGTCAAAAAAGGCTTGGTGATGCGATCGCTCCGTGCTGCCCTCACTGGTGACTTACACGGTCCCGATCTCGTTGAATCGTGGTTAATTTTGCACCAGAAAGATTTGGATAAAAAACGGTTGCAAGAAGTGATCGCTTTACAGTGACCAGTGACCAGTGACCAGTTAAGAGGGTGTAAAGGGGGATCTAAAGTCTAGAACAAGGGTAGAAAAATATGAGCCTTTACCTTCCAGAAATGGGCTGCGGTACGTGGGCATGGGGCAATCGCTTGCTCTGGGGCTACGATGAAAGCATGGACGACCAGTTGCAAGCGGTTTTCGATCTCTGTGTTAGCAACGGCGTAACTTTATTCGATACGGGTGATTCATACGGTACTGGGCGCTTGAATGGACGCAGCGAAATGCTGTTGGGACAATTTGCTAGAGAATATCAAGGAAGTGGGAAAGAAAATATTTGTATTGCCACTAAACTAGCTGCTTATCCCTGGAGATTGACCCGCCAATCGATGGTTAAGGCTGGTAAAGCTTCAGCGCAACGTTTGGGTAGGAATGTCGATTTGGTGCAAATGCATTGGTCTACAGCTAATTATGCCCCTTGGCAAGAGTGGGTGCTGTTGGATGGTCTTGCCGACTTATACGAACAAGGGTTAGTTAAGGGAGTCGGTTTATCAAATTATGGTTCTCAACGGCTGAAACAAGTCTATAAAAAGTTGCGCGATCGCGGTGTTCCGATCGCTACGCTACAAGTTCAGTATTCGTTGCTATCTACCTATCCTGTCACCCAATTAGGTATTAAAGATGTATGCGATGAATTGGGAATCAAATTAATTGCCTATAGTCCATTAGCTTTGGGAATCTTGACTGGAAAGTATACTGAGAAAAGTTCATTTCCCAAAGGAATTCGCGGTTTATTATTTCGGCAACTATTACCAGGAATTCGTCCTTTGTTAGAATGCTTGCAAGCGATCGCAAATTTGAGAAGTAAAACTATGTCTCAAGTTGCAATTAATTGGTGTATGTGTAAAGGAACTATTCCAATTCCTGGAGCGAAAACTGTAGCACAAGCAAAGGAGAATATTGGTGCTTTGGGTTGGCGATTGGATGCTAGTGAAGTTATCGCACTCGATCGCGCTGCGGCAAGTACGGATAAGAAAATGGTACAAAATATTTTTCAAACTAAGTGAAGATACAGTTTGATGTCACGCAAAGACGCAAAGACGCAAAGAAGATCGCTAAGTGGAGATTTTTCGTAAAAACCTATCTTTATCTGCGTTGCAATTCATATTACAGTAGATTTTTTAAGTTAAAGATAAAACTTAATAGGAGTTTTGCAATAATGTAAAACCTGCTCAAACTCCAATTGATAGAGAGTAAATTAGTTTGCTTATCTCCGACTCGTTTCTGATTGGATTCCTTCTACCAGCTTCACCATCATAGTCGTCAAGCTATCGTATTTCGGTTGCTCTGCAACTGAAGATTTATGGCGACAAAAGATAGGGGCAATTCTTTGCTTGACTTGAGAGCCAACGGTAAAACAAATATTTCCATCTTCGTATTCAAATAGAGGAAAAGCACCGTTTCCCCACTCTTTCGCCAGAGATACAGCTCTCCCTAAAGAGATAAATTTGTCGATTTTAGCGTATTCGCTGCGATCGCTTCGATTTGGATATGGTAAGTTGCCTAAAAAGCCGCCATCACTCCATTGATATAATTCGTAAACTTCTGTGGGTAAGTCAAAGGGTAAATCTTTCAACTTTTGCTTAATTTCTGCGTAACTCAGACCGTCTTCCAATATTGGATAAGCAACACGACCATCGGGAGATTTCGGTGGCACGTAATTTGCGATAAATTCTAGGGCTTCATTTAAAGTAGATACCATCCTCTTCTGCCTCAAAGACTACTGCATTGCATAATACTATCTATGCTGCACCGAACCGGTACATCAAACATCCGCTCTACTGAAGAATTAGCAATATTTTTGGTTTCTTAACGTTTAATTCCTTTAAATCGTTCCTGTGCTGATTGAAACGCCGATCGCATCACGGCTTGAATTTGCTGCGGATCGGGCTTTTTGCCTCCCATCAAGTCACCAAAGTAGACACAAGCCCCCTCTCCTAGCGCCCATGTATATGCAGCAGCCCAGGAAGCAGCGATGACGCTACCAAACCCAGGAATGAATTTAATCAATTCTCGCCCGATTGCCTGTGCCAAGAAACCCCCTGCGATCGCGCTGACTACGCCCCCTGCTTGCGACGGAGTTAATGTCTGTCCGTATAATTTTCCTAAGAGGCTGACCATCGATACCTGTACGGCTGTGAGAACGGGCATGGTAGCAAAGGGTAAAGGTACGGCTGCTAAGGTAGCGGCGGCGATCGCAAAGGCAAGCATGTAGCGCCGTCCTACGTCCCGATAGAGGTTGCCAAGTTGCTGACCTGTTTTTTCATCCAATAACTGATAAATTGCCTTAGCTTCGGCTTCTGGGAGCAAATCGGCTAACGTATCTCTCAATGCCTCCAAACCGTAGAATACTGGGTTATAGCCATCTTCTTCTAAGGTAAAGTCGATAAGCACGGCGCGATCGTACAAGCCGCTAAAGTTCTGTTGAATGGCGCTAAAGGCGCGAGTCACGACATCAAATTGAGGTGGATAGTTTGGGTGATCGGCTGTCCCTGTAGGATAAACTTCATGCAAGCAACTGACAGCTAGCAAGCAGGGTATATCTGGATATTTCTGGCGCAATGTTTGTGCAATTTGTTTTAAGCTATCGGTAGCAAAATCGTTAATTTTTACCGTGAGAATCAGGACTCTAGCGCAATGGCTAGCTTGTTGCAGATCGCCAATCAGTTCTTGGGCGATCGCTTGCGTCTCTCGATTTACATCTCCCAATCCCACTGTATCAGTAAAGATTAGTAGCGGCAGATCGTTAGTCGGATAGGCATAGCGTTGGGTATGTTGCGTATGAGGGCGAAATCCTTGTCCGACGATTTCGGCTGAAACTCCGGTTAAGCCGCGCACGATCGAACTTTTTCCCGCCTGGGGTTTGCCAATGAGTAAAGCTTCTGTCGTGGGTAATTCAGCGCGTACCGTCGCTAAAATCTCCGCTACTCGTTCATCGCTGACGCTGAACCAGTTGACTATCGTTTGTGCTGCTCGATCTACAGGCAGAAGTTGCATTATCTTTGCTGTTGTTTGGTTCCAGACAGCACCAATTCCCTCACCCTGAGACTCTTTAACTGTCTCATTTGGGCTTCGATCGGACGAGGGCAATTCGCGATCGCGTTGCTCGGTCATTGACATCAAAACAGGCGATAGGTTCCAATAACATCCTATCGAGCCATGAGGTGCGATCGCACTACCTAAATATTTATCTTCGATCGCTACAGTAAGCGACGCAACTTGTATTGCATGGCGCGATCGCTTGTTTTTACGAAGAGGGGCGATCACGCTATACTACTGTTCTACTCAGCCTGTTTCAATTTCTCCATTAAAATAGCCGTGACTTCAGCTTCAGGATCGGGCAGGTCAAAGGGATAAGGCTGAGAGGGAGCATTTGGATCGCGACGACTCATCAGTACTTCCAATGCAGCTCGAAATGCTTCATCGTCATTTCTGTGTACAGAGATATATTGTTTCAATTCAGCATTTGTCATTTGGTGTAGGTCTGACATCATGGCACAAAATTCCAATTTCCATCCTCTTTTATTATCAACGCAATTTCATCAGTCCTTCCAGCCTGGATGTAAAGCGTTTTTAACTTTTGGTCGTAACGAAAAACTTGAATTGGCTGGTAGAAATTAGAAAGCAACTGACAAAGGAATACTGTAGTTTCTAACTGTTTCTGCGTTGGCAAGTTACCACTCCTGAGGATACATCAAGTGTAGCGTATCAGAAGTTAGTGAAGCGCGATCGCTCAACTGCATTTGTCTTATTCATAAGAAGTGCGATCGCATTCTGTTTGAAGAATTAAAATTGGGGCGCGATCGCATTTCATAGATAATCTTTCGTCATTTTCTCATCGATAATTCAGTAATTTAACGTTCGCAATCACCGGACGCAGACAAACTTTGCAACTTAACCAACCATATTGAAACGTTCCGGTGCATTGCGATTGTTATGCGGTGTTTCTACTAGTGGGACTTTGTAAGAAAGTTGGAGCAAATTGAGCTAGAATGCGGGTAGGAGTTGCGTTTTACGTCAGTCTCGACAGGAGCAACGTAAGGTGAAAGATCAAGTACCAGCAGCGATGCCGCAGTGCTTTGAGAACTGGTGTCGTCGGTTTGATGATGTATTTTCGCGTCAGAAGCAGCGGCAGGAATTTCGTGTTTATCTAGGGGGACTGCTGGGTGAGAGTCAGCGCAAAAACCTGAGCCAACTGGTCACAAATACAGTAGATGGCTCCTACAACAGCCTCAGACATTTTCTCAACAATGCCCCTTGGGATGAAGTCAAGCTAAATAATCGGCGGTTGGAGGTGATGCACCAGTGTCGCCAGACGACCCCGAGTCAAGGTTTCACATTGATTGTAGATGATTCGGGACATCGCAAAAGTGGTGCGGCTACTGATGGGGTAGGACGGCAGTACATTGGGGAGATTGGCAAGACTGACAATGGTATTGTGCTGCTGACTACCTACTTGTATGATGGAGTGCGACGTCTGCCGTTAGATGTTGCACTCTATCAACACGCAAGTTTATTCGAGCAAGGCAAGGCAGACCCCAACTTCCAGAAAAAACCTGACCTGGCTCTAGACTTGGTTGACCAATGCTTGAAGCGCGGTTATCGACCGGGTGTGACTGTAATTGATGCAGGCTACGGTAATAACACGCCTTTTCTCAAGCAGTTGGAGTCGAGAAACCTAACTTACGTGGCAGCAATCGCCAAAAACCGCCAAGTTACTGCTCAAACATCAGGTGATGAGTCTGCTCGTAAGCAGGGATTAGAAGCTATTGCTCAAACCTTGGCAGTGGAGCAGTTCACACCTGTGCAACTCAATCTGGAGCAGCCCCGGACAGTTTGGGTGGCGCTGTTACCAGTTCACGTTCCGAAGCTCGAAGGCACTCGCTGGCTGGCGATTCAACTCAATGCCTCTAGTTTCGAGCAAGCGACGGAGGTGGATTACTTTCTCACCAATGCCTCTGACAACCAAGTCAGTGCGGCTTGGGTAGCTCAAACATATTCTGCTCGCAACTGGGTGGAGGTCTTCTATCGAGAAGCCAAGGGCTGGTTGGGTTTGAGTGAGTATCAAGTTCGGGATGCTCTGAGTATGAAGCGTCATTGGGTTTTAGTGTTCATCGCTTACACCTTCATCCTTTGGCATCAGTTGACCGGCGGATTCCGCAGACGTTGGGCAACCAAACCCTTACAAACCTTTGCCGAAGCATTGGAGGCATTCCGCACCGCAGTCGAGTTTCGTTTGGTCCGCTGGCTTAATGAGCATGTTGATGTATTTGCCTCTCACAGAGCTAAGTTCGGCTATATTTGGGCTTAGAAAGTTTTAAAGTCCCACTATGAGGTCCGACGGGGCCGACGCGTCCCCGGCTAACATGGCGCTTCGCAAATCTTCTTCCCGCACCCGGACTTCATGCACGTTGCTCATTTCGATTCCTCTCCGAAAAGATCAAGAACCGCTCGCCATGCGCGCTCAGTGTGTTTTGGGTGATAGCCGACACCTGGCACGGTCGCTTGAACATGCGTGAGCCCTTCGGCCGGCGATCCATCCGAATTTGTCGGGCGAGCCCAAAAGGCGTGCTGGGCACCGCCATAGATGTTTACGCGCCAGTCAACCCCGGCATCCTGTAATGCGTGACCAAATGCGAGAAGTTGGTCGGGAGTGCAGAGCGGGTCCTCGGAGCCAGTACAGAGGAGGATAGTGCTGTTTATATCGCGCCAGTCATGGGCATCAGGTTCCGGCAGTCCGGGATGAACGACCGCGACGGCATTGAAGGGTGCGCCTGTTTTCGCAAGCTCAAGGACGATATGGCCGCCAGCACCATAGCCGAGAGCCAAGAGCCGGTTGGCGTCAACATCAGGTGTCGCGAGGAGAACGTCCAGCGCTACGCGACCAATAGCCCGCATCCGTCCAGCGTCGGCCAACAAGGGCATGACCCGAGCCAACATAGCGTCGGGCCTGCCAAAGAAGGTCTGTCCGCCGTGAAAGTCCATCGCGAGTGCAACATAGCCGTGCGCGGCGAGATCATCAGCGCGGCCCCGCTGGTAGTCGTCAAGACCAACGCCGTCGTGTCCAATGAGAACTGCGGGCCAAGGACCCTCGCCGTGCGGCCGTGCTAGATGAGCGACCATGTTCAGGCCGTCTGCGTCGTAGAAGACTTGGGAAGTTGTGATTTCGTGCATATCTTACCTCTCGTTGCTCGCGGAATCCACACTTGGTACACGTCGGCATCCATCGCATTCTGAATCGATTCAAAAACTGGAGTCCATGCCCGAAGCGAAAGACGAACAATAGCATCAAGATGCTGAGGAGTGTATTGTTCAATTTGCATTTCGAGATGGAGTTTAGAAGACACCCAAGAATTGTAGATGATTAAGCCCCATAACTATTTAATATACAAAAACTTTCCGTATAATCTTTTTCTCAATCCTAATTTATCGAGCATTACAGCTAATTTTTGTCTGAATATATGGAAAATTTCTTTTTTACATCCCTATTCGAGGATTATACCGAATTCTTCCGTATAACTACCCTTCACGAGAGGATTATCTGGAATTTTTCCGTATATCCCTTGGTGTTACACAGAATTTTTCCGTATAACATCCCGAGCGCGAGTCTTAAACGGAATTTTTCTGTATAACATCCTATGGAAGAGCGTCCGAAAAAGCTGCTCGAACAAGTACAAGACGCGATCCGTCTTAAGCACTATTCTTACCAAACAAAAAAACTTATATTTACTGGATTAGACTGAATCAAAATATTGGGTAAAGCGAGCGCCTCAATCATTTAGCATTTGACAAAGCTCTTCTACTATTTTCATTGGTAGATAAAGTTTCATTGAATGCTGCTGAAATACCTGGAATCCATACTTCTGATAAAAAGTGACAGACTGTTCGTCTAAAGCTTCCGCCACTACAGCAAGCGAGGCTACTTGTGAGGTTGCATTTAATGCTCTTTTAAGCGTATCAATTAAAAGTAACTCGCCTAAATGCTGACCGCGATAATCGCGATCGATCCCAAGTCTACCTAGTAGTGTAGCAGGTAATAATGGATAGCGCGGCAATCGTTTGGCAAAGCTATTATCTAACTCGGATAATTCAACCGTGTATGAGGAAAGAGTGTAATAGCCAATAATATCAGTTTGAGGAAAATCAACTAAAACAAATATAGTAGCGACTCTTTTGCTAAGATCTTGAGATGCTTGCTTGCGAATGTAGTTGTCTAAGCTATTTTTGCCACAACAAAAAGCCGAACGATTATGTTTATTGCTGTCGAGTGGTTCAATAATAAATCCCATTAAGATTGCATGGTTTGCTTGAAGCGTAAAGCCGCTTTTTTCAGAGCTTCATTTGGCGATGGCGGATTCAAAATTGCATCGACAAAAGCTTCGCTATCTTCAAGATTAAGTTTGAGCATTTGATGTTGGGCGATCGCCTGATATGCTGCTTGTTGAACGCTAGCAATGACAAAATCAGTCAATGTCACTCCTTCTATGTCGGCTGCCTTCTGCCATAAGGCTTTTACCTCTGGGCTGACACGAGCTTCAAGTCGAGCATACGAGCTGGAATTATTTGCACTAGTCATATTTTTAATTTTTCATGGCGCGATCGCACTATGACTAAACTGATGCTTTTATTATATCCGGCAAAATGCCGTATACTAAGCAAAACAGCGATCGCCCATTCCTAAAAAAACAGGCGATCGCATTTAAAATTTAGCTCAATTTTAGAAAGCTATAGCCTACACCGGAACCCCTATTCCCACTAACTTCTCGCTTAAATCCCACATTTTCTGAGCTTTTTCATCGTCGCGGGCTTGAGGCGAAACTTTTTGTACGAAAGACTTTCCCTCTTTCTTCTGACGATTTCCCCAACTCCAATAAGCACCAGATTGCTTGTACTCAGGATCGATAACTACAGCAGCTACCCGTTCGCCAGCCAACTCCTGAGATACATATCCCCCCGTGATATGTTTTTGGAACAATGGAAAAAGTTTTTGAAACAGTGGATAGTGGTTGCGGAATAGCGGTGTATCGGCAACGCAACCAGGATAAAGAGACGTAAAAGTAAT
The DNA here is from genome assembly GCF_032860985.1 of Chroococcidiopsis sp. SAG 2025. GTDB lineage: Bacteria > Cyanobacteriota > Cyanobacteriia > Cyanobacteriales > Chroococcidiopsidaceae > Chroococcidiopsis. Next base: position 5,034,693 of record NZ_JAOCNC010000001.1, read on the forward strand.
TCCTGTGGAGTCGTGATAGCGACGGTGTAGTTCTCGCATCGTCAATACGTTACACACTTTACTATCTTTGTAAGCTTTGACGGGTTCAAATTTCTTACCGTCAATCATCGAAATTGGGGCTTTAAATCCAGCTGCAAAACCATCTAAATTCCCTAAATCTGGACGCGGTGGAATCTTCCCACCCAGTTCGTCTGGATTGTGGGTTACGGTTCCCAAAATGACGAGCCTTTTATCCGCAGCTGGCGAATTCTTCAAATCCTCTAACATGAGGTTGCATAGGAGAAAATGACCGAGGTGATTGGTGGCAACGTTTAACTCATATCCTTCTGGGCTGCGTAATGGCTCCTTGAGTAAAGGCATATAGATTGCTGCATTGCACACCAGAGCATCTAAGTGTCTGCCTGTTGCCCGAAAGTCTTTGACAAACTGTCGCACGCTCTCTAAGCTAGCTAAGTCTAGATGGATGACCGTGTAGCTATCTTCCGGTATGCTGACACTCTGAGCGGCAGCTTTTGTTTTGGGTATATCCCGACATCCCATAACGACATACCAACCTCGTTGAGCGAAGGCTTTTGCTGCATACAAACCAACGCCCGAAGAAGTTCCTGTAATAACAACGGTCGATTGCTGTTGTGCCATTTTCTTAAATCATTATTAATCGCGTTTTCTATTTTTTAGGATCTCATATCAGTGGATCGCTAGTGCTAATGTTTCTAAGTATTGCAATGCGATCGCCACATGTATGAACGCGATCGCCATACTTGTGAAAAATTGCTATTCTCTATTCATCCTGCGTAGTTGTCTTGGTTGAGCAGCACGACTTTGTAGCTGCCAAAATTCTTTAAGATTTCTGTATGTGCGACTAATTCTGTTAAAGCTGACTCCACAGCACTGTTATGAGAGTCACCTTCTAAGTCAATAAAATAGAGATATTCTCCTAGCGATCGCTTAGTCGGACGAGACTCAATCCGGCTGAGATTGATATTTCTTTGGGCAAATACCTGAAGCGGTTTTACCAATGCACCAGGAACGTTGGCAGGTAAACTAAAAGCTAGAGATGTGTGACTGCCTACGGTCGAGGACTGACGACTGAGTACCCAAAACCGCGTGCAATTATCGGGATAGTCAGAGATCCCACTAGCTAACACGGGTAAATTATAAAGTTTTGCTGCCCGTAGAGAAGATATTGCCCCCGCAGTTTTCTCCCGTTCTAAGTGCTGTAATGCCTCAGTTGTAGAATTTGTCGGAATCAACTTGACATCTGGCAAAAATTGTGTAAACCACAACTGACACTGTGCCAGTGCTTGAGGATGAGAATAGACGACTTGCAGCGTATCCAGACTTTGAGCGTGGGAAAGCAAAACATGGGCAATTGGCAAGACTAAAGCTAGTTGAATTTGTAGACTATCCAACAGCCACATCATATCTAAAGTGACGGCAACACTGCCCTCAATCGAATTCTCGACTGGTACGACAGCAATCTGTGCTTCTCCTTGCGCCACAGCCTTGAGAGTTTGAGGAATGCTGGGGTAGGGATGCAAGGCTGTCTCTTGTCCTTCCTGTTGCAATCGTTCGCGATAGGCGATCGCAGCTTGTTCGGAATAAGTGCCACTAGGTCCCAAATGGGCAATCGATACGGTCATGTTCGCCTGCTAGCGCCGCTAAAAGTCATAACTCAATATAGCAGGGAGCAGGAAGCAGGGAGCAGGGAGCAGAGGAAAGACAAGGGGGACAAGGGAGACAAGGGAGCAATTCTAGCCACTAGTCACCAGCTACTAGCCACTGATTTGAGCAAAGAACTTCATAGTACTTTATAATCATTAACAAGTGTAAAGATTACCTTCATGATTCATTCATCTTTTGGACTGAATTCCAGTAGGATGAACTCATGGGCTTAAAAAAACTATAAATTCTCTCTATAGGCAACATTGCAACCCATGTATACTCGGTTCACCGCCTCTCAGTCTGTTGAAATTGTTGTCCCAGAACAACCCGTACCGATCCAACACTACCTGCGTCAACCCCAACGTTTGGTAAAAGCTCTGGTAGACCCCAGCCGGATCGAGCAGTTAGATTGTGAAAGCTTTCGGTTGAAGATCCGTCCGCTCTCATTTATGACCCTGAACATTCAACCAACCGCAGACTTGAAAGTGTGGACAGAACCGAACGGTACGGTGAATTTGCGATCGGTTGCTTGTGAAATTTTAGGACTCGACTATATTAACCAACGGTTTGAGTTGAATCTTCAAGGTCATTTGGCTCCATATCAACACCAGAACATTACTTTACTGAAAGGTAAAGCGGATCTAGAGGTAAAGGTTGAATTGCCTTTTCCTTTGAATATGACACCCCAACCAATTGTTGAAGCTACTGGCAATGGCTTACTCAAAAGCGTGTTAGTGACGATTAAGCAACGCTTGCTACATCAACTTTTGACCGACTATCGCAGTTGGGTGAATGACAATCAAAATCAGTTACCAGTTACCAGTTACCAGTTACCAGTAAGCGAGGCTTGAGGTAGTCAACCAGCCACTGACCGTCAACAACTCTTCCCGACTCCCTACTTCCTCATTTGACAGGGACGAAAAGTCAGCCGATGCAAGCGACAGGGACCGTGTTGTTGCAATCCCTCGATGTGTCTCTGAGTACCGTAGCCTTTGTTCGTGACTAAATCGTATTGGGGATATTTGACTGCAAGGCGAGTAATTAGGGCATCGCGCCACACTTTAGCGACGATACTAGCAGAAGCGATCGCCAAAGATTGCTCGTCTCCTTTCACGATCGCCTGTTGCGGGATAAATAAATCTTTAATGGGTTGTCTGCCATCGACTAAGCATAGTTCGGGCTGAATTTTCAGTTTCAGGACTGCCCGTTTCATGGCTAGTAACGATGCTTGCAAGATATTAATGCAATCGATCTCGGCAGAGGTCGCAAAACCAATCCGCCAATCAAGTGCTACCTGACAAATATGGGCTGCTAATTTCAAACGGCGATCGCGCGATAGTTTTTTGCTATCTCTAATCTGTGCTGCTACTAATTCTTCCAAGGCTGATGGAGGTAAAACTACTGCCGCTGCTACCACTGGACCAAATAAAGCACCTCTGCCTACTTCATCCACTCCAGCTATGAGGATAGAGTATCGATCGCTTAAACCTGAGTCAAAGTCCTGGGTAATGCCATTTTGAATTTTAGATTTTTGAACTTTAGATTTCAGTTTTTGAATGGACCATGACTCAGCCATAATAGTCAATCGAAAAAAGTAGGTGGGCATCGCCCACCCTACACTATACACAAGCCCCCTTTTTAAGAGGGGTTGGAGAGATCTTTACACAGAATCTACTCGTCACCATCTGCCGAAGAACGACGGCGACGGCGACGGACTGGAGTTTTGCGATCGGTTTCGCTGTCTTCTAGCGCTGGTAGTTCCGATTCAGTGTTTTCAGGAATTGCAGCTATAACCGGAGGATCGGCAGCAGCCACGCTGTCAATGTTAATGGTAGATACTTCTGAATCGGACGTTGTGCCATTTTCACTTTGAGGCAAAGGAGGTGCTTGCCCAGGCAAAACGACTTGCACGATCGCAGATTTGGGATTTTTCACTTCCCTGTCTAAGCGTACTAGTGGCGATACGCCCATGACAGCGTAAATTTCCTGTTCCTCGGGTGTCATTTCCACCACAATTGTTTCTGGTGGATCGATCGCGACTTTGACGGGTTCTGGCTTGATGGGTTTAGACCGCTCTGGTTTTTCTACCCAACCGCGATGGTCGCGATTTAGCGTTCCGCCTGCGGCATCGCGGCGATCGCCAAAGGAAACTTCAGTGGCAATTGCCCCTTCCGATTCTACATCTGGTTCTGTATCTCGGTCGTTGAGCAGGGTAAGTGAATTAGCCGCTGCCCGTGGATTTTCTTCTTTATAGCCCCCCTCGCCGATGCGTCGCCGCCGCCGCCGCCGATTATTTCCCGCGTCGCCAATTTCTTGATAATTGGGATGGTTGATTGGCATTAAGTCTTGGCGATCGCTATCGAAGTCATTACTAAAACTTTCTGCTTCCAATCCCCAACTACTACTACTACTACTACTACTTTCGCGGGGTTCTACTGACCGAGGGTTGGGCATGACGCGGTATGAGTCCCGTGCTGGCTGTGGGGCTGACCATTCGGGTTCTCGTGCTGCTGGTGGCATTGATACTTCGCGTTCTTCCGATTCTCCTGGCAGGTGTACGACATGTCCTAAGCCGCCGCATGTAGGACAGGTGCGCCCAAAGAGTTCGTAAATATTTTGACCTTGGCGTTTGCGGGTCAGTTCGACTAAACCCAATTCTGACAGTTGGGCAATTTGCGGTCTGGCTTTGTCTGCTCTTAAGGCTTTATTAAAATGCTCTAAGACTTGTAACTGGTCGCGGCGCGATTCCATATCAATGAAATCTACCACGATCACCCCTGCCAGGTTACGCAAGCGCAACTGTCGGGCAATTTCTGTTGCCGCTTCGCAGTTCGTCCACAGTACGGTTTCTCTTGCCGTAGCGGAACGAGTGAAGGAACCAGAGTTTACGTCAATGACCGTTAATGCTTCCGTCGGTTGAATAATGATATAACCACCAGAGGGCAACTCAACTCGCGGTTTGAGGGCTTCGCGAATTGCGGCATTGATGCGGAAATATTCCAAAATGGGAATGCGATCGCGATGGTGGTCGATCAACAACCCTTGAGGCGGCTGTCCGCCACCCCAGTTCATCAAGTATTGCTTGACCCGCTTGAGTCCGGTAGCAGAGTCTACCACGATGCGATTTACGTCCGAACCGTACATATCCCGCAAGACACGCTGAATAAAATCGTCATCGCGGTTAAGTAAAGAGGGAGCGCGAGTAGATTGCGCTTTCAGTAACACCTCTTCCCACTGTTTTTGGATCGCCTCTAGGTCCTCAATAATTGCTTCTTCTGGCTTGCCTTCGGCTTCGGTACGAATTAACAAGCCCATGCCAGCAGGTTTAATTAAAATTGCTAAAGCCCGCAAGCGGTTGCGTTCGTTTTCATTTCTGATCCGTTGCGATAAGTTAACTCCCCGTCCAAACGGCATCAAAACTACGTAGCGACTGGGTAAAGTGATATTACCCGTGAGCCTAGGTCCTTTATTGCCCGTCGGCTCTTTCATCACTTGGACTAAGACTTTTTGCTGCGGTGCGAGTAGTTCTGTAATCGCTGCCGCAGTCCGTTTCAGCTTTAACGGTCCGAGATCGGTAACGTGGATAAAACCGTTTCGTTCTGAATCGCCAATGTTTACGAAAGCTGCATCTATACCTGGTAAAACGTTTTCTACGACACCGAGGTAAATATCACCAACTTGATGTCGTCCGGTAGCAACGACGAGTTCTTGAATTTGATCTTCTGAAAAAACAGCAGCAATGTGATGCTGCTCTGCTATGATAATTTGTTTTGGCATTCAATTCCCTCAAAAATTCGCAGCATCAGAAGCTTTGAGGTCTCCTCTCTCGCTTCGATTGACTGAAGGTAGGCGCTGCTGGAAATAATAGTGGCGCTCACCACGCTCGATCGCAACTAAATCTAAAGATGCTGGCAGTTTAAAAGCATAACAAAATGTTTTCAAAACTGCTGCATACATAAGTCTGCTCTGAGAACCGAGCATTTTTTGTAGTTTTAATCTTGTCTCCCATCCTTGATTTGCGAACAGGAGCACAATATTAGTTCGCAGACACCTAAATTCACAGACACCTAAAAAGCCTGTTTTGCCTGTCACTGGCTTCAAGAAACGCTCTTAGCGACTAATGAGACGACCGCTCCGTTTCAAGTGCTATGCAAAAGAATCGTGGATGCTTCTCAATAATTTTCGCTACTGTCCCATTTGGGAGAGCGAATCGGAAATCCAATGCAGCGCTAGAAAACTTCTGTTAGCTCAATTTTAACTCATGCTTGAGAAAAAGCAATTAATTGGAGAAGTCGTAAGTCGTAATTCGTAAGTCGTAAGTAACTGTTCCCTACTCCCTGCTCCCTGCTCCCTGCTCCCTGATAACTGCTCACTGGTCACTGTAAAAAGAGTTGCTGGCGATGGATGTGGAGCAGTTGGATTTCTTGGCGGGCAACTTGCTCTAGCATGAACGTGACGTGTTCTGGTTTCAGGTGATTGCCGTCTTGAGAGCAACTACCCGTATAGCGCAAGTTAAAGGTATTATCTGGTTCTCCTGTATCTGGGTTGTGTGGTGGAACTAATTCTAATTCAAATAGGCGATCGCGCAAGTTCACCTGATAAGTTTTCTTAGATTTTGTCGTCTGCTCCCACCAAATTTCGGTTGAATTCTTAATAGTTTCTATCCATTCCTGCTGTTGTGTCGGTGTTGTCGTTTGAGTTGCCGCTATTGTCAGGATGTACTCTGCTCCCGTTAGAGTTTTCATTGCCGCAGGTGCTTTTAAATCGAGCGCGATCGCATCGTATATAGGTATGTCTGTTGGTAACTGGCTGCTCAGTTGTTGCCGAAAAACTGCTGGCTCGACGATTTGAGTTAGTTCAAAATCGACAATCTCTCCACTACTCGTTACTCCTAAAGGCAGAGCTAGCGCTACAGAAATCCTCGGACTGGGGCTAAATCCGGCTGTAAAGGATACGGGCAATGCGGCTCGTCGGACGGCGCGATCGAACAGGCGCATCAAGTCGAGATGGCTCACTAGCGCCATATCTCCCAGCTTGCCAAACCGGAGTCGCAGTCTTTGAACTTTGGTATTGTTAGGAACGTACTGTCCGGCAAATTGGGGAATTGGTGGTGGTTCGATGACAATGTTGTGACCGAAATCGACTCCACAAACACCGCAGTGAGAACAACCATCAAAAGAGCAATCGGGGACGGTTGCAGCCTCCATTGCGCGTTGCAGATCTTCCTTGAGCCATTTTTTCTCGATCCCCGTGTCGATGCGATCCCAAGGCAAAGGGCGATCTAGGGAGTCGGGAGTCGGTAGGGGCGGGTTGACAAACCCGCCCGTACGGGAGTCGGGAGTCGGGAAAGAAAGTAGGTTTTGCTCCTCTGCTCCCCTGCTCCCTGCTCGTCCCTGCTCCCTGCTCCCTTGAATCAAATTCCACTCACCCTGCTCGACTTGGCGATACTTCCAGGTTAAGCCGGATTCGGCGATCGCTTGTCCCCAAGCGTTATACGCTCTCTCTACGCTGTCGTACCACGAGTCCATTCCCGCACCCAGTTCCCAAGCACGGCGCAATACGACGGATAAACGGCGATCGCCTCGTCCGATGAAGTCTTCCATTGCCGAGATCCGCACGTCGGTAAAATTAACTTTGACTCCTCTCATGCGCCGAAACTCTTGGCGTAATAATTCTTGCTTGCGCTGGAATTCGCCTGTAGAGACAGAATGCCATTGAAACGGGGTGTGGGGTTTGGGTGTAAAGTTGGAAATTGTTAAATTGAATGCCAAAGGTTTTCTCCCTTGGGCGCGACATTCCCGTTGTAGCCATGCGACGGTTTCCGCGATCCCCAACACATCGACATCTGTTTCCCCAGGCAATCCAATCATGAAGTAGAGCTTAATTTTGTCCCAGCCTTGTTCCCAAGCTGTTTTTACGCCTCGCAATAATTCTTCATTCGTCAAGCCCTTATTGACGATATCTCGCATCCGCTGGGTTCCAGCTTCTGGGGCAAAGGTCAACCCGCTTTGGCGATAACCCCCCAAAATATTTGCGATATTTTCATCAAAACGGTCTACTCGCTGACTAGGAAGCGAAAGGGAAATATTTTCGTTTTGCAAGCGGTTTTTAATCTCCATTCCTACAGTAGGAAGAGATAAATAGTCGGAACAACTGAGGGAAAGTAGAGAAAATTCATTGTATCCCGTTGCCCTCATTCCCGTTTCGATCGCCTCGACAACCTGCTCCGGTTCTACGTCCCGTGCGGGGCGAGTGAGCATTCCTGGTTGGCAAAAGCGACAGCCGCGAGTACAACCGCGCCGAATTTCGATCGTCAGGCGATCGTGGACTGTCTCGACGTAGGGAACTAAACCTGTAGAATACGCTGGTATGGGCGTAGCAACGCGCCGAATTATTTTCTCTGGAACGTCTGGACGATTGGGGTGAATGGAACCATCCATTGCCAGATCGTAAAATCGCGGCACGTAGACCCCTGGGATTTGCGCTAGATCCAGCAAAAGTTCTTCTCGATTTAACCCTGCTGCCTTGCCTTCTGCAACGACTAAACTAATTTCTGGTAACAGTTCTTCCCCGTCACCTAAAGCAATGAAATCAAAAAAATCAGCATAAGGTTCGGGGTTTGATGTTGCCGTCTGCCCGCCCGCAAAAATGAGTGGATAGTGAGAAATCAGTAGCTGCTCCCCTGCTCCCTGCTCCCTGCTCCCCGCTCCCTTCAAAGCTTGTCTTTCTCTCCAAGTCAGAGGAATACCAGCTAAATCCAACATTTCTAAAATATTGGTAGCTCCTAACTCGTAACTGAGGCTAAAGCCTAAAATATCAAATTCTGTTAACGATCTTCGCGATTCAACAGCAAATAAGGGCGTATGCGTCTCGCGTAGCTTTGCTGCCAGGTCAGGAGCTGGGAGGTAGGCGCGATCGCACATTTGGCGGGGTTGTGCGTTCAAAATATTGTATAGAATGACGTGCCCTAGATTAGATGCACCAACTTCATACAACTCAGGATATGTCAGCACCCAGCGGACATCTGCCGATTGCCAATTCTTACGTATAGCTCCCCGCTCGTTACCTAAGTAGCGAGCTGGACGTTGAATTTCAGCCGTTAGTAATGTTTCTACTGCAAGTGCCACTTTACGCCTCTCGTGCCAATCCCTGACTTATCACTTTAAAGCTAGCATCAATCGGCGATCGCGTCTGGAAGAACAGCACTTGCTGCGGCAAAACATCAGACAGTCATATATCAAATAGTCGTAAATTGTTCGCACCTAGCTTCGCGCTAAGCTGCTGTAACCTCTACAGGTGTATCTAAAATTTCAAATACGCTATCTAGTTGAGTCAACTCAAAGATAATCCGAATTGAAGGTGCAACAGAGCAAAGGTGGAAACTTTTTCCGAGCGATTGTGCCACTCTCAATCCATGAACTAATACCATCAAACCGGCACTATCCATCGACTCTACTTGTTCTAGATTGACGACCACACAGTCGTGTGTTGCCTGTGTAACTTCTGCGGTCAGGTATCGCTGAAAGTCAGCGGCATTCGCTGCATTAAAGTGACCGTTAGGGCGAATTACTGTAGCTCTAGGAGCAGTCATTGTTTGCATCATTAACGCTTCCGTGCAAATTGGTGAAATCGAATGGGGTTAAATTGAATAGGGTGAAATCGAAATTCAATAAAATCAAATGGGTCTATGATATGAGGTATTTTTCCTTTTGTCTTGCTTTTTCTATTTAGCTCTTTGTTGCTTAAATCTTAAATATTTATTAAATCATTCATTGTGATTCCAAGCTACCAGCGTTTATTCTAAAAAAAAAGTATTTAACTATACCAACGAGAACATCTTCATCAATTATTTACATAGCACTCGATTGATTCTAATTAGCGATTGAAATTCGTACCAATAGAATACCACTCAGCGTAATTTTCCTACTAATTAACCAATTTCACGTGCAAAACAATCTTTTGCCAAGCGATCTCGTGCAGTAGGACTGACTTTTGCTGACTTTTTATTGAGGTCAATCTCTCGTACATAGCCAGGTTAAATGATTTCTAGATTCTACGATACTGGCATAATACATCAACATCTACCAGATGGTAGAAACCGAGAAGAGCAAGCAGTTTGACTTGATTTTTCTAGTTTGTGTGACTGAGTATACAGTTGAGTCTAACTCATAGATAGATAGCTTGAGATCCATAACGGTCAATCGTTAGTAGAGTAAATCACCGCGACCGAAAATCAAGACAATTTGTTCCTCAAATACATATTAATTTTTGATAATTCCGATCCTGAAACATCAGAATTATGAATGTTGTTGACCGTAAAGATCGCATTCCGATCGTTCGATCTGATTTGCAAAAGACTTATGCAACAGCCGATCGCCAATTCTAAGCCATAAGAAATTTAACGATAACAACCAAGTTCCCATCAATCGTTAGAAATTACTATAGATTGCATCAGAAATCCAAATGGAAATATTAGAAATTTTTGAGCAGCAGGCAGCGAGTGGCAACCAGAGATCGGTTTCCAACAACTAACAACCTCTTCACTTCTCGTCGAGCAGCAAAGCCTGTTGAATGAATTGATGCAATCGTTTGAAGGCAACCGGATCGTGTTCTAATGGCGGTTCCCAAGCTGACAGTTGCATCAGCAACGGTATGACCTCAGTATCAATTGCCGGACGGAATAAAGAGGGAGGACAGAGAAGATCGGCTCCAGAACGGAGGTCGAGTAGTGTTGGTGAGAGCGATAGCTGCTCATCGTCAAAAAATTCCACGAGTAGTAAAGGTCGAAACCACCCAATTTGGCGCGATTCCACTACTTGAATGACTTCAGCATATAGGTGAGTAGCTTGATGGGTTGTACAAACGATTTGTCGCGGGTGAAAGTCACATATAGAGTTCGTCACAGCTCGCCTCCAGTTCTTCAGCCATGTGCGATCGCTACGGTCGTTGGATTTCGATGCTATAAATATTTAATAAGTTAATCAGTTTCAATCGAGATTTAAACCAAAAGTCGTTAGTCAGAACAAGAGGAGTAAGCAGTGTCCGTCGAAACCCTGGAGCAGCGTTCAACAGTTCGTAAACTCGCACCTCGGTATCGCGTGTTGCTTCATAATGATGACTTTAATCCTATGGAGCATGTGGTGCAGGTATTGATACAGACTGTACCCAGCCTCACCCAACCACAAGCAGTAGATATTATGATGGAAGCCCATACAAATGGCATCGCTTTAGTCATTACCTGCGCTCAAGAACACGCTGAGTTTTACTGTGAAACCCTCAAAAATCATGGTTTGACCAGTACGATTGAGCCAGATGAGTAAATAGGAAGTCATAAGTAGTAAGTCGTAAGTGTAGAATCTCTTACCACTTACTACTCCCCACTCACTACTCACTACTTGCTAATTGTTAAAATTCAATTTTGCCAGAATAGCCCTCTACCCAGCCCCCTTGAGGCTAGTCATTTTTATCTTAGTACTGCTGCTACTATGGTTGCCTGTAGCTGCACCAATTCATTGGTGGGTGGATGACAAAAACTTAGTGAATATTCTCACCTTGCCGTTGCTGTATGGAATATTTACTATCCTGTTACGGCTGTGGGGAAAGTCTATCTATCGTCAGCCACACGTGTTACAAGAATATGGTTTGGTTACAACTAGGCAGAATAGGCAGGAGCTACTGATAGGATTGGGGCTTGGGGTCGCTAGTGTTTTGAGTTTATTTTTGCTAGAAGGATGGTTGGGTTGGCTATGGTGGCGACAACCCTCTATTTTTTTGTGGCGATTTGTTGTTGAAGGGTTAATCGTTGCTTTGGCTTATGGTTTTGCGGAAGAGTTACTTTTCCGGGGATGGCTGTTAGATGAGTTACAGCGAGATTACCATCCTCAGACAGCGCTCTGGACGAATGCTTGCATATTTGCCGCACTGCACTTTATTAAACCACTAGCAGAAATTCGTCGAACCCTGCTGCAATTTCCAGCTTTGGTGTTGTTAGGTTTAACTCTTGTATGGGCAAAACGCTGTGGCAAAGGTCGTTTGGGTTTACCAATTGGTCTTCATGCTGGGTTAATTTGGGGTTATTACACAATTAATGTCGGGCAAATGGTGCAATATCACGATCGCGTCCCAGAATGGTTAACTGGTATCGATCGCAATCCTCTCGCTGGTGGAATGGGAATGTTGTTTTTAGGCGCGATCGCCTTAGGTGTGAGAAGATTTAGCCACAAGTCACGTTAATCGTGCTTCTTGCAGGTGCAATCGCCTTTATATCCCTTTATATCCCTTTATAAAGTCCAAAGTTGTTCGACATCAACCACGGCTTTTCTTTTGCTCGGCTCGTTGTCTTTTTTCTAATAAGCGTTGCTGAATTTCTTGACTAGCAAACAAGTTATTCACTTCGCGAAAAACTCGTTCGACGCGCTCATCATGTGTTGGTAAATTAAAGCAAGCTTGTAAATGTTGCTTTTGACTAGTCAGGATTCGAGGTTGTGGCGGGAATTCTGGAAACATAGGACGGCTCTGTATTTCTGTTTGAATACAGAATAAACATTACACCCAATAACAACATTGCCACTACTCCCATAAGAATAAGAGTTTCTCTATCTAAAGAGTAGTTAGAGATAATAGAATTCCGACTTACGACTTACAAGCAAGCGCTTAATTCTGAATTCCGATCCTAGTTTTTAGTTTTTGGAAAATTGTTGTTGGCTGTCCGACTATGACCTCAAAATGAGCGCGCAAGCGGCGGGGAACGAGTAACAACAGGTAAGCCGCAATAAGTGTCATCACAGTTTGGCGCGGTGATTCTAGAACGATCCGCCAATAGGAAGCTATGGCTTGATGCATCAATTGAATCGCGATCGCATCGGACTTCCAGCGAATAGCACTCCGAGCTAAGTAACGTAGATGATATGCTCTAATCACAGCCTCCCAATTCGGCTCTAGTGGGGTTCCATAAGTACGAAGTTTGGCAATTAATTGTTCTCCTGCTGCCAATTGTCGATCTAATTGAGCTGAGAGTCCGCTAGAGTGAACGCGATATAAAGTTAAAGCTTCGGGAATTCCTTCAATTTGCCATTTGGTTTGCAATAAGATTCGCAACCACAGATCGACATCGCCGCCAGAATAACGAAATTGTTCGTCAAAGTAGCAGTCTAGCGTGTCGTGTCGGTTGTCTGAATATTGGCGAGGTGAAAATGCGATCGCGGCAAAGACTTCTCGTCTGACGACAGCAGCCGAACCGTTGCCTACAGGATTACATCGCATTAGATATGAGGGGGTAATTCCCTTAAGTTTCGGTGTTTGATACGAGCCTAAAAATTTACCTGCTTCGTCAATAAAAGCAGAACGACTGAAGCTGACTCCAACTTCTGCGGAATTAGCGAGATGATTGACGTGATGCTCTAATTTATCCCGTCGCCATAAGTCATCGCCATCGATAAATGCTAAATAATCTCCTTGTGCTTGCCGAATACCTACGTTTCTCGCTCCTGGCAAGCCGCGATTTTGTTGGCGGATAATTCTAATTCTTTGGTCGTTAAATTGCTGACAAATTTCTATACTCTTATCTGGAGAACTATCGTCAATTAGCAATACTTCAATATGATGGTATGTCTGTGATAACACAGACTCTAATGTCGCAGCGATATATTTTTCGCTATTGTAAATTAAGATAATTACTGAAACTAATTTCATTCATTTAAACATCCTAGATAAGATTGATTGACGATAAACGCTGCACTACACTACGTGAAGACGGTTGTTGAAAGTTGTTGGTTGAACGTTGCTCTCTCAGCTCTCTGTCTTCCTTGTCTTTCGCTTGTACCTCTCTCCTCAGTTCTCATATGTTTATGAGGCTGACCCAATGCTAGAACCTTTCTCACTGCTTGAATGACATCTAATTCATCTTGGCGAGTCAACTTTGCAGAAAGCGGCAGACTTACTGTCTGCCGCCCAATTCGCATTGCTTGAGGATAGTCTTCCGGTTGCCAACCAAATCTTTGCTGATAGTAATCGTGTTCTGGAATACTGAGATAATGTACGCCCACGCCAATATTTTCTGCTGTCATCGCGTTGAGAAAAGTGTCGCGATCGCATCCAGTTTTTTTCTCGTCAATAAGTATCGGATAAAGATGATAGGCATGGCGAGTATGGGTTTCTGGTTTGGTAGGAAGTACCAAGGGTAGATCGGCAAAAGCTCGGTTGTAGTGCTGCCAAATCTCTTGACGGCGCTGCCAGCGGGTTTCTACTTGCTTCAATTGATGGATGCCAAGGGCAGCTTGCAGATCCATCATGTTGTATTTAAACCCGCTTTCCAGAACTTGATAGTGTTTGTATCCCTCTTCGCTAAACCGCTTCCAAGCATCTTTACTGATACCATGCAAGCTCAACGCTTTGATTCGGGTGGCATCATCGGAGTTACGGGCTAAAATCATGCCACCTTCACCCGTGCAAATATTTTTGGTGGCATAGAAACTAAAACAGCCAAAGTCACCAAAAGTACCTGCTTTTTTACCTTTATATTCTGTTTCTATCGCGTGGGCGCAGTCTTCAACGATTTTCAAGCCGTAGCGCGAGGCAAGATTGCATAAAGCATCCATATCACACGGTCTACCTGCAAAGTGGACGGGCAGGATCGCCTTTGTTCTCGGGGTAATTTTTGCTTCGACTTGGGCAGGATCGATATTCATCGTGACGGGATCGACATCTGCTAGCACGGGTGTCGCGCCCACATGAGTAATGGCGTTAACCGTGGCGCAAAACGTCAGGGGACTGGTAATGACTTCATCTCCTGGTTGTAAGGAAGCCGCTATTAGGCTCAAGTGTAGTGCTGCGCCACAAGAATTCACAGCGATCGCATTGTCTGCTCCTTTATATACCCTAAAATCTCGCTCAAACTGAGCGACTTTGGCTCCTGTTCCCAGCCAGCCGCTTTTGAGAGTGGCGATCACTTCTTCTATTTCTGCTGTTTCAATAACAGGCGCGCCAAATACCAGAAACTCTTCTTGAGAACGAATAGGAATGTTTGTCATTCAATTTCTTCCATTTCCCAGATGAAATGTGCTACTGGATTCCTGCCAACCAACGAATAAATCCTGCACGCATTAGCTATAGCTTTCTGTATCAAACCATGCTAAACAGGGACTGCTTTGTTCGGGAATTTGTTCGGGAGATACTGCAATTCTGAAATATAATCAAATCCGGTCAGGCGATCGCCCATCTGAAAACTGCTGCTCGCGGCTTTTATTTTTTAGAAATATAAATTTGTACTAGCAGCCATGCCAAGGCTACAGTGCCTATACTGAAATCGTCAATACTTCATTAGTAATTAGTAATAGTTAGTTATCGGTTACTATTCACTAGTCACTGATAACTGGTCGCTGGTCACTATTCACTGTTTCACCACGGTTCCCAACAAGCAAGCACCAGTCAAATTCACTCCCGCAAGATTAGTTCCATCTAATTCCGCACACAAAAGATTGGTACCTGAAAGGTTAGCACCTGCTAAATTCGCTCCCCGCAAGTCAGCTTCTTCTAAATTGGCTTCATTCAACAAAGCACCCCGTAAATCTGCCTGAGTCAGGTTAGCTCCTTGTAAATTTGCATTAGAAAGATTGACACCCCGTAAATCTGCCCCTCTGAGATCTGCGCCCTGCAAGTTAGCACTCATCAGGTTTGCCCCACTCAAAAATGCTCCGGCGATCGCGCTTTGGGCTAGTTTCGCGCCCATCAAATTTGCGCCTCGGAGGTTACTACCTCGCAGATCGGCACTCGTCATGTCAGCCTGCATCAAATTGGCTCCCAAAAAGTTAGCCCGCAAATCTGCACCGTACAGCTTGCTACCGAGTAGGTTAGCGCCTTCCAGACGCGATCGTTCTAACTTGGAGCCAGAAAAATCGGTTCCGACTAAGTTAGCCCCTGCTAAATTCATTTCCGCCAGATCTAATCCTGCCAGATCTTCATCTTCTAAATTGGCTCCTGGTAATTGCTTAATTTTTCCTTCTCTAATTGCTGCAATAGAATCAGTCATATTCTAGTTATCAGTTATCAGTTATCAGTTGTTAGGGAGCGCACGAGCGCACGAGCAGGGGGAAGAGAGAGATCGGGAGCGATTACAAGTCACAAGTCACAAGTCACAAGTCAACCCCACACCCCACACCCTATTTACTACTGGTTCCACTAGCCACCCACCACTCCCGACTTACGAATTCCGATTTCCGAATTCTCTTCAATTAGCCACATTCCACTGCTAATTTTTGTGGGGGAAACGGGTAGGGTTAAACCTTGTTGCATCCCGCGCACGAGGAGTTCTAAGGTGTCTACAAGTTTTGGTTCCCAGGCTTTGCCCTGTTCTTGCTGACATTGATCGAACGCAGTTGATAGGGCTTCCTCTCTTGTATGAGATTGGGATAGATGGGTAAAACGCTGCTGAAAATCTGCCACTAAGCCTAAAATTCGCGACTCTAACGGGATTGTTTCCCCAATCAAACCAGCTGGCTGTCCGCTACCATCCCAATGTTCTGAGAGATGGTTGATAATTTGGGCGATCGCACTCAGGCGAGGCATGGTACGCAAAACTTGAGCGGCTGGGATGAGAGGGCAACTGGGGGCTTCGCCATACTGCACGTTGACCGATTGGGGGGCGATGCGATGGAGTAGACTGGCTAGGCGCAGGCGTTTGACTTGCCAAGCGGGAAGATTGAGTAATTGCCCCATAATTTCGGCGATCGCGGTGACTTCTGCGGCTGCGAGGGGGTTGCCCGTATCGGCAAGATCGATCAGTTGTCCTAAGCGGAGGAAGGCTTGTAATTCGTTGGAAACTAAATTACTATCTAATACCTGGTGATGTTCTATCTGCTTGATGTTATATTCGCTGGTTTGGAGGTAATCGACCACGCAAGAAACGATTGTATTTAAATCGTCTGGTTCTACTTGGGCAGACTCTTGGGCGATCGCCTGGACGTGAGATTTGAGGTGTTGTGCAAGTTCGGGGTTGTAAGTGTTAACGTGGGCGATCGCTAACTCGATCGTTTTCTCTACTCTAGCTGGCTCAAACGTCCAAAAACCGTAAAATTTACGTTCTAAATCGATTGTCGGTCTGCCCCCGACTCCGTAATCCGCCTCAGATAACTCTTGACAAAGTACCATCGCCGTGTAGCTAGGAGCAAGAATTATCAAATGCCATTCTTGCGCCACTGGGTCTTCGGGGTTTAACGCCACTAAGTCTACATTTGGTAATTTGCTGGTAGGATGGTCGGCAAAGCCCGTATCTGGAGCTGCCATAATCACCACATGGCGAGAATTTTGCGCTAAATCGTAGTAGCGTTCTGCTTCTTGCAGATACCATTTACCCCGTTGAAAAGCCGTAATGACTAACGGCTGGCTACCAGAAACCAAAATGCAGTCTTCTAGGGCATGACACAGGGCAACCAAGGTATTTTTATAATAGACACCCAGGTTGAGGGGTCGATTCGTGTTTTCGAGTGCTGATTTGAGCTGTTGTAAGATGGAGCCTTCTAGCATGGTTTGGTCAGTTGTCAGTTGTCAGTTGTCAGTTGTCAGTTGTCAGTTGTCATTAGCGAACAGGGTGTGGAGAGTAGTTAGCTGATTCTGTCTCCTGTCTCCTCAGTTTTGACTTCTGACTTTTGACTTTTGACTTTTCAATTACCTGTTACGCCGTTACAAGTTGTTTTTTGTCAGTGGTAGTAATAGGGGCGGAAAGAGCTTCTTCGAGGGGGGCGCAGCCGAGGCGTTCCTCTAAGATTTTCATCACTTCGCGTCCGAAGTCGTTGGGGTTTTGTCGCCATGCTTGCAGGCAAACTTCACCGAAGAAGGAACCGAGAGGTTCGGGGTTCCACAATAATTTCTGTACCGTCCAAGGTTTGAGGTTCATCGGATCGTAGTCTGGTTTGAGTACGCCGTTTTTAAAGGCATACTCTTCCAAGTGGGTATGGGGTTGGAGTCCGATAAAGAAAATGGCTGGTTCGACTTTATCAGCGCCGAAGATCCGTTCGAGTTCGCGGTGGTAGGCGATCGTTTGGCGAATGGTTTCGGGGCGTTCGTCAATGACGTTGAAGGAGTAATTGACGGAGACGAGATCGTTGAAGCCTGCTGCTTTTAAGTCACGGCAGTTTTCCAACACCGTGCGCAGGTTATAGCCCATCCGCATTTTCCGCACGAGTTCCTGAGAACCGCTGGTGATGCCGATCTCGAAGTAATTCATCCCCGTTTTCACCATTAAGTCGCATAGTTCGGGGGTGAGGTTGTCGGCGCGGATGTATGCTGCCCAGTGGATATCAGTCATGCCTGAATCAACGATCTTTTGCAGCAGTTCGATCGCATCATCGATGAATCTCCGTGCTGGGATAAACTGGGCATCGGTAAACCAGAAATTCCGAATGCCGCGATCGTATAGTTGCCGCATTTCGGCTACGACTTCATCGGCGGGGTTGATCCGTACCTGTTTGCCTTCCACTACGGTGTAAATGCAGTAGCAGCAATTATGAGGACAGCCGCGCTTTGTTTGCACGCCAATATAAAAGTCGGAGGACTGTAGATAGTAGGGGAATTCCGCCCAAATCTTTTCAATATAGTCGTAGTTACAAGCAGATTTTTCTAGCGGTGTTGGCGCTTCGTGGATTAGGCGATCGCGTGGTTGAGTTTCGCCAACAACGTAGCAGCGTTCGTTGCTAAAATCTTCGTCTCGCAACAATTTTTCTAGCAGTGTTTCTCCTTCTCCGACAGAAACAACCGTTCCCTGGGGCAAATTATGCTGCAACTGCTCGTAAAATACACTGACTGCACCCCCACCAGCTACGGCACGGGCATTTGGTTGGTGTTTCTGAGCGCGTTTTAGCCCGCGTTTAATCAGTCCTTGATTCCGCCAGAGTTCCTTGTAATAGGAAACTGCCAATCGCAGCAATCCGGTTGCACCTCGAAATTTGACTAACGGATTGAAGGCGTAGAAAAACTCAAAGGAATGTTGTAAGGGATTACCACCCCTACCACCTACTGGGGCATAAATCTGAATATCTCGCCAAGAGAATACTAAAAGCGTCGGCTGAAATTCGTCGATACAAGTATCTAAGGCAGAATTAAAGTCGAGTGGCGGAACTGTCCCTAAGTCAAAAATTCGCTGTTCGATTTCGGGAAAAAGCTTGTGAACGTGATCTGCCAAGTAAACAACCCCAATCGGAAATATAGGGTTGCATGGAAGGCGAACGTAGAGAATGCGGTTTTCCATCTCGATCGTTTGAGGTTAGAGTTTACCAAGGTTCGAGTAGCAGCGCTGCTGAGTGAAGCTGAGCCAACTCATGTCTAGATAGCTTCCAAGTTAGCCCTCAGTCACGAGCCTAAGCGCCCCTATTAAAGAGATTTCTGAAAATAATTTTCATATAACTTTACGATAACATCGAGCTTGTCTTAGTGGTAGGTCGATCGGAGATAATGAGTTGTCGTGGCTAGAGGCGATCGCTGCCAGATGTAATGCGATCGCCTCCAGGAACGCTGTATTTGTGCGATCTCGGCACGATCCCTCAATCGTCGTCCATGACTAAATTGGTATTTTGCCTTAACGCATAAATCATTTACAGTCAACCGATTTTGTACGGTTAAATGCAAAAATCAAATCAAAAATTTATCAGACAATTGGTTGCTAAATCGGAAAGCCAATAAGTTTAACTTCTATCAACTTCTATCTATAGATAGAGGCGACAACAAATTCGAGCTAAGTTATCAGTTGGTAGTAGGAGTTACAACACTCGGGGATCGCTAAGTGTTAGCTTATATGTGTAATCAAATAAGAGCGGCTTTCATGCCCTTAGCTGTTATGGCTCAAATATTAGATTCCTTACCACCGGAACAGTCCGACCGACTTCTTTGCTGCTATGTAAACGCAACTAGTAAGATTCAAATTGCTCGGATATCAAATATCCCTAACTGGTATTTTGAACGAGTTGTGTTTCCAGGTCAACGCCTTGTATTTGAAGCGCCACCTAAAGCAACACTAGAAATTCACACGGGCATGATGGCGAGTGCTATTTTGTCAGATAATATTCCTTGCGAACGCTTGTGCTTGTTAGAAGAAAGCAAAGCAGAAGCACAAATGGATCGTCCAGCAGCGCGATCGGTAGAACAAAAAGATAAACCAAGTCAAAGAAATTTTAAATCCCCTCTTTTAACAACTATTGATTAGATAATCGGTTTAACTAACATTGGAGTCGCTAACTTTAGCGGCTCTATTTTAATAAATTAAAAAATAGTGAATTGCCTCAACAACAAATTCTACCGAAAGGAAGAAAGTAAATCGCGCGATCGCTATATTTAGTAAGCTATTACTAGAAATAGAATTGCTGCTATTGTATTGGGTCTAAAGTAAATTGGATTTACCTTCTTTTTTGTGGTTGTGGAAAATAGCAGCCTGGTCGATGGGTCTGTCGCTACTAGCTTATCTGCTGTTGACCGTAACAGGCTGGCAGATGTTCCAGGCAAGAACAAATTTTCATCCCAGACCTAGTTGGCTGCATTTGCTGCACTATAGTATTGGTGGCAGCATGGTTTTGCTGGTGCTGCTGCTATTAGCAATTGGTGTTGTCGGTACGCTGGGTCATTTTGGTTCCCTCGGTCATTCCCAACACTTGACGGCAGGACTAATCGTGGTAGCATTAACCCTAATATCGGCAGTTAGTGCAACTTTAATCAGTCCTAAGCGTCAGTGGGCGCGATCGCTCCACGTAGGCGTAAATGCAGTTTTATTCCTTGGTTTTCTCTGGGTATCCCTCACGGGTTGGGTGGTGGTACAGAAGTATTTGCCATAGAAATTGTAGAGACGTTACATGTAACGTCTCTACACAAAATGTAGATGCGATTATTGCCCTTGTAAGAAAGCTTCTATCGCCTCATTCACAAGTTGAGTCATCGGTTTACCTTGTCTCTCGGCAGTAGCTTTTAGCTTTGCGTAGACTGGTTCGCGTAAAGTGATACGACGACGGGATTTTGCCGCAGTTGCTGCATTAGCAGCTGCTTGCTGTTCGCCATTACCATCATCTTGCAGGGCGATTTCTGGTTCCAGTGCGCCTTGAAACTCGTATTTGGAGGTAAACTCTCGTAAAGAGTCAAAGCCAATGCGATCGCAAAAATCGCCAAAGCTTTCATTAGGTTGCCGCGATTGTTTGAAGTAAACCAGCAATGGTTCTAATTCTGCCTCCAGGTTATCGAGAGGCAACTTTTCTATATACACTTGCGCCAGCCTCGTTTGGTTAGCATCTGCACCTAACCATAGTTGATACGTGTTGGGACCATTGCCGACAAACCCTAGTTCTGCCATGTAGGGTCTAGCGCAACCGTTAGGACAACCCGTCATCCGCACGACGAAATGTTCTTGACTCAAGCCTAAGCGATTTAATAACACTTCAATTCGCTGGAGGACGCTTGGCATGATCCGTTCTGACTCAGTTGTCGCCAAGCCGCATGTAGGCAAAGCCGGACAAGCCATAGAGTATCTAACCAACTGGCTGATGGCGTTGGGTTCTGGTTCTACACCGTGAGTTGCGAGTAGATTTGCGATCGCCTGCTTTTGTTCTGGGGCGATATCGCACAAAATAACATTATGGTGGGGTGTCAGTCGCATCGATAAGTTATACTGCTGCACGATTTCCCGTAAAGCAGTCCTTAACCGAAACGACCCTTCATCCTTGATTCGACCGTTTGCAACCGAAATCCCCAAAAATAATTTCCCATCACCCTGTTCGTGCCAGCCGAGGAAATCTTCATATTTCCACTCTGGTAGAGGCTTGGAAGCTTCTAAAGGCTTACCCAAATACTTTTCTACCATCGACCGGAATTTATCTACACCCCAGTCATTTATCAGATATTTTAAGCGGGCGTGACGACGGTCGGTGCGATCGCCATAATCGCGTTGAGTGGCTACAATTGCTTTGACGGCATCGTATACATCGGCTTTGGCTATGTAACCAATCGGGTCGGCTAGTCGGGCAAAAGTTTCTTCCTTACCGTGCGTCCGTCCTAAGCCACCACCAGCATAGATGTTAAATCCTTCTACCTCTTGCTTGTCATTGGTTATGACTACCAAAGTTAAATCTTGAGAAAACAAATCTACAGAGTTATCACCAGGTACGGTGACGCTGCACTTAAACTTACGGGGCATATAGTGCGTGCCGTAGAGTGGTTCCTCGCTATCGGGAAAAATCGTCCCCGTACCATTTTTTTGCCGTGCGGCTACAACTTCAGGGTTTTCTTCCGCACTAAGGGCTTTTTCTCCATCTAGCCAAATTTCGTAGTATGCCCCTGTTTGTGGCGAGAGCAACTGAGCGACATACTCAGAATATTCCCAAGCATGTTGGTATTCTGGCTTATTTTTAAACGGAGCCGGAGGAGCCATAATGTTACGATTAATGTCACCACAAGCTCCCAGCGTCGAACCCATACTTTTAATTATGGCTGCGATCGCGCTTTTCAGATTTCGCTTCAAGATGCCATGCATCTGAAAGCCTTGCCGCGTGGTGACGCGCAAAGTTTGATTGCCGTATTCTTCAGCCAGCTTGTCCAGAGTCAAATACAATTGAGCTGGTACGAACCCACCTGGGTTTTTCGTCCGTACCATAAATTGGTAGTCTTTCTCCTGACCTTTAATCCGGTTGTCGCGGTTATCTTGCTGATAAGAACCGTGAAACTTAAGAATTTGGATCGCTTCTTCGGTAAAATGAGTTGTATCTTGCAGAATTTCGGTCGCGACTGGTTCCCGCAAAAAATTGCTGCGTTCCTTAATCCCTTCAACTTTGGAAGGCTTGCGAGTTACGGGGGTGGGAGGAGTAGAAGATTTAACCATTAGAGTTGGATGCTGATTTCACAAAAATATTTCACCGCCGCTCCGGTAAATTCGATAACACCCCTACGGCTGTTTAATCTCCGGTAATTCCGTCGATTTTGTGATGAATAGACTAACTCTATAGATCCTATCACGATCGAAAAGCTGGGGCTGACTCCATTTATAAGAGTAAACAATCCCAGCTTTGACTTGGTAGGGGCGCACAACTGTGCGCCCCTACCTCAACTCATTAGTTAAAGCGGTAAGCCGCACCAGCTTGAATGCTGACAGCATCAGAATCGCTGTCTCTGTAGGAATCAATACCCCACTTGGCATCACCGTAAACAACCACGTTGCTACCAACTTCAGATTCAGCACCAGCAGTTAGCACGATGGCATCTTTGTTACCTAAAGGCGAAGATTGACCCTCTTCAGTATTGAAGGAGTAACCGCCACCAAGGTAGAGGTTAGTATTAGGAGCAACTAGAACATCATATGTTACCAACGGCATCAATGCGGTTGAATCGCCACCGAATAAGATTGCACCTCTGGCAGAAATAGGCGCGTTTGGAATCGCGAATCGTCCTTGAACGTTCCCACCAACTTTAGAATCGTCATCGTATATGGGGCTATCACCATCGGTAACGCCTACGGAAATACCACCACCGAGATAGTTCGCATCCGTACCATTTGTGGCAAAAGTTTGAGCTGAGGCTTTTCCTACAGGAAGAAATGTAGGAATAATAGCCAATGCAGATACAGCAGAAAGAGCGAGAATAGACTTAATTGAGCGTTTCATAAGTAACTCTTGAGCCAACAAAAACTTGTGTATTGTGTGTCGTAAAGATGGCGTTTATGTATTAGACAATCAAATAACTTCTTTACCATTTATTACTGAGTTATTAGCTTGCCCGAAACCTTTGCCGTATCACCTTCACTACAACTAAGGTAGCGATCGCCAATCACAACTTGCAGCAGATGTAGACTGTTAATAAACTGTCATATTATTTTTATAACAATTGTTCAAAATAAATTTTCTACGATATAATACAGTCAAATAAGTAGAGATATGGGAACTTTTTGTCAAAGCTTTCGTCTCTGGTAGGATGCGTTATTTAACGTGCCCTACTACTTTAGATAGACTGCACAATGCCGAGTGACTCAAAAGTTTTAGCTGGTTTAATGGGGTTATGTGTAGGGGATGCTTTAGGTGTTTGTAAAAAGTTAAAAGATTGCTGACATCTTTCATGCACTGGATTGAACGAGTCATGGGAACAGTTCTAATTTTATTAGGATTTCGGTTAGCCTTTGCCAAAGAAACAGAATAATTAGATTCAGGTGATTGAAATAGCCATATGATTGTACGGGCGGGTTTGCCGAGTTATTTTATGTATGGAGATATCCATTAAACCCGCCCTATTAAGATTTATAGTCAATTCCCAAGAGACAATATTATTTAACAGAAGCAGAAATCCAATCCAGATAAGATTGAGAACCTGCCAAAATAGGTAGAGCAATAATTTCAGGAACTTCGTAAGAGTGTAACTCGCAAATTTTAGCTTCTAAGTTAGAAAATTGAGCTAAATCTGTTTTGATTAATAATTGCCATTCTTGTTCTTGATTAATTTCTCCCTGCCAAGTGTAAACCGACTGGATGGGGAGAATATTTACGCAAGCAGCTAACTTAGATGCTACTAAAGAAGTGGCGATCGCCTCTGCTTCTTGTTGCGATCCGGCTGTGACCAAAACTACACCGTAATTGGTATTATTCATGATTTGTCTGGGTTTGTGTGAGGGCGAGTTTGACAAAAAATTTGACTCAAATCCCAAGATCTTAGTTCAACCCGCCCCTACAAATCGTTTATGCTGAATGTTTAATTTTGGCGTAATTGCATTGCGATCGCAACGGACAAATTCCACAACTGGGATTTCTAGCCGTACAAACTCCCGCACCAAAATCTAATAACGTTAAATTCCACCGACTCACATTTGTTTTCGGAGCGACATATTCAGCCGCACTCCACAACAACTTACAACGAGATTTGACACGATTCCCCTGCAAACCAAAGAATCGCTCTAAAATCCGCGCTACGTTGGTATCGAGTATTGCTAGCGGCTGTGCAAAAGCATTGGCACAGATAGAGCGTGCCGTATATAACCCAATTCCAGGTAAAGAAAGCAACTGAGCCTCTGATGCTGGAATTTTACCATCATACTGTTCGATAATTACTTGTACAGATTGATAAAGGCGATCGGCACGGAAATGCAAACCTAAAGGCTTTAATAAAATCGCAATTTCTTCTACTGATGCCGTTGCCAAATCTTTGAGGGTAGGATATCGTGTCAAAAAATCTGCGTAAATTGGAGCAACTGTATTAGCACTAGTTTTTTGCAGCAAAAACTCAGCGATGAAAATAGCATAGGCATCTGTTGTATTGCGCCAAGGAAATTCTCGCAGATTGAGAGTAGCCCAACTGGTTAACTGACGACGAAACCCCTTAATTTTGTTTGCAGCCAGAAGCGATGTAAAATTTTCTTGAGATTGAGCGGTCGCGCTTGTCACAACATTAGATTCCTCTCTTTCAAGACAAAACACTTAAACTTTGTGCCATCATTCCAATTGAGAAACAATCTTTCGCAACAAGCAGCTTACCAAAAATTAAACTAGGATGCGAAAATCCAAAACTACACTTTGCGTCTTTGCACGCCAGTTGCTACAACGGAGGGAACCTCCGCAACGCACTGGCTCGCCTTTGCGTGACACAATAAGCAATTCTGTAAATAGAGACACGAATAGCGCGCCTCTACAAACATCTAATTAGACGACAAAGAATAGACTCGTCCATCAAATAGCAGACGTGTAATGCCTTTAGATTGAAGTTGAGAACGAGTTTTTTGCAACATGCGACTGTCGGGGACTTTAATCACGCGATCGCGTTTGCTAGAAAATCGCCGCGCTACCCGATGGTTATCAAATATCGGTAGAGTTTTTTGTTGGACTTCTTGCACGGGAATTTGTCCCAAATCACCAAAATCCCTCAGCGGTCGCGTAATTAATTCTGCCATGCGATCGATCACGATATAACATGTTCTCGGCAGCATTGCTTCTGACAACGGTAACACCCTGACGAAGCTTTCGACGGGCAATCGCCTTCTAATAACTGGTGTTGTCTCTTCCTCGAAATCGTCGTCTTCGTCTAGATCTTCCAAATCTTCTAAATCTTCTAGATCGTCATCCTCATCATCTTCGTCTTCATCTTCATCGAGCAATTCTTCTCCTACCATAATTGCTGCAATCTCGCTAGCCTCTGCGCTTACCTCCTCGCGCACTTCTTCTTCTACAGGTAGGGAAGGGTTACTGAGTAACTCTAATTGTTCCGCTAGCGGTTCGATTTCTGCTCCAGTCTTCGCTGTCGAACGCCGTTTTTTCACAGGTTTGGGGGTAGGGGCTTCAACAACTGGTTCGGGTTCAGATATCGTTTTTAGTATGGGTGCTTCTAGGGTGGGTGAGGGTACTTCTACCACAGGGGAAGCGATCGCTGCTACCTCTTCTCTCTCTGCTCCCCCAGGAGTCCGAGCCGCCCGTTTAGCTGCAATGAGCGTTTCATACTCATCTTCTGGCAAAGTCACTTTCAAGAAGCGGCTAATCGTAGAGTTGCTCACTCCATAGCGATCTGCTAGCGTTGATGTTGTCTCTCCTGTATTGCGATACAAATCCAAAATTTCTGTTCTGTCAGCTTCCGTTAATTTTTTGACCGTCATACTCCAGTTTCCCCTCAGCCCGCTTCTCATTACTAGAATTGGCGATTGCGGCTCGATATTCGCTCTCGTCTCTACAGCACCAGTGGCAAAAGTGGTTTTAGGTTGAGCCTGATTAAGCGCTCACCAATTCCAGCCAGAACACTGCTGCATTCAATTTTAGCGGTACTTTGATTCTCATTGGGCATTGGTCATTGCTCATTTGTTGACGGTTGACGGTAAACGCTGCGCTACACTTCGTGAAGACGGTTGTTGGTTGGTGGTTATTGGTTGATGGTTGTCGCTCCTCTACTCCTCTGCTCCCTACTCGCTGCTCCCTGATAACTGATTTATAATTTTCCAGTAACTCTGAGGCTGTTGACTAGTGCTAGCCATTTATCCTGGTAGCTTCGATCCAATTACCTTAGGACATCTCGACATTATCGAACGCGGTTGTGAGCTATTCGATCGCTTAGTCGTTGCCGTGTTGCGCAATCCGAATAAAACCCCTATGTTCACCGTGCAAGAACGGCTAGAACAAATTCGCCTTACCACTCGTCATTTACCTAATCTGGAGGTTGATAGTTTTGATGGATTAACTGTCAATTACGCTCAAATGCGACAAGCTAAAGCTCTCATCCGTGGTTTACGGGCAATTTCAGACTTTGAAGCTGAATTACAGATGGCTCACATCAATAAAACGCTATCATCTGAAATTGAAACTGTTTTTTTGGCGACATCAAATGAGTACAGTTTTTTAAGTAGTAGTGTGGTGAAAGAGATCGCTAAATTTGGCGGTCCCATCGACCATCTAGTCCCACCGCACATTGCTCGGGATGTTTACCGATGCCAAGCCAAAACTCACCCAATCTAGAGCCTGAAGAGAATAGAGGCTTTCCGCCGCTAGCAGATGCTGCCGATCTAGGTAGCGGAGAAATTCAGCAGGAATTGGCTCGGCTAGAAGAAATCATTCTTTCTAGTCCCCATATTCCTCTGACGCGCAGAACGCTAGTAGATGAGGAGCAGTTGCTCGATCGAATCGATTTCATTCGCTCGCTCCTACCAGCTGTGTTACAACAAGCACAAGCGATCGTCGCGCAAAGACAGAACATTCTCTTACAGGCAGAACGAGAAGCCGACGACATTATTCAGACAGCACAGGCACAAGCAGCCCAGATTGTCGATCGGACGACTATCGTACAACAAGCTGACCTCTCAGCTAGGCAACTCCAACAGCAAGTTCAACAAGAGTGCTTATTAGCGCAAGAAGAAAATCTGCAACAAATCGATCGCCTGCGTCAAGAAGCGGAACGGCAAATCGAGCGGATGCGGCAAGAGGCAATTCTAGAGGCAGAGGAGATTCTACGCGGTGCGGATGATTATGCCGATGCTGTCCTTAATAGTTTGGAGCAGCAACTTACAGAAGCACTCCGCATCATCTACAACGGACGACGGCAGTTGCAACCAGATGAAACACAGCAGCGGAAATCCGCTTGAATGAGTGGTGCGTGGTGAAAAATCTTCTCATCTCTTCTCTTGCCAACTACCAACTACCAATTACTACAAATCGACTCCCGACTCCCGACTCCCGGCTCCCGACTCACCTTGCCTTCAGCTAATAATTTCGGTCGTAAATATAGGTTTTCTAATAGTACTGATGCTCCGGCAATCCAGGGTGGCACGATCACGGCTCCTAGAATACCGAGAACTTGGGTTCCTCCCAAAACGGCTAGTAATTGGTAGAGTGGATGGACTTGGACGGAGGAACCAACAAGTAGGGGATCGAGAACGTAGGTTTCTAGGTTTTGGACGACGATAAATAACAACAATACCCACAAAAACGTCCAGCCACCTTGAGAAATGGCGACGACTAAAGCCGGAATAACACCTAAGATGGGTCCGAGAAAAGGAATTAAATTGGTAAATCCAGCGATCGCTCCTAAAGCTAGGGCAAATTCTGATAAACCTAAAATTCCCAAACCGATTGTAATGGCAACGGATAAAATTGCTGAAACCAAGACTCGACCTTGAATGTATCCTCCCATACGACGGGCAATCGGCTCGACTTGCTCGGCAAGGCGATCGCTCCACGGTTGGGGAAATAAATTGACTAAACCTGAAATTAAATTTTCCCTACCAGCAACCATATAGCCTGAAAGCAAGAACGCCAGAATTAAGTTAAATATTCCGCCTAAAATTCCGGTGGTGATGTCGTAGGAACTGACTAATAATTGTTGACCGGAGCGAATTATCCATCCCGTTAATGCTTGTAGGTCAAAAAATTGCTCGATTTCTGATTCAGTAATTCCCAATTTGAGCGCGAATTGTTCTACCAGTCCGAAAAGATTGTCGATATAAAGCGGCAGGATTCTCACCAAAGTTTCGATTTGAGCGATCAGGGTAGGACCGACAAGTAAACCGACTCCAGTTAAGCCAGCCACTAAAGTGAGATATACGCCAATGACTGCCAGCCAACGGGGAAACCGCCATCTTTCTGCTATGTTGACAATAGGCGCGATCGCGGCTGCTAAAACAACAGCAATCATTAAAGTTACTAATAAGCCTCGGAGTTGCCACAACAAAATTGCCAAAAAGATAGTGGCAACCAGGAGCAGCAAGTTAGATACAGACAACAAAGGACGATTTAGTTGCGATGCCATCGCGTACCATCACGGCTATCAATTACAGTGATTCCGCAAGCCTGTAGTTCGTCGCGAATGCGGTCTGATTCGGCAAAGTTCTTTGCTTTTCTAGCAGCTTGCCTTTGTTCCAGCATAGCTTCAATTTCTGTATCGCTTAAACCGTCATTAGTCATAGTGTCAGCCTCTATTGTGGCGGTAAATCCTAAAACCTCGGCTAAAGTTACCAAAGTATACCACTGACGTTGTAATTCCTCGGGTGGAGTTTCTGTCTTGCCTTGGTGTACCAATAGATTACCTTCCCGCGCCAATTCCTTCGCTAAAGGTTGCAGTACAGCCAATCCATTCGGAAAATTAAAGTCATCATTGACTGCTGCTTTAAATCTCTGTACGACTTCGGGGAGCAGGGAGTCGGGAGTCGGGAGTCGGGAGTCGGAAAAGAGCTTAGCAAATTGATGTCCAAACAACAATCCCTCTCTGAGGGTGTGCCAGCCGTTGGTAGCAGCCGCGATCGCTTCGTCGGTAAAATCAATTGGTTTGCGGTAATGTGCTTGCAGGACGAATAACCTAACTGCCATCGGATCGGTGGGGCGATCGAGCAACTCGCGAATCGTGATAAAGTTGCCCAAGGATTTGGACATTTTTTCCCCGTTTACCTTCACCATGCCGTTGTGCATCCAGTAACGAGAGAGGGATTTGCCTGTCACGGCTTCACTTTGAGCAATTTCATTTTCATGATGGGGGAAGATTAAATCTGCTCCCCCTGCATGAATGTCGATCGTATCACCCAGGCGATCGCGTACCATTGCCGAACATTCAATGTGCCACCCAGGGCGACCTGCACCCCAAGGTGATTCCCACGCTGGTTCCCCTGGTTTAGCGGCTTTCCACAGAGCAAAATCAAATGGTTCTTGCTTTTTTCTTCCTTCTGGGTCTTCTGCGTCTACGCGCCCGCTAGCGCCTGCTTGCATGTCTTCTAATTTGCGTCCCGACAACTTACCATATTCGGGAAACTGTTTGACAGCGTAGTAGACATCGCCGTCTGCGGGATAGGCATAGCCTTTTTGTTCTAATTCAAAAATTAGCCGTTGAATGCCGTTCATCGTGTGCGTAGCGCGGGGATAGGCATCTGCTTCTTTCACATTCAACCGCGTCATATCCTCAAAATATGCTTGGATATAGCGTTCGGCTACGGCTTCCATTGAGGAATTTTCTTGACGGGCGCGGTTGAGAATTTTATCGTCAATATCAGTAAAATTCTGAATGTACGTGACTTCGTACCCTAGAAATTGCAGGTAGCGCCGCACGACATCCCAGATAATACAAGCGCGTGCATGACCCAAATGGCAATAGTCGTATACTGTTACGCCACAGTAGTACATTTTGACTTTGCCTGGTTCGACAGTCTCAAATGGTTCTTGACGACGAGTGAGAGTGTTGTAGATTGTCAGGGTCATAACAGGGCAACTATGTTTTTAGCGATCGCGCTTTACTGGGCGATCGTCACTAAATCTCATGTTAAACCCTCAAGAGTCATTCATCTTCTAGTTTAGGTATCTCAGTTTACCGATGCGTTTAGAAAATACCCTGTAAATCCAAAACGAACCCAGGTAGTATATCTTCTCCTGATAAGGTGGTAGGAGATAATAGCGCTTCTACTTCTCGTCCTTGACGATAAATCTCAACATATTGTTGTTTGGGGTCAATCAGCCAACCTAAACGCACCCCATTTTCTACATACTCTTGCATCTTTGTCTGTAGGTCTTCGAGCATATCGCTAGCTGACATCAATTCCACTGCAAAATCGGGGGCGAGGGGTAGAAACTTGTCTGGATCTGGATTTAATGCTTCAATTCTTGCTTTTCTCACCCATGCAGCATCAGGGGAACGGATAGCTCTGTTGGGTAGGATAAAACCTGTAGATGAGTCAAAGGCAATGCCTAAATCGTTAGAACGGCTCCATGCTTGTAATTGAAATGAAAGTTCTACATTACGGTTCCCTGTTCCCCATCCTGTAGGTGGCATAATAATTATCTTTCCTTTCGCAGTACGTTCAAACTTGAGATCTCGATTTTGTTGACAAAGCATGAAAAATTGCTCGTCAGTCAAGTCTATTACTGAATGTAAATCTAGGGCGATGGTATTCATATACATAATCTCGAAACAATAATCTATTGCGAAATTATAAATTACGATCGCATAGATCTGGGGACGGGTTTGTCGATCGTTTCTGACTCCGAAAAAGATTGCGGCTGAACCCGCCCCTACATATGTTTATCTGCGTTCATCTGCATTTATTCAGCTGTTATACATTTTTGACTTTTAACTTTTAACTTTTGACTTGTTTAACTCAAATGTTGCCCCAACTCCAACCGCAATCGATACAAAATCGTATTTGGCTCGACTTGAGATAAAATTTCTTGAATTACGGTACTTGCGCCGAATTGTCCCCAACTACAGCCTTTTTCTAAATATACTTGGGCGGCTTTTCCTACAGCATACGTACCATAACCAGCAATTCCCCCTTGAGCGATCGCAGTCCCCGCAAATGCAGTTATATTGAACGGATTATCCCCAGAGGCGATCGCAGTCGCACTTTTACCTAAGCCTAATAGCATTCCGCTACCTAATTCGCTCAATAGCAAACCACCAGAACTAAACAAAATTGTCCTCAACAACTTTGTGGCTTCAAACCCCGTCATTGGCAAATTATATAACTTAGCCAAAGCACGAATTAGGGCGAGATCGGCAACAAATCCGCCTAAAACGTCAAGTACGGCGATGGGGTTGAGTCCGACAGCTAAAGCTTTGTATTTGGTATATTGCCAAATTAAATCTTCCGCAGCTTCATTAAGACGATCTAGAGTTTTGCCTGCGATCGCAGCTTCTGCATCTTTTACTTGTAGTAAAGCATTTAAAGCCAGTAGCGATCGCCCTTCGCGATTGAGTACGTGTAAAATCTTTTGCCGTAACTCTGCAATTTGAGGTGGTGGTGTTTCCCACTCGTAAGCAACTTGTCCGTCGGGATATTCTACCCGCACTTCTTCGGCTGCTGGTTCCGCCGCCACCATGACAATTTCATCGCTAGACAAAAGTTGCTGTAAGCGTCTTGCTGTCGGACTACCAGCCCCTAATTGTTGAAGATTTTTATAAATTGCTTCCCTATCGGTTTCGGGATATAAATCGATTTTATTGAATACTAAAATCAGCGGCTTCTGTGCTTGTCGTAGTTCGCAAAGTGCTTGATATTCAGTACGGGTAATATCACCAGCGACGACAAATAAAATTAAGTCAGCTTGACGCGCCACATCCTTCGCCATTTGCGCTCTAGCTTGACCTTCAATTTCATCTAATCCTGGCGTGTCGATTAATTCAATCTGTACTTTTCCACCTGGGTTCCATCGCACGGAACGGGGATATTGAGTTACACCGTGTAGGGGACCCGTAGGTAAAATTTTCTGCCCGACTAAGGCATTGAGAACCGCTGATTTGCCTCGACTCACCAATCCAAAAGCAGCGATACAAATGACATTCGTTTCTAATTTATTCAGCGTCGAAGTTAGGACTTCCAAATCTGGTTTAACCAACCCAGCTAATTCAAGCTTTGCAGGCTGTGGATTGGATTTACGCAGATGTCCGTACCAAGATAGCGCTTGGCGGATACTTGCACGAGCGCGGTTGAGGTGGGATTCTTGGAGATCGATTCGCTTAGCTTGAGATTGAGTCAAGGTTGAGAGACTGCGGCAGTGTACAGATTTACTCTAGTGCGATCGCAGTTGGAATGGCAAATCGAGCGGTTACACAAGGCAGATTTTGTCTGTTTGGTTCTGCATGAATCGTCAAACGGTCTGGGAGAACGTTGAGTTACTCACAATTTCCTCAAATTTGCTTGCTAAGTTAAACCTATAACCAAACAAGATATGGTTTAAACCAACCTGATGCTATAGCAATTCCCAAGGGTTCTTACATCTCGGGTGCTAGCTGTTGACTGTTGACTGCTGAGTGTTAACTGTTAATCATTAACCGTTAACTACTACTAGGTAGAAGGTAATTTGTATGAAAACATCAGTTAAGTACGACATCAATGCTATCAAAGACGAAGCTCGTCAACGAGTTGACAAAGGACTTGTTGACCGTCACCAACCAATTTATGCTTTGTGCAAATACATTCCAGGTCGTGAGTGGGTTTGTGTAGAAATTGAGCTAGAGGAAAATGATTTTTTGCTTAGAGATCGAATCATCGATTTATTAGGTCGTGAAGATTGGCAAGAAGACTAGGAAATTCAAAAGTCAAAACTTAAAAGTCAAAAGTTAAAAGCTAAAACTTGGTTGCGATTAATACTTTTAGTATTAGTTTGGAAATAGTTTGAATAGTTTTTTTGAGATAGTTTAGGGATGAGTCGAATATAGAATCGACGTTGTAAACCGCAATAACTTATATTGCTAAAAAATAGTTAAAATTACCGAGCAAAATTATGCATGCTGCGAGGCGATCGCCATGTCTACAATATCCAATTTCTGGAACATTGAAGAAGCTGAATTTCCCCAAACTGGTACACCTACAGAGCAGCTCAAGTTTCTTTTAAACTATGCATTGCTAGCTCCTTCTGGGCATAATACTCAACCTTGGAATTTTAAAATTCAAGATGAAGCGATCGCGCTCTATACTGACCGGACTCGCGCTTTGCCTGTTGTCGATCCTCAAGACCGGGAATTAATTATCAGCTGCGGTACGGCATTATTTAATCTTCGGATTGCTCTACGTCACTTTGGTTATACGGGCAAAATCTCAACTTTTCCAAAACCCAGTCATCCAGACTTGTTAGCTACGATTCAGTTAGGCAAACCCACACAGGCTAGCGCTGACGAGCAAATGCTGTTTGAGGCAATTCCCCAAAGACATACGAATCGAAGGGATTATGAAAACCGGGATGTACCCAAATCGATGCTGACATGGTTACAAGTAGATGCCGCTAGCGAAGGTGCGTGGTTGCACGTTGTGAAAGGAGATCTGACCCGTCAGGCGATCGCCGAATTAGTGGTACGAGGCGATCGCTTGCAAATGGCAAATCCCGACTTTCGCCGCGAATTAGCAGCTTGGATTCATCCAGGTAGCAGCCCCAGCCATGATGGTATACCTGGATATGCATATGGAGTGAATCGGTGCTTAGATTTTGCTACACCTATTTTTGCTTGGGCAATGCGTACCCTCGATCTCGGAGATGCAATGGCTCATCATAACCGCCAACTCACGATCCAGTCTCCGGCAATTTTAGTGCTGGGTACAGAGCAAGATACTCCGAGAGATTGGCTGGCAGCGGGGCAAGCACTAGAGCGCGTACTGCTGCGAAGTCAAGCAGTAGGATTATCAGCATCCTTTTTAAATCAGCCGATTGAAGTGCCAACTTTGCGATCGCAACTGAGCAAATTAATCTACGCATCGGGCTATCCACAAATTCTGTTGCGTCTGGGTTTTGGTTCTGAGGTAAAACCAACAGCAAGGCGAGGAGTCGATGAAGTTTTGCTATAAGACAAGATGTCAATCCTAAAACAACGTTTACACGTAACTATTCGAGGTGCTGTACAGGGAGTAGGCTTTCGTCCGTTTATCTACAGACTGGCAACAGAATTAGGACTTGTAGGATGGGTGAACAATTCTGCCCAAGGGGTTTTTGTTGAAGTAGAAGGCACTCAAGCGCAGTTACAGAATTTTCTGTTACGCATCGAGCAACAAAAGCCACCCCGGTCGATAATTCAAAGTCTAGAATCGAAATTTCTCGCTCCCGTAGGCTACCAACAGTTCGAGATTCATGCCAGTACGGGTGGTGCGAAAACAGCAACAATATTACCCGACCTTGCCACTTGCTCGGATTGTCTGCGCGAAATTTTCAACAAAAGCGATCGCCGCTACGGTTATCCCTTCACCAACTGTACTAACTGCGGTCCCCGCTTTAGCATTGTCGAGGCTTTGCCCTACGATCGCGCCAATACGACAATGAAAAAGTTTCAGATGTGCATTCGTTGTCAGTCTGAGTATGAAAATCTGTTGGATCGTCGCTTTCACGCCCAACCTAACGCCTGTCCTGAATGTGGACCCCATCTGGAGTTATGGGAGCGAGATGGCAATGTTCTAGCATTACATCATCAAGCATTGATTCAAGCTGCTGCATCGATTTGTCAAGGTAAGATCATTGCTATCAAGGGTTTGGGCGGGTTTCATCTGGTAGTAGACGCACGTAACGAAGCAGCCGTGCAAAAACTGCGCCGTTGCAAGCGAAGGGAAGCTAAACCTTTTGCTTTGATGTACCCTTCCCTGGAACTAATTCAAGCAGACTGCGAAGTTTCAGACTTAGAAGCAAAGCTGTTGCGATCGCCTCAAGCTCCAATTGTACTGCTGCAAGGGAAGTTAGCATCTCATGCGATTGCCCCCTCAGTTGCTCCTGGCAATCCTTACTTGGGTGTGATGTTGCCTTACACTCCTCTACATCACCTACTCATGGCTGAGTTGGGTTTTCCGATAGTTGCTACCAGTGGCAATTTAACAGATGAACCTATTTGTATTGATGAAAAAGAAGCACTGCAACGCCTGAGTAGCATTGCTGAAGTTTTCCTAGTCCACAATCGACCGATTGCCCGTCCTGTAGATGATTCTGTCGTGCGCGTGATGATGGGAAGAGAAATGGTTTTACGTCGCGCCCGTGGCTATGCACCTTTGCCATGCACCGTTCTCTTTCCCGACTCCCGACTCCTGTACGGGCGGGTTTACCAAAAAACTTCGCTGCTAGCAGAAATTTCGGGTGAACCCGCCCCTACAATTCTCGACTCCCTTCTCGCAGTAGGGGCGCATCTCAAAAATACGATCGCGCTTTGTGTCAAAGAGCAAGTTTTTGTCAGTCAGCATATCGGAGATTTAGAAACAGTACCAGCTTTGAATGCTTTTGAACGGGCGATCGCAGATTTTCAACAACTTTATCAGACAAAACCAGTGGCGATCGCCTGCGATCTTCATCCCGATTACCTCTCTACTCAATTTGCGCGTAATTCTGGGATTCCTGCGATTCCAGTACAACACCACTACGCTCACGTTCTCTCATGCATGGCTGAAAATAATTTAATTGGGATGCATGACTCCAAACCCGTCTTGGGTATTGCTTGGGACGGTACTGGTTACGGACTAGATGGCACAATTTGGGGTGGAGAATTTTTGCTGGTTAACTCTTGGCGCTCGTCAACGAGCGACAGAGAAACACCATTTGAGCGAGTCGCCTATCTGCAAACTTTTCGGCTGCCTGGGGGAGAAAAGGCAATTAAAGAACCAAGGCGAGTCGCAATTGGTTTGCTCTATGAATTGTTGGGTGAAGACTTGTTTGAGATGAAGCACTTAGCACCAGTGAAAGCTTTTAGCGATCGCGATTTAGGAATTTTGCAGACAATGCTGCAAAGAAATCTCAATACGTCAGTGACTTCTAGTATAGGACGGCTATTTGATGCGATCGCCTCAATTGTAGGATTGCGTCAACAAAACCAGTT
This sequence comes from Chroococcidiopsis sp. SAG 2025, assembly GCF_032860985.1. Lineage (GTDB taxonomy): Bacteria > Cyanobacteriota > Cyanobacteriia > Cyanobacteriales > Chroococcidiopsidaceae > Chroococcidiopsis. The sequence continues at coordinate 5,071,086 of NZ_JAOCNC010000001.1, forward strand.
TGAAGGACAAGCAGCAATGGAATTGGAATTTGCGATCGCCGGATTTGATACTGACGAGTGCTATAGCTTTGAGATTTTGGCAACGTCATCGCCTGCGATCGTCAATCTGCTGCAAATGCTGCGAGAAATCTTAGCAGATATAAGATGTGGTTTACCACTCGGGAAAATATCAGCTAAGTTTCACAATACGCTCGTTGAGATCGTAGTTGCCGTAGCAAAGTCTGTGGGTGAAGAAAAAATTATACTTACAGGCGGTTGTTTTCAAAATAAATATTTAACTGAAAGAGCCATTAAAAGATTGCAAGCAGAAAACTTTTGCCCTTATTGGCATCAGCGCGTCCCACCTAATGATGGGGGAATCGCGCTAGGACAAATTGTGGCAGCAACTTTTCACTTAAGCAACAGGAAGCAACACCCATGTGTTTAGCAGTTCCAGGAAAAATTATCAGTATTAATTGCGATCGAGAACCATTGATGCAAACTGGAAAAGTTAGTTTTGGTGGAGTTATTAAAGAAGTCAGTCTTGCCTATGTTCCTGACGCAAAAGTAGATGACTACGTAATCGTTCATGTAGGTTTTGCTCTTAGCATTCTCGATCCACAAGAAGCAGAACGCACCTTAAGTTATCTGCAAGAAATATAGATTGAGATATCATTTTCATAACACTTGTTGGACAATTCAGTTCTAATAGGTTACTCTCTTGGATATCCATCTATATCCGACGCAAAACTCTCTTCCAGTGCATAACCAAAAGCTCTAGATTTCACAATTGAAATTGAATAGTTTTTTAGATAGTTTTTTAGTATGTCCATATAGACTTCTATTTTGTAATTAGGACATCTAGGATCGAAGCATATTTCTTCAATAAAGTCGTCCTCAATATCTAAATAGATAAAATTAGGTAATACTTCTGCATCTGCCCAATGAACTAAACTTTTTAGTGGATCTTCAGAATATTCTTCTATTGTGCGATTGCTCCTAATACCGCAAAATAGTAATCCTCTTATTTCTTGTTCATGTTGATATGCTCTATCTTTTAAAGCCCAGCCTTCTATTTGGATAATCTTATGTCGCTGGAGTTTTTCATAGTCTTGTTTGTATCCGTTTTCATCCTCAAAATAGAATGAATTTAAACTACTCTTTTCCCTTGCCAACTTGTCAAAATTCTGATACTTGCGTCGTATTTCATCTCTTAGACCGTAAAAATCAACGTATTTGACTTGACAGACATCATATCTATCTGCTAGAAATTGATTCTTATTTGAAAGCTCGTCATATTCGCTCCAGTGATGAGCTGTAAAAAATCGCTCGAGCGCGGATAAAAGTTTCTTTGCTGATGTACGTATCCGAATACCTGTCTTATCGACTGAATAAAGCGACCACATCGCGACCATATCAGCTTCTTTTGTCCAACAACTAACATAAGTGTTGTGAATTATACCATTATGATATTTTTTAATTTCTTCAGATTCGATGCAATGGACACGAAGAAATAAATCGCTTTCTTGAGATTCAAGAATTCTACCTAATCCTTCGTTTTTATCTTCCATTATAGATAGCTTTGACATTCGCAGTTTTTTATTTGTAACCAGTTTGTACAAATCGAAAAAGTTTACAAATCTATAAACTTTCGTTTCTGAGTCAATATCCATTACTACAAAAATAAATAGGTCGAGAAATTAACCATACAAATATAGCCCAATCAATTTCTGAAAGAGGGAAATAGCCAAATCTCCTCACAGGTTCCTCAAGTTTCCCTTCTAACTTCAAGGTAGAGCCAAAACAGTCACATGGTAATACTTTAGAAGCTTGCAAAGGTTGAAAAAATGAAAACAAAAACATTTGCAACCCTAGATGGTAATGAGGCAGTTGCTCAAGTTGCCTATCGCTTGAATGAAGTCATTGCCATTTACCCTATCACTCCCTCCTCACCAATGGCTGAATGGGCTGATGCTTGGACAGCAGAAAGCAGAGCAAATATTTGGGGTAATGTTCCTGCCGTAGTCCAAATGCAGAGTGAGGGAGGCGTTGCTGGGGCGCTTCACGGTGCTTTACAGACAGGTTCGCTGACGACGACTTTCACGGCATCGCAGGGATTATTGTTGATGCTGCCAAATATGTACAAAATTGCCGGAGAACTGACACCGACAGTCTTTCACGTAGCAGCGCGATCGCTTGCCGCTCAAGCCCTCTCCATTTTCGGCGATCATAGCGATGTGATGGCAGCGCGGACAACAGGTTTTGCGATGTTGTGTGCCGCATCAGTCCAAGAAGCTCACGATTTCGCCCTCATCGCCACAAGAGCAACATTAGAATCACGAATTCCTTTCCTACATTTCTTCGATGGCTTCCGCACCTCGCATGAAATTGCCAAAGTGGAACTATTGATAGAAGATGACATGCGATCGCTCATTCCCGACGAGCTAGTCTTTGCCCATCGCGATCGCGCTTTAACTCCCGATCGCCCAGTGATTCGCGGTACAGCCCAAAATCCCGATGTCTACTTTCAAGCCCGGGAAACTGTCAATCCTTACTATCTAACTTGCCCAGACATTACCCAAAAGGTGATGGACGAGTTTGCCCAAATGACGGGCAGACAATATCAACTATTTGAATACCACGGCGATCCAGCAGCAGAGAGAGTTATTGTCTTAATGGGTTCTGGTTGCGAAGCCGTCCACGAAACTGTAGATTACCTCAATGCTAGTGGCGAAAAAGTAGGAGTCGTCAAAGTCCGACTTTATCGCCCTTTTGATGCCAAAAGATTTGTCGAAGCGTTACCTGCAACAGTCAAAGCGATCGCAGTTTTAGATCGCACCAAAGAACCAGGCGCAGCAGGCGAGCCGTTGTATCAGGATGTTGTTACCGCTGTGTGCGAATATGCAGAGCAGAGGAGACTAGGAGCAGAGGGGCAGAGGAGCAAGGAAGAACTATTACTTCCGACTCCCGACTCCCGACTCCCGACTCCCCAGATCATCGGTGGACGCTACGGCTTATCATCCAAAGAATTTATCCCAGCGATGGTTAAAGCAGTTTTCGATAACCTCGCGCTAGATCGACCTAAAAATCACTTTACCGTGGGTATCAACGATGATGTGACTCACACTAGTCTGCCATACGATCCTGAGTTTTCGATTGAATCAGAGCATGTAGTACGAGCCATCTTTTATGGATTGGGTGCAGATGGGACTGTAGGAGCTAATAAGAATTCCATTAAAATTATTGGCGAACAGACAGAAAACTACGCTCAAGGCTATTTTGTCTACGATTCCAAAAAATCGGGTTCTGTGACAGTTTCTCATTTACGATTTGGAACGCAGCCAATTCGCTCCACGTATTTAGTCAATCGGGCTAACTTTGTTGCTTGTCATCAGTGGGAGTTTATCGAGAAATTTCCATTACTCAAAGAGATCGTCTCTGGTGGTACTTTTTTGCTCAACAGTCCCTACCCAGCAGATGAAGTTTGGAATTATTTACCGCGATCGCTCCAAGCTCAAATTATTCAAAAGCAACTGAAATTTTACGTAATTAATGGCTACCAAGTTGCTCGCAACGCTGGAATGGGTGGAAGAATTAACACCGTTATGCAAGTTTGCTTCTTCGCTCTTTCTGGCGTGCTACCAAAAGATGAAGCTATTGCCCAAATTAAGCAATCTATCCGCAAAACCTACGGCAAGAAAGGCGATGAAATTGTCCAGATGAATATCCATGCAGTGGATGAAACTCTAGCACATCTGTATGAAGTCAATTATGGCTCGCGAGTAACAGATAATAGCGAAAACCAATTACCAATTACCAATTCAGCCCCAACTTTTGTCCGAGATGTTTTAGGAAAAATGATGGCGCGGGAGGGTGACGAGCTACCAGTGAGTGCCATGCCCGTAGACGGAACTTATCCCAGTGGAACATCGAAGTGGGAAAAACGCAATATTGCCCAGGAAATCCCAGTTTGGGATTCAGATGTATGCGTCCAGTGTGGTAAGTGCGTGATGGTATGTCCCCACAGCGTTATTCGCAGCAAAGTTTACGAACCGCAGCAACTAGAAACTGCTCCAGCCACTTTTAAGAGTAGCAATGCTAGAGAGCATGATTGGCAAGGTTTAAAATTTACCATCCAAGTTGCACCGGAAGACTGTACGGGCTGTGGCATCTGCGTGGATGTTTGCCCAGCCAAAAACAAGTCACAACCAAAACTGAAAGCAATTAATATGCAGCCGCAGCAACCATTGCGGGAACAAGAACGGGAGAATTGGGATTTCTTCTTAAATCTTCCCAATCCCGATCGCACCCACTTGAAACTGCATAAAATTAACCAGCAGCAAATGCAAGAGCCGTTATTTGAATTTTCTGGCGCTTGTGCGGGTTGTGGAGAAACGCCCTATTTAAAGTTAGTTAGTCAATTATTTGGCGATCGCGCCGTCATTGCCAACGCCACTGGTTGTTCTTCGATCTACGGTGGTAACTTACCTACTACACCTTGGACGCACAACGCCGAGGGGCGGGGTCCTGCTTGGTCAAACTCCTTATTTGAGGATAATGCCGAATTCGGTTTGGGTTTTCGCGTTGCGATCGACAAACACACAGAAATTGCTAGCGAATTACTCCGCCAGCTAGCACCAGCAGTAGGTGAAGAACTGGCGACAAGCATCCTCACTGCCGAACAACAGGATGAAGCAGATATCTACGAACAGCGCCAAAGAGTTGAATTACTCAAACAAAAATTGGACGAATTATCAAATAGTCGGGGAGCAGGGAGCAGGGAGCAGGGAGTAGGGGAGCAGGGGAAAAGAGCTGAGGGGGCTGGGGGGCTGAGGGGGCTGGGGGGCTGAGGAGGATGGGGAGCAACTACAATTACCAATTACCAACTACTAATTACCAATCTAAAATCCAAAATCTAAAATCACTCGCTGACTACTTAGTGAAAAAGAGCGTCTGGATTATTGGCGGTGACGGTTGGGCTTATGATATTGGCTTTGGTGGACTCGATCGCGTCCTGGCGAGCGGGCGTAATGTGAATATCCTCGTTCTCGATACAGAGGTTTATTCCAACACTGGGGGGCAAATGTCTAAAGCTACCCCCAAGGGAGCAGTAGCTAAATTTGCTGCTGGTGGTAAACCCGCACCCAAAAAAGACTTGGGTTTAATCGCCATGACTTACGGGAATGTCTACGTGGCAAGTGTAGCAATGGGCGCAAGAGACGAGCATACGCTTAGAGCTTTTTTAGAAGCTGAAGCTTACGAAGGTCCATCGTTGATTATTGCCTACAGCCATTGCATCGCCCACGGCATTAATATGGCAACAGCGATGCAAAATCAAAAGGCTGCGGTAGATTCAGGGCGTTGGCTGCTGTATCGTTTTAACCCAGATCGGATTCAGCAGGGAGAAAACCCGCTCCAACTTGATTCCCACGTTCCGAAACTCCCAGTAGAGCAATATATGTATCTGGAAAACCGCTTCAAGATGCTAACCAAGAGTAAGCCGGACGCAGCTAAACAATTGCTAGCAGAGGCACAGCAAGATGTCAATGCTCGTTGGCGCTTGTATGACTATCTAGCTGCGCGATCGCCTGAAACTATTGATTAGATCTCAAGTTCTTTTCCTAACTTCAAGGTTTTAGGAGGGAGACAAATGGACTTAACTACAACTTACATGGGTTTACAATTGCGATCGCCCCTCGTACCTTCAGCCTCACCCCTTTCTGAAGACATCGACAATATCAAGCGAATGGAAGATGCGGGCGCGGCAGCTGTTGTGATGCATTCCCTATTTGAAGAACAATTACGTCAAGAGCGTTACGAACTGCACCACCACCTGACGCATGGGACTGAAAGCTATCCTGAAGCTCTAACCTATTTCCCAGAACCCCACAGCTTTCGAGTCGGCTCGGAAGAATATCTCAATCATATCCAAAGGGCAAAGGAAAAAATCAATATTCCTCTCATTGCTAGTCTCAACGGTTCATCTGTTGGCGGTTGGACTAACTATGCCAGACAAATCCAGCAAGCAGGAGCAGACGGACTGGAATTGAATGTGTATTACGTCCCTACAGACATGGACTTGACAGGCGAACAGATCGAGCAAGCTTACATTGAGATTTTGCGATCGGTTAAAGCCGCCGTGACAATTCCCGTAGCGATCAAACTCAGCCCGTATTTTACCAACATGGCGAATATGGCGCGCCGTTTGGACAACGCAGGGGCAAATGCTCTCGTTTTGTTCAATCGCTTCTATCAACCAGACATCAACCTCAAAACCCTAGAGGTTGAACCAAACGTGCTTTTAAGTACTCCGCAGTCCATGCGTTTACCGATGCGTTGGATTGCAATTCTCTACGATCGCATCAATGCTAGTTTGGCTGCAACGAGCGGCATCCACAAAGGGCAAGATGCCATCAACAACTTGATGGCAGGAGCTAACATCACGATGCTTTGTTCGGTGTTGCTACGGCACGGTATCGACCAGATCCGCGCGATCGAGCAGGAAATGCGTGAATGGATGGTAGAACACGAGTATGAATCCGTGCGGCAACTACAAGGAAGCATGAGTCAGAAAAATTGCCCCGACAAGAGTGCCTTTGAACGCGCCCAATACATGCGATCGCTCCAAACCTACAGACCAGATTGGGAGCGAGTTTACGATATATCTCATTATTTTGGGTAATAGAAAAGTTGTAGGGGCGGGTTTAACTGAAGAACTATTTGTTATTCGCAGAGATCTTCAAAAAAACCCACCCTTACCCAAGTCAAAAGTCAAACGATCGATTACCCAATTACCAATTACCAATTACCAAAACCCTATGCAAAAACGAATTGGTATTCTGACCAGTGGCGGTGACTGCCCTGGGTTGAATTGTGCGATTCGGGCTGTTGTCAGCCATGCCAAGTTACAACACGATTGGGAAGTGCTAGGGATTCCTTACGCTACCCAAGGGTTATTGGAGCGCAAGACGACGTTATTCAATTTGCATGGCTTAGATTTACGCGGAATCGATCCTTTACTCAGTATGGGTGGCACGATTTTAGGATCGATTAATAAAGGAGACACCCTAGCTCATGCGAGTGAAATTATTGCTAGTTATCGGGCGTTGGCGTTAGATGCCTTAATTGCGATCGGTGGCGATGGTAGTCTCTCCATTCTCCACCAACTCGCTTGTCAAGGAAACTGGAATCTCATCGCGATTCCCAAGACAATCGATAACGATGTGGCACTTACGGAGCGAGCAATCGGGTTTGATACGGCTGTCAATACGATTGTTGATGCTTTGAATCGTCTGACTTTTACAGATGCCAGTCACGATCGCGTCATGGTTGTGGAAGTTATGGGACGCACAGCAGGGCATCTAGCACTCCATGCTGGGATTGCAGGCGGAGCAGATTGTATTCTCATTCCTGAAATTCCTTACTCGATTGACGGAGTTTGCCATCAAATTAGCGAACTGCGCGATCGCTGGGGACGAAAATTTGCGATCGTTGTCGTTGCCGAAGGTGCTAAAACTGCTAACGATAGTTCTATTGCACAAACACAAAATCTTGCGTCTCTAGAGTGCGGCATGGGACAGTATATTGCCAATCAAATCAAATCTTACAACACCCTTACCGATCGCCTTGACGTTCGGGTTTCGATCTTAGGTCATATTCAACGCGGTGGTATACCATCGGCTTTAGACCGCTTGACAGCAACAGCTTTTGGTAAGGCAGCAGTAGATTTAATTGCGCGGGAACAATACGGTCAAATGGTGGCTTGGCAAAATGGACGAGTTGTAGATGTTCCGATCGCCGATGTTGTCGCTCGAAGTCCTTTGCCTGTAGCACCTGATAACTATCTCGTCCAAACCGCCCGCTGTATGGGGATTTACGTGGGGGATGGATAACAATGAAGTTCGTTGACGAATACCGAGATGCTGATGCTGCTGGACAATACGCGCGGGCGATCGCTGCCATTACTACCCAACCTTGGACAATTATGGAAATCTGCGGCGGTCAGACCCATTCTATTGTCAAATTTGGCATAGATGAACTGTTACCCCCAGAAATTACCTTAATTCACGGACCTGGTTGTCCTGTCTGCGTCACGCCTGTGGAATTAATCGATCGGGCGATCGCGATCGCAACGCAACCCGAAGTTATTTTCTGTTCGTTTGGAGATATGTTGCGAGTTCCAGGGAGCAGGGGAGTAGAGGAGAGGGAGAAAGATTTGCTGGCGGTTAAGGCGATGGGGGGAGATATTCGCATTGTCTATTCTCCGCTTGATGCGCTCAAAATCGCTCAAGCTCATCCACACAAACAAGTTGTTTTCTTTGCTGTGGGGTTTGAAACGACTGCACCCGCTACAGCGATGGCGGTTTACCAAGCTGCGCGACAGAAAGTTAAAAATTTCTCCTTACTGGTTTCTCACGTATTAGTTCCGCCAGCGATGAAGGCGATTCTTGACTCACCTCATCATCAAGTTCAGGGATTTTTAGCAGCCGGTCATGTTTGCACGGTGATGGGATACACCCAGTACGAACCGCTCGTACAGAAATATCGCATTCCGATTGTCGTCACGGGGTTTGAACCGCTAGACATCCTCCAAGGGGTGTATATGTGCATTGGGCAGTTAGAATCGGGGCGATCGCAACTGGAAAATCAATACGCTCGTTCGGTGCGGCGCAGTGGAAATGAAACCGCTCAACGATTAATGCGTGAAGTATTTGAGGTCGTACCGAGGCAATGGCGCGGGATTGGTCGTATTCCTCAAAGTGGGTTGGGCTTACGCGAGCGATATGCTGAATTTGATGCTCAAAAGCGCTTTGATATTTTTAACTACGCAATTGCAGAATCTACCGAATGTCTGAGCGGACAGATCTTACAAGGCATCAAAAAACCCTACGAATGCCCTGCTTTTGGCGATCGCTGTACGCCAGAACATCCCCTGGGTGCGCCGATGGTTTCCTCAGAAGGGGCTTGTGCGGCATATTATCGTTATCGGCATTGGGTGTAAGAAGGCAAGAGGCAGAGGAGCAGAGGAGTTGTCAGTGAGCGAACCCGAAGACTTTATCCTGTCTTGTCCCATCCCAATTGACAAGTATCCCCGCGTTCTACTGGCGCATGGGGGTGGTGGAAGGTTAATGCATCAATTAATCGAGCAAATGTTTTTGGCGACATTTAGCCATAGCGATCGCGCGCCACATGACGCTGCCGAAATTCACCTCACAAGTCACAGAATTGCCTTCACCACTGATTCTTATGTAGTTCAACCCCTGTTTTTTCCAGGCGGCGATATCGGAATGCTGGCAGTTAACGGCACTGTCAACGATCTGGCGATGAGCGGAGCGCGTCCGCTGTATTTAAGTGCTGGGTTTATTTTGGAAGAAGGACTATCAATGGAAACGCTTTGGCGGGTGGTGCGATCGATGCAACAAGCAGCTCAAACAGCCAACGTGCAGATCGTGACTGGCGATACAAAGGTTGTGGATCGAGGCAAGGGAGACGGCATTTTCATCAATACTGCTGGTGTGGGGATTATCGAGCATGACCAAGCGATCGCCCCCCAATCAATTCAGCCTGGAGACGTGCTGCTCCTCAACGGCGATCTCGGTCGTCACGGCATTGCGATTATGACCCAGAGAGAAGGTTTAGCTTTTGAAACTACCATAAAGAGCGATGCCGCACCACTAGCAAGTTTGGTATTGGAATTGCTAGAAGCTGAACTTGAAATTCACTGTTTACGCGATTTGACTCGTGGCGGTTTATCGAGCGCCCTGAATGAAATTGCCCAAACTGCCTGCGTCAAAATTGAAATTGATGAAAGTGTCATCCCCATAAGTGAAGAAGTGCAAGGAGCGTGTGAAATCCTCGGTTTCGATCCGCTTTATGTCGCTAATGAAGGAAGATTTGTCGCTTTTGTGCCACCAGAATTTGCCCAAAAAGCAATAAAAATTATGCGATCGCATCCTTTAGGAAAATCTGCTCAAATTATTGGCAGTATTACCGAACGCAAAACATCTGGTTTTGTCACGATGAAGAGTAAAATTGGCGCTCAACGCATTGTGGATATGTTAAGCGGAGAACAACTCCCACGAATTTGCTAATCTGAATTTGCTCATCCCATCACTTGTGGTAGCGTGGCATAGAGAAAAAAGCCGACTGCCACGATTGCCAATAACCCCTGAATCAAATTTCCCACCAGAGAACCGACTACAATTCCGATTCCAGCTTTCAAGGCTCGTTTAAGATCGCGTTGATAAATATACTCGCCAATAATTGCTCCTAACAAAGGTCCGAGCAAAATTCCTAACAAGGGACCACCAAACGGCAAAGCAGGCAATAAACCAAAAATCCCCAATAGCAAACCAACAACCGCACCAATCTGTCCCCATTTACTGGCTCCAGCGCGTTTCGCTCCCCAGAAGGTAGCCAGCAGATCGATGCCGACGCTAAGCGCCAACACTACCACCGTCACAATTAGAGGTACGGCAATGCTACCAAAAGAACCTTGCACCACACCCCAAATTGCGATCGCCACCAAAATCAAACTCGTCCCAGGAATCCCTGGAACCACTGCCCCAATTACACCGACAACCATGAGGGCAACTAATAACCAATAGAGAGTTAGCATAATTTTTCATTTGTCATTTGTCATTCGTCATTCGTCATTAGTAACTCGTTAATTTTGACTTTTGACTTTTTCCCTACTCCCTGCTCCCTGCTCCCTGCTCCCTAAAAAGGGTAACGTCTAACTTGTCAGCAATACCAGCGATCCAGGTTTCATCTTGCTTGGTATAGCTGCGGGGAACATTTGCACCCAAAATCATTACGCCTTGCTGACCGATGGGCTGACAAATGACTCCTTGGGTGTTTTCTGGCAAGTAGTCAAATTCAAATCGTCCTGGGTAAACGCTCAAAGCCACTAAGTAAACTGGTTTGTGTTTTTCCAGCACCCGTTGGACGATCGCCCCTGGAGTCACTTCGGTTTTCTCTGGTAATATGCCGCGCCGCAGCAAAACTTTTCCCTGATAAAACACGATCAGCGATCGCGTGACGGTATTTGTCAATAACAGATAAGATGCCCATGCTAGTTCTGTCTTAACGGTTTCGGGCAAGTCTGGAGCCAACTCGAACTTTTGCTCGCCCAGGAGTTCTACTGCATCCGGCAGGCGCGGTGCGACTTGCTGCCAAAGCAAGCCAGTCAAAATTAGCACCGCACTGACAATTGCCCCCAAAACATCCGACCGTGCCTGAGCCACTGTCAGTTCCGGTGTCAGCAACCGATTGACCAACAGCAACACAGCACCTAATCCTCCTACCACGAGGGGTATTAGCCTTATAACTCGATTTGGATCTGTCTTAGCCATGTTGGAGTGAGTAGTGAGTAACGAGCAGTGAGTAGTGAACAAAGAAGGATGTAGAGTGTAGGGTGTAGTGAAATTTCGATCTCTCCCTTGTCCCCCTTGTCCGTTTCACTTCCCAAATTAGCCACTATCCACCAACATTCACTCCTCTCCTGGTTCGATAATCCGTTGGAATAGATAACCCGTGCCTCTAGCGGTAAGGATTAATTCTGGATTACTAGGGTCGTCTTCTAACTTCGCCCGCAGTCGCGAGATATGCACGTCAACTACGCGAGTGTCTACATGTCGTTCGGGTGTATAGCCCCAAACTTCCTGCAAGATTTCCGATCGCGAAAAGGCTTCCCCCGAACGGCTGACTAACAGCTCTAGCAAGCTAAATTCCATTCCAGTTAATCGAATCCGCTCGTCTCCTTTGTAAACCTGTCGCTTGTTCGTGTCAATTTTGATACTTCCTACTTGGATCACGCCAGAGCTAGGAATTCCCGAAGCACCTGTTTTATCTACCCGCCGCAATACCGAGCGAATGCGTGCTTCCAGTTCTTTCGGGGAAAATGGCTTGACTACGTAATCATCCGCACCTAATTCCAGTCCGGTGATCCGATCGGCGACATCGCCCAGGGCTGTTAGCATAATAATTGGTACATCTGATTCCTTGCGTAGCTCTTGACACACGCCGTAGCCATCTAACTTCGGCATCATCACGTCCAAGACAACCAAATCTGGATCGGCTTTGCGAAATGTATCCAAGGCTTCCTCGCCGTCTGCTGCTGTCACGACATCGTAACCAATCATCGACAGCCGCGTTTCTAAGATCCGCCGAATGCTGGCTTCGTCATCCACGACTAGGATTTTTTCTTTATGACTTTCCAAATTGACCAACGCTCCTTAAAACCAACATTTTTGAATTTTAATTTTTAGTACTATTACATGAAGATCTTATCCCATTCAATCCACGTAAATTAGCCGAAATTCTCGCACTCACTTACTTTCAAGGTTTTTTAATATTTGCGGTTTTGCCAACAAAATTTAACTTAACGCAACAAAAGCACTAAACGAATGCCCAAACCCCGTACCTATTTCGTTTGCAATGAATGTGGCGCAGAGTCGCCTCAGTGGTTTGGTAAGTGTCCTGCCTGCAGGACTTACAATTCCTTAGAAGAACAAATTACGAGTACAACTCTCGGGACGCTACCAACTCGTGGGGTTAGCTGGCAGCAAACGCCGCAAAGCAATGGTAAATCGATCGCTAAAGCCGCAAAACCCCGGGCTTCTCTAACTTTCGACCAAATTAGCGATCGCCAAGTGAGCCGCTGGTGTTCTGGCTATGACGAACTCGACCGAGTACTCGGTGGTGGTATTGTACCAGGTTCTATGGTTTTGATCGGCGGCGATCCGGGGATTGGCAAATCGACTTTGTTACTACAGGTTTCTAACCAACTCGCCCAAAACTATCGCATTCTCTACGTTTGCGGTGAAGAGTCGGGACAGCAAGTGAAGTTACGCGCTTCTCGTTTGGGTGTATCTAAATTTCAAAACCCTATAGAGGAATCAGATCCCCAGCTTCAAAACCAATCGCCTAACGGTCATTTAGTTAACAATGGTAGTGCAAGAGCCGATTTATACGTTTTGCCAGAAACGGATCTCGAAGAAATACTGAGGGAAGTCGATTCGCTCAAACCCAATGTAGCTGTAATCGACAGTATCCAAACCGTCTATTTTCCCGCCTTAACTTCCGCTCCTGGCTCGGTGGCACAGGTGCGAGAATGTACCTCAGCCCTGATGCAAGTCGCAAAACGGGAAGATATTACGATGTTAATTGTGGGACACGTTACCAAGGAAGGTGCGATCGCGGGTCCCAAAGTTTTAGAACATTTGGTGGATACAGTACTTTATTTTGAAGGCGATCGCTTCGCCTCCCATCGGTTGTTACGCACAGTCAAGAATCGCTTTGGCGCTACTCATGAAATTGGCATCTTTGAAATGATCGATCGCGGGTTGCGGGAAGTCGCTAACCCCTCAGAATTATTTCTCGGTAGCCGCGACGATCCTTCACCAGGGACGGCGATTGTGGTTGCTTGCGAAGGCACGCGCCCGATTGTGGTAGAGTTACAAGCCTTGGTCAGTCCCACCAGCTATGCTTCACCCCGTCGTTCTACCACGGGGATAGACTACAGCCGTTTACTGCAAATTTTGGCAGTGTTAGAAAAACGAGTTGGCATTCCTTTGTCTAAACTGGATGCCTATGTCGCCTCTGCTGGTGGCTTAAGCGTGGAAGAACCAGCCGTAGATCTGGGAGTAGCGATCGCCGTAGTCGCTTCTTTCCGCGATCGCATTGTCGATCAGCGCACTGTCTTGATTGGAGAAGTCGGGTTGGGTGGACAAGTACGCCCCGTTTCTCAAATGGAATTGCGCCTGAAAGAAGCTGCTAAACTAGGCTTTAAGCGGGCAATTGTACCCAAAGGGCAACCTTATCCTGACGTAGATCTGGAAATTATTCCTGTTGCCAAGGTACTCGATGCCATTATCGCTGCAATCCCCCCGCAATCGTTCCCAGATTTAGACTTAGAAGAGGAATAAGTATTTGGGTTAGCAGTAGGGCATTCGTTCCCCCTTTTTAAGGGGAGGACACTTACGTGGGCAGGTTTCCCGACTTGAGTAAAGTGTCCGTAGGTTAGAGGGGATCGAGATCTGAAACTTCTAGTGCGTCACTCCCAGTAGTATCGTCGATCGCGATCCAACGTTGAACTTGTGGTAGATCGCAGATTCGGGTTGAATGTGAAAAAATATAAACTAGCGCTCGATCTCTCGCGCTCGATCGAGCGATCGCCACATAATCAAACCCTTAGCGTGCTTCGGTCAAAACACCAAAGATTAATAGAACCGCAAACCAAGTTTCCGTAATATTGCTGTAGTTGACGCTCGGTTTTCGTGATACACAGAATGAGTTATGTAAATTTCTATGGAGAGTTCTTGTCATTATGGTAAATAGTTCTGACTTTCTGCATCCTCGCAGTCGTTACTATGGCAAAGTACAGCCTGAAAATTTAGTCTTTAACGCCAATCTCCAAGAATTCGCCCAGCATGTCAGTTACATCTGTAACTTAGAAACTGCCGGAAAAATTCCTCCAGATGAAGCATACAAAAAAATTCGCGACTTGTGGAAACAACTCAAACGCTCGAAAAAAGAGTTGGGAATTGGTGAAAACCCATTTCAGAATGACGACGAGCAAAAAGATAGCTAATATAGCAGGGAGTAGGGAGTAGGGAGTAGGGAGCAGTTTTAAGAGTTAAATACGTGAAAAGTTTATTCATGTAGAGACATTACATGTAACGTCTCTACATTCTTTATTAACCTACCAAAACATTCTCTGCCAAACGCTTTGACTCTACCATCTGATAATATCCTTGCAACTGACGAGTAGCCGCCGCCCATCCCCAACGCTCCGCCTCCAAACGGGCATTTTGACGAATAGTTTCTCGCTCCTGTTTTTGCTCTAACAGATGTAAAGTTGCTGCGATCGCCCCTTGTTCGTCTTTGGGGTCAAATAAATAACCATTGACTCCAGATGTGACAATATCGACAATTCCGCCTGAATTTGCCGCAACTACAGGACAGCCAGCCGCCATTGCCTCAAGTAAAACTAGTCCCAGTGTCTCAGTCCGCGAAGGAAACAGAAACGCATCAGCAGAAGCAAACGCTGCACCAAGGTCTCTACCCGTGAGATAGCCGACAAAGTGAGTATTCGTTCCCGCAAAATGTTTCTCTAAAGCTAAACGATGAGGTCCATCTCCTACCAAAGCTAAGCGCGCCTCTGGAATTGCCTCTAATACGGGTTTAATCCGTTCGATTTCTTTTTCCGCTGACAGACGACCGACATAGAGTAGTAAAGGGCTATCGGGATGACCTTGAGATAGGCGCGATCGCATTTGTTCGCAAGCTAGATCGGGATGAAACAACTCCGTATCCACTCCCCGCTGCCACAAGTCTACTCGTTGGATTCCGTGACTCGATAGTTCCTCTACCATTGCCGTCGAGGTACACAAATTTAATTCTGCTTGATTGTGAGCGGTTTTGAGCAATTCCCACAGCAAGCCTTCCAACATTCCTAGTCCGTAGTGCTGTAAATACTGCGGTAAATGAGTGTGATACGAGGCAACAAGGGGAATTTTCTGTACTTTGGCATAAAATAACCCCGATAGTCCTAACACTGCGGGGTTTACCACATGGACGATATCGGGTTGGAATCTCTCCAGTTCGTGACCGATCGCGGGGCGTGGCAATGCCATTTTTAACTCTGGATACAATGGTAAAGGGAAACCCGAAACACCATAGACTTTCGCCCCTTTATACTCTGTAATCCCCCCTTCAGGAGCAACGACTAAAACTCGATCGCCGTTACGTTGTAGATGTTCGACCGTGTGACGCAACCGCGTGACAATACCGTCAACCTTGGGCAGGAAGGTTTCTGTAAATAAAGCAATTTTCATACTTATAGAGGGGCGCTTAGGCTGGGGAGAGTTACCAGCAAGTATTTTCCGATAATCTCAATTTCTTAGCAATGTTGGGATCGCTCACAAGATAGACAGTTGCTCGAATTTAAATTCTCCGCCAAAATAGCCATGTTCGGCAGCAAAACGACCGATAGCTGGGCGATAAGGTTGGTATACGACAATAGACTGGACATCATATTGCGCCACAATACGATTTCCCGACTTAGGCAATCGGTCGAGCTGCGATCGGTAAAGTTCCGTCACCAGTGACATTGCAACAACCCTCTCCCTCAACTACGTATTATGAGGGACAAGCGGATTCTCCAACCAACTACCAATTACCAACTACCAATTACCAGCAACTATCTTCTCCAACTAACTTTGGGCAGAATATGTTTTTTATCGACGCGATCTTGGTACTTGACTGCAAAATTAAGCAGAGAATCAAGCAATGCTTCTGAGAGGAAATGCGGTTGCAAGCCGAGACTCAGTAAACTCGTATTTTTGGCGTTGAAATAGTGTTCTTCCCGCTCGATTCTGGGATTATCGAGATTGTTGACTTCGACTTTCAGTCCCAGCGCGTTGCCAGCTTTTTGCACCATGACAGCCAAGTCGCCGACGCTAAATAGTTCGGTGAATTGGTTGAAGACGCGGAATTCACCAGGATTAGCAGGATTTGCGATCGCTAGTTCGACACAGCGCACCGTATCCCGAATATCTAAAAAGCCACGGGTCTGCCCGCCCTTACCATATACTGTCAGCGGATGTCCGATCGCTGCTTGAATACAGAAACGGTTCAGCGCCGTACCAAACACCCCATCGTAGTCGAGGCGATTGATCAACATCTCGTCCATGCCCGTCTCTTCCGTCAGCACCCCATACACTACGCCTTGGTTCAAATCTGTAGCGCGTAAACCCCAAATTTTACAGGCAAAGTGAATGTTGTGGCTGTCATGGACTTTGCTCAGGTGGTACATACTACCTGGTTGCTTTGGATAGGGTAAGGTATCCTTGCGCCCGTTGTGTTCGATCGTAATGTACCCTTCCTCAATGTCGATGTTAGGCGTGCCGTATTCGCCCATTGTCCCCAGCTTGACCAAGTGACAGTCGGGGAAACTATCGCGCATGGCATAGAGTATATTCAGCGTTCCAACGACATTGTTCACCTGCGTCAGTACGGCATGTTCGCGATCGATCATGGAAAAAGGTGCGGAACGCTGTTCGCCAAAGTGGACGATCGCTTCCGGTTCAAATTGGTGCAGCGTTTTGCTCAAAAAATCGTAGTTGGTAATATCGCCGACAAACAAATCGATCTTTTTGCCTGTGAGGTCTTGCCACCTTTGAATCCGATGCTGAATCGTTGCGATCGGTGTCAGGGTATCTACTCCAAGTTCGAGATCCCAGTGCCTCCGTACCATGCTGTCTAGAATCCCAACCTCGTAACCTCGATTGGATAAGTAGAGCGCGGTTGCCCAACCGCAATAGCCATCACCACCAATAACCAATACTTTCATCGTCTGTGCGTGTTACTCGCTGATATTCGCTAAATCTACCAGGTTTATGTCCCCCTTTTGCGTCCTAAATTAGGAGTATATTTTCTGTACAATTGCCTAACCAATAAAAGCCTCTTGCCTCTTGCCTCTTACCTCCTATTTGAATTTTCGGGTTTTTGTTAAAAAATGTTACATTTATGCCGTCAAAACGCTACGCTGTCTTGACACTAGGCGAGTAAGCCGATAACGTGATATACATACCCGGGTAAGACGATTGAAAAAAATATGCAAGCTAAGCAAAAAGTTACGCTGTATTTAACGCCTGAACTGCATCGGCGGCTCAAAATCAGAGCCGCGATCGACTCGGAACCAATGTCAGAACTTGCTGCCCGCGCGCTCGCTTTTTATTTATCTCATCAAGAGTTGATAGACGAAGCAGAGTCATACGGCAACACGCACAGAGTTTATGCATGTCCTGAATGTGCAACAACGGTGGCATTGAACGAAGGCGAACTAGTATCCCTCAAGGATCAGCCGGGGGTAATAGAGCAGTCCAAGCAGGCAAGAGTTGCTGCTGAAGCAACAGTACAAGAAGGGCAACTAGCCCTTGCCAGTCACTAATTTCATTGAAGCTGATTCATTAAAGCTGAATCCGAAGCGCTGTCCGTACTATCTTTAGGGTCAAAAGTAAGGTCAAAGGCAATGAAAGAAGAGCTAAATATTCTCATACAAGCTCAATACCCGCTGATATACCTTGTGACCTCTGAGGAAGAGCGGGCTGAACAAGCAATAGCAACGATCGCCCAGTTAAGACCGCAGCGCCGAATATTCATCTGGACGGTGACGCACGGAATCGTAGAACACGGTCAGCCACGCCACGTCACGCAGCATAATACCGTATCTCCAGAAGCAGCGATCGAGTGGGTGATCCGCCAACGAGAGCCGAGCATATTCATATTTAAGGATTTACACCCCTTTATTGACGCACCAGTAACGACGAGATGGCTGCGAGATGCGATCGCCAGCTTTAAAGGCACGCAGAAAACGATTGTTCTGATGTCTCCGATGCAGCAGGTTCCAATCGAGTTAGAGAAAGAAGTTGTCGTACTAGACTTCCCGCTCCCCGATTTGGCAGAATTGAACCAAGTATTAGAGCGGCAGTTAGAGCAAAATCGCGGACGACGGCTGACAACAGATGCCAGAGAGAAATTATTAAAAGCAGCTTTGGGCTTAACGCGAGATGAGTCAGAAAAAGTCTACCGCAAGGCTCAGGTGACAGCGGGACAGCTATCAGAAAATGAAGTAGAAGTCGTCTTATCCGAGAAAAAGCAATTAATCCGGCGCAATGGCATTTTAGAATACATTGAAGAGGATGCCACAATCGATGCCGTTGGTGGTTTAGAAGAGCTGAAACGCTGGCTCAAACAACGCTCTAATGCTTTTACTGAAAGAGCGAGAGAATACGGTCTACCTCAGCCGAAGGGAATGCTAATTTTAGGGGTTCCTGGGTGTGGTAAATCTTTGATCGCCAAAACGACATCTCGCTTGTGGGGTCTGCCCCTGTTGAGATTAGATATGGGGCGAGTTTATGACGGCTCGATGGTAGGTCGCTCTGAGGCTAACCTACGCAACGCTCTCAAAACCGCCGAATCGATTTCGCCCACAATTTTATTTATTGATGAGTTAGATAAAGCCTTTGCAGGTACGGCAGGTTCAGCCGATTCTGATGGTGGTACGTCTAGCCGCATCTTCGGATCTTTCCTGACCTGGATGCAAGAGAAAACTTCTCCCGTATTCGTGATGGCAACAGCCAACCGCGTAGAAAGGTTGCCTGGGGAGTTTTTACGTAAGGGAAGATTTGACGAAATATTCTTTGTCGATCTGCCAAATGCAGAGGAGCGCAAAGATATATTTAGCATTCACCTGCTCAAGCGCAAACGGGATCTATCCCGCTTCGACCTCGATCAGCTAGCAAAAATTGCTGACGGTTTCTCTGGTGCAGAGATCGAGCAAGCATTAATCGCCGCGATGTACGATGCTTTTGCTCAAGATCGAGAGTTTACCCAACTAGATATTATTGCTGCAATTAAAGCAACGCTACCACTCTCTCGGACAATGACCGAGCAAGTAACGGCTCTGAGAGATTGGGCAAGACAGCGTGCTAGACCCGCAGCATCCTCCGTAGCTGAGTATCAGCGCATGGAGTTCTAAAAAGCTTTCTCCTACGTTCACAGGGGGAAAGGCTAGCCGCCCAGCTAGCAGATTACCTAAGCCGCATATCCCATCCCAAGACTGCGGCGACATTAACTAAGCTAAACCGTTGTCGTTTATCGTTACTATCCTTTAGGAGGAATCCCAAATGTCTCACTTTAGCACTCTGCGTACAAAAATCACCGATGCAGAAATCCTCAAGACTTCTCTGCGCGACTTAGGAATTAATGTTAAGACCGAAGCTGATGTCCGTGGTTACAACGGTCAGCGCGTTCGCTCTGACATCGTAGCAGTTCTAGAAGGCGAATACGATCTGGGTTGGTCTCGCAACAGCGATGGTTCTTTCGACCTAATCGCTGACCTGTGGGGTGTTGCTAAGAAGCACAACCAAACCGAGTTAATCAACTCCATCAACCAAAAGTATGCAGTAAATAAGACCTTGGCAGAAGTCAAGCAGCGCGGTCTGCAAAATGCCAATGTCAAATTGGTCGTGCAAAAATAAGTTCTCTGCGCGTTCCCAAGCTTGCGGGTTAACCAGATTTAGAAGGGGTTAACCCCTTTTTTTTTGTCAATTTCCGTGTAGAGACGTTACAGGTAACGTCTCTACACGGGTAATCGATGCTAGAGCTAGGCTGAAATCAAATCTTAAATTATTGTTGCTGGCTGTACTATCTATAATATTTTCGTATTTTAATAGTATTTTGCAGCTTGAATTTCAGTATATCTACTGAGTTTTATAAATGTTAGGAAAATCGTATACATCATAACTGAATACAATCAAATACAACCGATACAACCGAATAAATCAGTAGGGCAATGAGCGATCGCATTGAGAGAAAATTTTTAGACTCATGCGACAGTATTTGTATGGGTATCTAGATTTCATTCAAGGGGCAGCAACTCTCAACGAGTTTTTTTGTGGAATTACGGAATCTGCTGTAACAGATGTGGATCGCTATAAAGCGTTATTACTGACACACCTATCAACATTTGCTACTGGCGAACAGCGATCGCGATCGCTGTAAAATTTTAGTGCTGAAAATTACATAAACAAATCGCTCTATCAAAAATTCACGTCAACTCAAAGCTTGAGCAAAAATGGCAGACAACATTAACGACTTACTAGATCAGTGCGAACAAAGATCGCAAGTGCTAACTCAATCGGCAGAACAAGCTAACGAGCAAGTCACTCAAATTTTAGAATTTGCCACCAATTTAGCGGCTAATCTCGCTTCCATCGCTGAGGAAGCATTTACTAAGTTTGATGCTCTCAGTGACGAACTAGAAGCTGCCGAACAAACCTTAGAGAGCGAAATGGAAGCTGCTAAGCAGGGCTTCAGCGATTTACAGCAAAAGGTAGGCGAACTGCAATCTCAAACAGAAGCAAAGATCGAGCAGATTGGCGAACAACTAGAAGAGTTAAAGAACCGGAAGGAAGAAATGCTTTCGGAAGTGGAACAGGAAACCGAAACAACCAAATCGGGTTTTGAAGAGCTATCGAAGCTCGTGGAGGAAGTCGAGCAAGAAGCAGAGAAACATTTAGAAACAGCAAAAGAACAGATCGAGCAGTTTCACGGCAAAGTTGAGGATGCAGAAAGTCGTTTTGGCGATCGCAAATCCTCTGTTTTAGAAGACTTTGCAGCTTTGACAGAAGAACTACAAAATCAGCTCGAATCACTAACAAGTGACTTCACCGACGTAGCTAACGAGAAAAAAGACAAAATCAGTGCAGTTGAGAGTAGCTTAGATTCAACTTCTCAGGACATATTGTCAGCACTGACGCAAAAGTTTGTCGAAGAAGTTATGGGTGAACTAACGAGTTCAGCCGAAAAAATCACCGAAGCCACATCGCATTTGCAAGATGTAGGAGATGAGGTAAACGATGCATTAGACGGCAAAATAGGTGAGATTTTGGACAAGGTTGGTGAAGTCACTGATATTGTCGAGAAAATCGAACCAGTTCTAGATATGGTTGACAAAATTTTAGGCTAATCGATAATTTTTATTTTTGCTAAATTCAAAATAAGGATAATACAGCATGGCACAAGTTCTAGATTTTGGGCGTGATGTTGATGAAGCTAGTGAGAAGCTGAACGAACTATTAGGTATTCTCGAAACTGCTTGTACGCAGATGGAAGAAGTTTGTTCCGATCTAGAAACTGAAACTGAAACCTTAGATGAATCTGCCGAAAGCGTTAGTACAAGTATTGAAACTTTAGCAGAATCTTTGCAGACAGCTTTAGAAGAATTTAGCAGTACTGAAGAAGAAACGAGAGCCGAAATCGATGCTTTGCAACAAGCAATGACAGACATTGAAGGAAAATTAGATGAAGTTGCTCAATCTGTAGAAGAAGCTCAGGCTAATTTTGAATTAGAAATTAACGAGAATAAATCAGAGTTAGAATCAAGTTTAGAAGAATTAAAAGAAACGTTTAAGAGTTTAGAAGATACAATTTCTAATACTGAAGACTCTGTGGGCGAAGGTCAAACAGAAGCTCAGGAAAACTTTGACAGTTTAACTGAAGCTATCGAAGAACTTCAGGAACAAATTGAAGCATTCCAAAGTGAGTTGGAATCAAAATTTGAAGAAGTAGCAAATGAGATAAGCGATACTCAAACTGCTAATCTTGAAAAAGCTTTTAGCGAATACAGCGATAAACTCACCGGAGAGCAGCTAGACAAAATCACCTCTGGTTTTGAGGAATTAGAAAATAATTTTAGCGAATCTTTTGGAGATTTTAACGAACAAGTTACTGAATTTGCTGACGAACTCAAAGAACGATTGACCGAAATTCTAGAAAATACTGGCGAACACGTAGAAGATAACCTCAAGAACGAGCTACAAGAATCCTTTGAGAATGCGATTCAGGAAGTTGTAGAAGGAATGATTGAAGAAGTAGCGGAAAACATCGTGATGATGACAACAGGTTCATCTGTAACAGGTGCGCTGAGTCCTATCTTACCAGCGTTAGCTGCTGCCAAGGTTGCTACCGGAGCGATCAAAGCAGTTTTGGATTGTGTCGATATATTCTAACGCTGTTTTCAACTCATCGATCGCGTCTCAACTATTGAAAGTCTAAAATATGAACGAACAATTAGGACAAACCCTGACATCTTTATCTCAAATGGCGAGTGTATTTCCTGAAAAACTAGATGGTTTAGTACAACTATCATCGGAAGTCCAAGCAGAAGCCGATCGCCTAGTTAGCAATATTGAAGAAAAGCAAGAGCAGATTGCGGAAATTCTCGAACAAATTCAAACTGCACTAACCGAATTAAAAGAGGAAGCTACAGAGCATCAATCTCAACTTGAAAGCGAAATTGCCGAACTTGAAAGTGGAGTTGAATCTTTAACAGAATTTATCTCTGAGGCTCAAGGACAACTCAGTAGCGAAATTGAAACGACTCAAGGCAAAATTTCAGAACTCAAAGAACATTTGGATGAAAGTAGTTCTACAACTGAAAGTACGGTTGAAAAAACTCAAAACACGCTAACACAAGCTCAAGCAAAAATTCAATCTGGTCAAAACAAATTAACTTCTGCTATAGAAGCAACCAGTAAAGAAGTAGAAGCTTTCCAAGAAAAGCTAGAAGAATTAAAATCTGCTCTTGGCGAACAGATCGAGCAATTTACTGAAGATATGGAGAAGTCGCAAGGAGAAGTTGGCGAAAAGATTCAAGCTATGGCAGATACTTTTCTTGACTTACATCAAGAATTTACTACTAATTTAAATAAATTAAGTACGCAAACCGTCAAAGGCGAAACGGACGATCTATTAAATCAAGCTCAAGAAAAAATTCAAGCAGAACTGAAAGATTTAATTACAGAAGCCGTTAAAAACGTGACGGATTCCGTAGAAGAGATGAGTCAAAAAATTTCGGGTTCTAGCGAAGATGCTTCTATTGCTCGTAAAGCATTAGAGCCATTATTCGACCAGCTTGATGAATTTATCGATCCGCTTAAAGATGGAGTTGAAGCCGTGAAAGATGTAGCCGAAAGCCTTGGAATAGATTTTGGCTGATGAGAAAAAACCTGAGCGATTAGAAATCGCAACTACACAAACAAAGTCCGCCTACGCGGACTCACATAGAAGTAACTTATCAAAATAGAATTCTTGTCATAAGAACTATAATCGAGGTAAATCGTGGCTGATTTTGAAACAACTGCAACAGAAACAGTAACTAAACTGACAGAATTATTAGGTGAAGCCGAGCAAACGCAGTCAGAATTAACAGGCTTGCGAGAACAAATTGCCCAGGTTTCCGAACAAATGGATAGTCACTGGCAGACATTAAGCGATCGCGCTCAATCTTTATTAGAACGAATTAATAGCGCTAAGGAAGATTTGAGCGAAGAAGCTGAATTGCTCAGTCAAGAAGTCACTCAGCTCAAGGAAAATGTAGAAATTTGGCAGAACGAAACTAACGAAGAAAACGAAGCTACCAAAACAGAAATTAGTTCGTTTGGTGAAGACTTAGACTCGACTAAATCCGAGCTAGAATCGACTTTAGAGGCAGTAGAAGAAGTTTTTAAATCGCTTCAAGGAAAACTAGAGGAAGTTGCCACAGAGTTAGAGGAACAGTTTTCAGAGCAGGAAGACTTTCTCCAAAATGATGTATCCGATCGCCTAGAGAGTCACCAATCTGATTTAGAAGAACGAGCTTCAGAGTTTGAATCGCACATTAAAGATGAATCTGCTCCAGCAATTGCCGAATTAGTCAGCGAATTTGCAACTCAGGTTGAAGATGTAATAGAGCAACTAACTGAGAAAACCAAAGATTTGCAAGAATCGACATCAGATACAACTGAAGATGCAATCTCTAAATATAAAGAAACTCAAGAAGAAGTCTTCGATCGGCTGATGGATACGGCAAAAGATCTAGAAAAAATGATGGATAAACTGAGTGGCTTTGTTGATAAAAGTGGTGATACAGCTGAGACTGCTAAAGATACCATGACTGAGGGCGTAGAAGCCACTAATGTAGGTTTAAATGCAGCTCTGGGAATAATTGAAGATACTTATGAGATATTAAAGAAGTTTATTCCTTAGAAAAAATCCAATTTCCCTTCATCTAGTTGACGACGCTATTTGAAGCTTACCTAAAAAAAAAGCCTCCTGAACTGGAGGCTCGCATTATAAAATGCAGGTTAGGTATTAGAGATAACTATTAAAGCTTACAAAAAAGATTTGAAGAAGATCTGAAGATGGAGATTTAAAAAACTTAATATTCAATTGTCTATTGTGGGATAGGTAAAATACCTATCCCACAATAGACAATTGACTATCTACTTGCTGAAGTTACAGTCCAGATGTTTCGCGCTAAACACATAGCAGCTTGAGCTGTGAGGAGTTTTAAGACGATTAAATGACGATCGCTAAAAGCTCTTGCAGCCAGACTATTTTCTAGATACAGTATACCAATGAATTGTTCTTTGTGAGTTAAAGGCAAGCAACAAATAGATTTTGCCTGAGTAGCGACGATGTAAGAATCGTGAGTAAATAATCCCTCAATCGCCGCATCATTGACGACAACTTTTTCTGTCGTTCTCGTGACATAGTTAATTAGTGAGATAGGAAAGTGTGGTTGCTCTACATTCTGCTCTGAAAAAAACAATTGTGCTTCAGTATCAATGCTTTTAGTTGCAGCTAAATCCAACTTATTATTGTTTGATAAAAAGAGCAACCCGCCAGTAGCTCCAGTATTTTCGATCGCCAGATACAGGAATTGTGAAATTAGCCTGTCAAACACAACTTCACCAGCAATTATTTCTAAAGCTTTAGCAGTTGCGATCGTGTCGAGAATAGATGAGCTAGCATTAGTTTTAGAATTACTTGTTATACCGAGCTGCAAATCGATTTGTTCCCGCCGCAAGAGCTGAGCAAAAAATTCGGGATATCTCGCCGCTAAATCTTCGCTTTTACTCTTAGCTCCCCAACGCACATAACCGTAGTATGACTGAATTAAATAAATTTCTGCCGTACTAGTTCGATTCCGACTAAAATAAAATTCCGCTGCCAGCTCGTTTGCTAGTGCTAAATCTTGAATATATCCTGTTGCTTTAGCACCCTTAATGGCGCGATCGTAATACTCTTCTGCCTTGACAAAGTTATCTAGATAACGGGCTTTTTCCGCTTCTACTAAATCGTATTTATGTTGATAATTTTTCGGCGCGTGAGTCGCCCATTCTTTCATTTTTTTTTGATTTGATTCTACAATCTTCAGTACTTGCTTTTGCGCGATTGCCTTACCTTTCTTGACTTTATTACTAAAGCGGGTGTATTGAGATAAAAGTGATAGAGAATAGTAAAAGTTATGGTTGGCAAGAGTCATAAAACCGAGAATACTATCAGTATATCTCTCTGCTAGTTCCGCACTTTCTAGAGCAGCATCATGCTCTTTAAATAAATATAAGAGCAATAGTTTTATAAAAATAACTCATAAAGAGGGAAGTTCTGATATTTGCAGCCTGAAAAATAGGTAGCATTTCTGCTTCATTAAAAGCTCTACCGACTAAGCGTCGAGGATCGGCAGACTCACTCAAAAGATTTAAAACAGTTTGTCGTACTGTATTAATCGAATGCAAAACATACTCTTGTTTGAGTTTGTGCATCAGTTCTATATAGGGCTTTTGAGAGGAAATAACACTTTCTAGATGTTCTCCTATCAAAAATGTGTAGTGGCAAAAATTAAGGCTACTGTAACCTGCATATTCGATGTTGCCAATCTCTAAACTCATTTGTAGAGCTTCTACAAAAGCAGGAATTGTTGTTTTTCCATGCTCTTTCCAATGGCAAACAAATGCGTTATAGATATTGATGACTTTGCAACTCAAATCTTGAGCATTAAATTTGTTGAGTAACTCGAGCGCTAGTTGTCCGAATTGATAACCAGAATTGATATCTCCCAATGCTCCACACAACAGCCAACCGTAAAGAGCGTAACCATAAGCAGCCTGGGGCGAATTGCCGTAACGCAAGCTCAGATTGACCATCTTAAATGTAATAATTGGAAATAAATTGGGAGTCGTGAGAAAAGCTGGAACTAGGACAGCGATTAGAATCCGCATTGCTGCAATTTTCTCAGGATCGGTCATCCTTGGGAGCTGAGCTAAATCTTCAATCTGTTTAGCTCCTATATTAAGTTTAGTAGAGATTGAATTGACTAAAATGCCAAACCTATTTGGTTGTTCGGGAAGGGATACGCCCAACATTTTCAAAATTTCTAGAGCAGTTGCGATCGCTTCTAACATTTGGTTTTGAGCGATATGAAACTGAATCTTTGTTTCGTATACTTTAACCTTATCTAAAGGTCTTTTGGCTTGTTTTAAAACCAGATCTGACAGTGTTTTCAGGTGCGCGTATTCAGTGTTGAGATATGCAACTTCTACCGCTTCAGCGTACAGAGAAAGTGTTAGTTCGTAATCTGTATGCCAACTATTTTCTGGAAGTAAAGATATTCCTAGATCCAAATATCTCAAAGCCGCTTCATAAGCTGTGGCTGCTTTTGCTCGTCGTCCGGCAATTAAATTCAGCGATGCTAATTGCTCTCGCTCTGCGGCTATCGCGATTAAGTCAATACCAATGTTGAGCTGATTGACAATATCAAAAATATTATCCTCAATAGCTAATAAAGATGTTTTTTGTAGTAACAAACGTCCTATTTGTAAATGAGTCTCTTGCTTTTTCTCTTCAGGGATGAGAGAATAAGCAGCTTGCTGCACCCGATCGTGCAAAAATTTATAGCTGATTTTAACATCCTCGACTTGCAAAAGTTTTATTTCTAATTCCTCTGTAAATAGAGGAATTTTATAAGTTTGAGACAAAGGTAAAATTAAGCTAGATTGTAGTGCCTCCCACAGCGCATCGGCAGTGTTGCTTAAAGATTTTTCATTGACAATGGCTAGATTATCTAAACTAAAAAGATTTTTCATTGACAATGGCTAGATTATCTAAACTAAATTGATGCCCCATGCACGCTGCTAGCTTGAGAACGTGTTGAGTCTCTATAGCAAGTTTTTGAATATTTCTGGCAATCAATTCGACGACACTATACTCGGTAATTCCTAATGTTTGAATTTTCTCAACATCCCACATCCATTGACCTAAAACAAAATCAAAATCCAACAAGCGATCGCGATAAAGAGTTTGGAGTAATTGAGTGATAAAAAAGGGATTTCCTTGAGTTTTATTGTAAACTAAATATGCTAGAGTTTGCATTCTTTCTGCAAGTACTTTCGCAGCCAGGTTAGCAGGCATTTCCTGCTTTGCCGGAATCACATTAGCTCCCAAGGTATCTTGAATTAATTCTCTGACATGCACGAGTTCTAATGCTGCGAGAACAATATGACTAACAACAACTAGACAAGACTTAACTCTCTCGATTGTAGAGAGCGCTGGATGAATAGGACTAACTTCGTTATCTCGATATGCGCCGATCAATAACAAATATTTGCTATCTGGATCGCACATCAGGTTTTCAATTATTTTAAGCGAAGCTGCATCTGCCCACTGCAAATCATCTAAGAATAAAACTAGGGGATGTTCCGGTTGAGCAAATACGTTAATGAACTGTTGAAAAACTCGATGAAAACGATTTTGGGATTCAGCCGCACCTAACTGAGGTACGTCCGGCTGAGCGCCAATAATATATTCTAATTCAGGAATAGTATCAATAACAATCTGACCGTTTTGTGCTAGTGCTGTTAAGAGTTTTGCTCTCCAAATTGCAACTCGCTCGGCATTTTCTGTTAATAATTGTCGGATTGCTTCTTGAAAAGCTTGAAGTAAAGCAGCATAAGGAATATCTTTCTTAAACTGGTCAAATTTACCAGTAATAAAAGCTCCTTTTTGCCGGACAATTGGTTTGTGAATTTCGTTAATAACACTAGTTTTACCAATACCTGAATAACCAGAGACAAGCATCATTTCAGTAGTACCAGTACTGACGCGATCAAAAGCTTCTAAGAGAAGTTGAACTTCATTCGCCCGCCCGTATAATTTTTGAGGGATTGAAAATTGTCCCGATCTATCTAGTTTTCCCAGTCTAAAGTTAGTAATGCGATCGCCTGCATAGAGTTGATTCAAGCACGTTTCTAAATCTACTTTTAATCCCAAAGCACTTTGATATCTGTCTTCGGCATTTTTTGCCATTAACTTCATCACAATGTCTGAAACTGGCTCGGGAATATCTGTGAAAAGTTTGTGTAATGGAACCGGATTCTTTGCAATATGGTAGTGTACCAATTCTAAGGGATCGGTACTGGTAAAAGGTAACTGTCCCGCTAGCATTTCATAGAAAGTAACTCCCAAGGAGTAAAAATCTGTGCGATAGTCTACTGCACGATTCATTCTGCCTGTTGCTTCTGGCGACATATAGGCGAGAGTGCCTTCTATTTGTTCGGGATTGCCAGGAGTAGGAGTTTCTCTCAACAATTGAGAGGCAATACTAAAGTCAATTAATTTGACGGAGCAAGTTTCTGGATCGAGGAGAACATTTTGCGGGTTGATATCTTTATGAACGATCTGGTTTTGATGCACTTCATGTAGCGTGTCGGCTAATTGAATTGCAAAGGTTAAAAACGACATCAGTAGCATAGAGTTGTTTTCAACATCTACAATCTGTTTAAAAGAAAAACCATGAAAGTCTTCTAAAATCAGCGCAAAACTATTGTGATAATTCTCTCAGCTATAAGCTTTGACAATTCCTTTGACTTTTGACAGAGTTTTAAGAATTTTGTACTCATGGCGTAAGCGAGTCACTTCATCCAGAGAAGGGTACTCTGCTTTATTCGTTTTAATAATAACTGTAGAAAAATCTGACTGTTTTAAGGTACGATAGATGATAGTATTTGTACCTTCATAGATGCACTCATTGAGTAAATAACCTGGTAAAGTATTCATCATTGTTATTTCCAATTACCTTAAACTTGCCTCTTATTTGCATTGATTTCTTGGGCATTGATGATTTGTGGCGATCGCGCTTATAGCGTTAACTTGCGCCAACACTTAAGGCAAGTGACATATTTTTATAAGAGATAGTATGAGTTGTCATATAAGTTGCCGCAGGCATTTCTTGCCGACACTGACAACAAAACCAAACTATTTGCTGCTTGCGAACGTGGCGCAAAAGTTTGTGCGAACAGCAAAGGCAGCTAGGCGTACTTAACTTCATATTGGTTTCCACTGCTATTTGTAAGTGTGATTCTTGGGGGTTGATGGTTTCAGCGTATGAAGAAGATTTGAAGAATATTTGAAGATCGTTCAAATGTTTACGCAAGGCAATATTTAGTTAAATTCCGTTACATATATGGTAGGAGCGTACATCTGTACGCCCTGCCAATCTGCGCGCTGAAATTCCTGAATCACACAGAAAAAATCTTGGGAGTTACGCAATTGTATTTTTAGATCTCGATCCCCCCTCCCTTAAAAAGGGAGAATTCCAGCTTGCTGAAAACGGGAATTTCCAACAAGTTGGAAATGAAGAATTTCCACTTGCTGAAAATAGGAAAAATTGTAAGCCCCCTTAATAAGGGGGTTGGTGGATATCCAAAATCTGGTGCTGGTAAACTTGGCTGATATAGAAGCTATTTCTCATCACTGAGTCTTAATGCTTAACTCAGAAAGCGATCTTGCTAATTCTCTTCATTCCGATCTATAGCAGTACTAATTTGCTCTATGAGTTGGTATGGATCGAAAGGCTTAGTTAATACAGCTGCTAAGTTTAAGAGAGATCTCCAGTGTCGATCTGTAAACTCTTCTTTGACTGTTAACAGAATGACTGGAATAGATTGGGTTTTACTATCGCTTCTCAGTCGGCGGAGAAATCCCAATCCATCCATTTCTGGCATCATCATGTCCAACACGATCGCGTCTGGTTTTTCCTCAATGGCTTTTCTGAGTCCCTCCTCTCCTGACTTAGCGATGAGAACGTCCCATCCTGCTAAATCTTCCAAGCAGCCTTGCACGATTTCAAGGATAATCGGCTCATCATCGATCGCCAAAATTCGTTTGCTGCTGGTTCGTTTCATTATCTGAACTGCTTGCGTTTTCATTCGATTAAGCCGTCTAGTTATAAGGCATTTACAGCAAAAGGCTGTAAATGTTTTGAATTTATTAAAAGTTGATTCAAGAATTGCAGCCAAGATAAAGCGCTTCAATTCTCACTCTGCTGACAGCTGAATGGCTTCACTATAGAAAGGAGATTTGAAGAAGTTTTGAAGTTTACAAAATTACACTCTACAGTTACCAGTCCATCATTTCCGCTATTTC
This sequence comes from Chroococcidiopsis sp. SAG 2025, assembly GCF_032860985.1. Taxonomy (GTDB): domain Bacteria; phylum Cyanobacteriota; class Cyanobacteriia; order Cyanobacteriales; family Chroococcidiopsidaceae; genus Chroococcidiopsis. The sequence goes on from NZ_JAOCNC010000001.1 coordinate 5,101,881, forward strand.
TGCTGTCAGCGTCATCGGATCGAAAGGCTTAGCAATCATGCCTGTAACGCCTAATTGGGAAAAATGAGCCTTATCCGCAGGCTGTACCTTAGCAGTCAAAAAAATTACCGGAATAGCTTGAGTATCCGGCTGCGATCGCAGTTTTTGTAAGGTTTCAACTCCATCCATTTCTGGCATCGAGACATCGAGCAAAATTGCATCTAGGGGTTGAGATGCGGCAATTAACAATCCTTCATAACCAGATCCGGCAAGCAAAACTTCCCAACCACCCACATCCTCTAAGCTACCTTGGATGACTTCTTGAATTAATTCTTCATCATCAATGACTAAAATACGTTTTGTTGACATGTGAACTACTCCAATCCCTGCATAAATTTCCCAATCGCTCGCTATTTAAGAAGATAGTTCAACACACGGCAGGGTGATATGCAAACTATACAAGTAAACGTGGCGGAGCGCGATCGCCATCTAGCTACAGCAACGGAAATTTCCCAAGAATGGCGTTTGCGTCTCACTCAAGAATGTTCGGCGCAAAGCGATACTGCCCGAGAAAGCATAGTCCGTTGGCTGATTGGCGAAGATACAGAACGCTATCAAACGTGCAATTCTCTTCAGTTATCCATAGCACAGCAAGCTATGGAATACCGCTTTCGCATCCTCAAACAGCGATATTTAGGGGTTTCGCCTCAGCAGGCATATCACCGCTTGACAATACGTTTGTGCAGTTTAGTACTACTGCGAAATAAAATTCACGCCCTCGTTGCTTTGGGTAGCGATCGCCGTCGGGCAGTCGTTGATGTTTTGCAAGAAATTATCCAAGATTTATTGCAGCGCGATCGCTATTTGCAACAACAAACAGCTTGGATTGCGGCGTGTACTGACGATATGAGACTGCGAACTGCCTTGCTATTAACTACTGTAGAAGAATATTGTTTGCGCCCGATTCACAATCGACCTTTAATCGTGCATCGCTTTGTCAATTTTCTTCGCCGGACGCAGATGGGAGGAGTCACGCAAGTTCCAGAACGCAGAATTCTCAAACTACTGTCTGACGAATTCCTTTCTGATGATAGCGATCGCACTTGGAGCGCGATCGACGTGCGATCGATCAGCGTGTATCAAGACAGCCAAACCCAAGCCGAACAGTACGCAGCAAGACATCTCGTGCAATCGGAATTTAGCAACTATTTAACTAACAATTTGGGAGAAACTGCCGCGCAATGGTTAGAACTATACTTGCAAGGTAGGTCTCAAGAAGCGATCGCCCAACAGTTAAATTTATCAGTCAAAGAAGTCTATCGACTGCGGGAAAAAATTGTCTACCATGCCGTGAAAGTATTTGGATTAAAACATCATCCAGAACTAGTGAGTCATTGGCTGGGAACGAGTTTAGAAGAACACAGTTTCGGTTTGACACCTAAGCAATGGCAGGAATTTTGGGAGCAACTAACCCCGAGGCAGCGCCAAGTAGTAGAGTTAAGAAAATCTGGCAAAAATTTTGATGCGATCGCCTACACTCTCAACCGCAAGTTAAATCAAATTACTAGCGAATGGAATAAACTTTGCTTAGTAGCCCAAGTCGTGCGAAGTGGGATGAACTAAAATACTAATTTTTTAGATAGCAAGATTTTCGAGGCAATAAGTTTTTGAGGCAATAATTTTTTACTTACTCGATTCCTCAACAGTTTCAATCGCTGCTAAACAAAACTGAGAAACAGCCATAATCGCAAACACAGAACCAAAATAGATAGCAGTGAGGAATTCAACCGTGTTATCAAAAGGAATGAAGGCAGTCATGGTCATCGTCTCCTGAGAGGGAGCAGGGAGCGCACGAGCAGGGAGCAGAGGGGCTTCAGGGGCTTCAGGAGAAATCCAAAATTCATCTAAGTGCGAATTGTTTTCCTTTCTTAGCCTTCTTTTCGCCTACTCTCTCGAAACAGTAGACCACCCTTTTGTGTTGTAGTCAAGCAAAAATTTTGCTTTTTTTCTGCTGTCTGGCAACCGCTGCTATACGTTTACAGTAGCGATCGCTCGTTCGACAATTTGTAAGGCTGCGTCCACTTCTGCGGCTGTCACAATCAAGGGTGGCACGAAGCGAAGCACTTTTGGTCCTGCCGGAACGAGTAACAAACCTTCAGCGATCGCCGCTTTAACTAGATCCGCTGCGGTAATTTCGCTATCGGCAGCTAACTCCATCCCATTAATTAAACCCCAACCGCGCACGTCAGTGATGAGATTGGGATACTTAGAGGCGATCGCTCGCAAGCCCGTTCTGAGCTGTTCGCCGCGTGCTATAACGTTTTCTAATAAATTCTCTTTGGTGAGTGTTTCGCACACCGTCAAGGCGACCGCACAGGCAAATGGGTTGCCGCCAAACGTACTAGCGTGGTCTCCCGCTGCAAAGACATCGCAATGCTGCTTGCACATCATCGCCCCAATCGGAATTCCGCCGCCTAAACCCTTGGCAGAGGTGAAGATATCTGGTTCGATGCCTAAATTCTCATAGCCCCATAATTTCCCCGAACGTCCCATTCCCGCTTGTACTTCGTCGAGAATCAGTAAAATCCCGGTTTCGTCGCAAATTCGGCGAACTGCCTGGAAGTAAGCCACATCTCCTGGGCGCACCCCACCTTCTCCTTGCAGCGGTTCGAGCAAAATTGCACTCACTGCCCGATCGCCTTCATCCAGTTCAGAAATTGCCGCTTCGATTGCCTTAATATCGTTGTAAGGGACGTAGTAAAACCCTGGGACTAAGGGGGCAAAGTTTTTTTGATATTTCGGTTGTCCGGTAGCGGTAATCGTCGCTAGCGTCCGTCCGTGGAAACTGGCGTGAGCCGTGAGTATGACTGGATGCTCGATGTTTTGCACGGTATGGGCGTATTTGCGGGCGAGTTTAATCGCAGCTTCGTTGGCTTCCGCACCGGAATTGCAGAAAAAGACTTTCTCGGCACACGAATGATTCACTAGCCATTGGGCTAGTTGCCCTTGCACCGGGACGTAAAACAGATTGGACACGTGGTGTAGCGTCTGAATTTGGCGCGTCACTGTTTCCACCATCGCTGGGTGTGCGTGTCCCAGGGTACATGTTGCAATTCCGGCGACAAAATCGAGATATTCTTTCCCTGTGGTCTCCCAGACCCGACAACCCGCACCCCGTTCTAAGGCAATGGGGAAACGGGCATATGTGTCCATGACTGACTCTTTGAAGCGATCGAAGTCATATTCACCAGTTTGTTGCAGATTGGATTCTACGACTGATGTAGGCTGAGAAACAGTGTCTAAGCTCATGGATGATTCCTTAACTGTGGGTGGTAGAATTCTAGGGACGTTATATGTAAGTCTCTATAAAATATTCAATTACCTACTTGCAAAATCTCTTCTAAAATTAACTTTTCAGCAGTAGAGTTACCCGCACTCAGCTTTACTTTAGCGCGATCGCAAGCATTTAACTTACCATTCGGCTCGAACTGAAAATCTTGCTCCCGTACAAACCCTTGCGCTTGGAGTTTCTTCAGGGCAAACTGGGTTGCCCACTCTACCAAATCTAATTCGGGTTCGAGATATTGAGGATGACGTAAAAGCCAACGACAAGCATCGGGATCGGTATCGGCAAGCTGATAAAGTGCCATAGCCAAGATCTCCTCGACACATTTAGGGCTAGGTAAAGCGGTAAAAAAGTCTTTCAGCGAGCTAATTAGCGTGGGTGTCTGAGTTTTAAACACATCTACGGCTAATTCAACATGTGGCTTACAGGTACTATTAGATATACACATAATGGCTGCCTTCCACTTCACTCACCCATCGGCAGACAAGACAACACAGAGTGGTTGACAGTGCGTTGACAGTTTACCGTTGACCAGCGATCGGCGATCGATCCCCGGCTAAGTTGTCTGACTTTAAATCTGAAGTTAAAAGAAAAATGTGAATAATTTGTGAACCGTAGTAGCGCCATTTCTGGCGATCGTATATAAACTTAAGGCGAGGGGCAAGGGAATTTGGAATTCAGCATTCGGAATTAATTGTGACTTGTGACTTGCTCTCCCAGCTCCCTCAGCTCTCCAATCCCCTTATCTTTAGCAAAACATGAACGAACAGTCCTATTCCTACGAGGCGCTCCAAAACCAAAAACAGTTTTATAATTCTCGGTTTCAAGCAGGTTATATGCAGGATTTTTCAGGATTATTTGAGTCCTGTAGATTTTATGCAATGAAAGACATATTGAAGCAAATAAAATCGAGCGGTTTCAATCCAGCATCGATTTTAGATTATGGTTGTGGCGAAGGACGATATCTCAATTTGTTAAAAGATTTCTTTCCTACATCTGCTCTCCAAGGCTGTGATATATCAGACGAAGCATTAACAATTGCTAAGAATATATATTCATCAGCTCAATATACTCCCATGAGTGATGAAACAGTTAATTTACCTGACAATTCTTTCGATCTCATCATCTCCATAGAAGTTCTAGAACATGTGGGTGATGTTGCTCAATCTATCAGAGAAATCGGTCGATTACTCAAACCGCAAGGGATGACAATATTATCCACGCCTTGCGCCAATAAATTTTCTTTTGAATGGTGGCAAAATCGCTTGACGGGAGGCTTACAGCCATCATTTGATGGTTATGGCAGATTTAAAACCGATGAACCAGGGCATCTACGCCGACTTTGCGATCGCCACCTGAAATCTCTATGCTCTGATGTCGGGATAGATATTTATAAAATCTACCATCGCGCCCATTTATTTGAAACCCTTGCCCCTAAAGGTAGGCTGTTTAAGCGCATACCTCAAGCTTGCGTTGGTTTTGGCATGTTAGATTGGTATCTATTCAAAAACTTCCCCAACGGTTCAACGATGATTGCTTTAGGAAAGAAAAGATAGCGATCTTGTTGACAGTTATTAGTAAAGAAAGGGTGTAGGGTGTGGGGTGTGGAGTGTAGATTTTGAATTTCTCTCTTAGCTCTCTTCCGTCGCTTTGGGCTGAATTTGACAAACCACTTCATAAAGAGTAGTTGTAGGAGCGCGATCGAATAAAGGAGACATCTTTTTTAGTATGCTCCTGTAGTTTTCTTCATGCTCGTTAGCTTCCATCTCATCTACACTTTCCCAGAAAATCACAGAAACGCCTCGATCTGTACCTGGTTCTTGCAGGAGATATGCACCTTTAAACCCATGTCTATAAGTTGAAACTGCCTGTTCGTAAATTCTTCTTGCTTCTTCAAACTTGCCCGGTTTGAATTCTCCAACTGTAACTTGAGTATATTGCCGTTTGAGAAAATCTTGAAAATCCATCGTTTATCACCTCAATAATTTATTTCTCATTTGTTATTTGTCATGAGTCATTTGTCATCAGTCAGTGGTTTCTGCCTTACGACTTACGACTTACGACTTACGACTGATTAATTTGTCTGTTCTATCTTTTCTAATAACTTTTTTGCCATTTCAACTGATACAACGATCAGTTCTTGTTCTTGCTGTCCCTGACCACCTTCATCGCTGACTTTAGGGTAAATATGAGGATTGGCAAGCATCCCGGCTAGAATTTGGGAGGCAACTTGTTTGACTTCTTGTGGATTCACATCCATTTTGAATTTTGATAACTGTAGATTTAATCGTTAAAAATGATTTTATAGTCTTTTGCTCTCACAATTGATTAAAACTATAGATTTTGTTGTGAAACTGTAGCGATCGCAGCTTGGGGGCTAGGAATGCAGCAAACGTTACGAGCTGTGTTAGATGCCCGATTGCCGCACTCTCCCCTCTGCTATTTTGCCATAGCGATCGAACCTAAAATCTAAATCAGGCAGTTCTACTAAATTAAACCTTGAGCAACGAATAAAACTGCAAATAGGCTAGATACTAAGGCGAGAAATCTAAACACGGGGGCAACTTCTTCTATATGGCGATTTGGTTTGAGAAAGAAACTTTGTACGAAGCGCGATCGCTGTACTGAAATAGAGACGGACAAGACAAACAAAAAGGGTAAACTTAAAGTAGAAACTGATAAATTTAGATAGGAATAATTAGCACAAACTAATAAAAAAATATTCCATAACACAAGCGCTGAAACGACAACTTGCCAGTAAATAGGACTACCGTTTCGACGAGGAAATTCCTCAACACGCGCTGCTGGTAAAAAACCAGCTTGTTTAATGCAATCAAAAAAGCTCTGAGTACTTTGAGTCAAAAAAACAATATTGGCAGGATATTCAGCAACGGTGTGTCTAATTCTAACTCCACCCCACGTTTTTTCTAAAGAAACAATTTGCTGTGGGTAAAATTTATAGTTAGCTAGCAAAAAAACATTGAGTTTTAGTTGGTTATAATCTCCTGACAAATTCGCTAAAGGTTGAGGCAGTTTCATCTCCCCAATAGAAACACCTCCAATCAAATTTGCTGAATGCGGCATTTGAAATTTATCCTACTAATTGTTCAATTGACATGCGATTTCATGAATCTAGTTGTATTCTTCCCCTTCAAAACAGCAACTATATCAATAGGTAGGTCAAGGTAACACAAAGTTACATAAGCTATTCTTATAAATTACTTTCATTTTCTAGCTACAGTCGTTCTATGAGATCTCATGGCAAAGTCATAAGCCTTATTCTGCCTAGCAACAGAGCAATCGATGCTCAGTTAAGGAAATGTTCAAATTCCTGCAAGAAATTGCAGCAAACAGAGCATAACGCAGGAATTGCGATTTCAATCGCTCTTATTGCCTGCAACCCTGCTCTATAATCTATGAAGATAGTGTAAAACTTGAATGAGTCTCGTTACAGTCCGCCAACCAAGCTAAATGAAACCGTGCAGCATATACAGACAACTATAACTGGATAACAGATTATTAGAAATAGATCGAGTTAACTTTACAAATTGTACGAATGCGATCGATTGAGCAACCAATAGTGGGCTGCCGTCCATAAAAATTTGGATCGAGAAATTTGGGTCAAAAACTTTCGGTCAACTACAATGTTAGGCAAGTTACTAGAGGGACGTTACCAAGTCATGCAAGTTCTGAGTGCAGGGGGTTTTTGTCAGACCTACCTCGCTCAAGACACCCATATTTCCAATCGTCCTACCTGCGTAGTCAAGCATCTTAAACCCGCCAATAGCTCTCCCAATGCCCTACAAACGTTGAGATGGTTGTTTACAGGCGAAGCCCAAGCTTTAGAAAAACTAGGATGTCACAATCAAATTCCTCGGCTGCTAGACCACTTTGAGGAAAACCAAGAATTTTATCTCATTCAAGAATTCGTACAAGGGCATACCTTAAGTGCAGAACTACAACCAGGTAAGCCTTGGAGTGAAAGCCAAGTGTTTTACATGTTGCAAGAAGTACTACAAATCTTGGAGTTTATTCACTCGCACGGCTTAATTCATCGCGATATCAAGCCGAATAACTTACTCAGGCGCAAGCACGATCGCCGTCTGGTGCTAATTGATTTTGGCTCGGTCAAACAAGCATGGACGCAAGTTGTAACGCTGCAAGGGCAGAAGATCAATACATTTTCCATTGGCTTACCAGCAACGATTACAATCGGCACTCCTGGCTACATGCCTACAGAACAAGAACGAGGCAAGCCGCGTCCTAACAGCGATATCTACGCTTTGGGGATGGTGGCAATTCAAGCTTTAACAGGCATCCATCCGACTCAGCTAGATACAGATCCAGATACCTGTGAAATTCTGTGGCGACACTATCGTAAAATCAGCCCCGAACTAGCGCAAATTATAGATAACATGGTGCGCTATGGCTTTAAAGATCGCTACCAATCTGCAACGGAAGTCTTAGCAGCCCTAGAACCTCTAGCAAATCGGTATCAACCCGTACTGCATCATGGTTTTCACGAATTACATGGGACTCAGGTTCAAATACCGACAGTAGCGCAGGATTCGCACTCTTTATTGGGCGAAGAAGAGACTGTTTCTTATAGCTGGGGCGATCGCCCGCAATTACAAATACCAAATACAACTGGCAAAGCTACAGCTGCGATTTCAGCCAAAAGATCGACTTCCTTACTCGATTTGGGAATTGGCGCGATCGCTTTAGCGACTTTACTCGTAGGAATCTATTTCGCCTCCCACTCCCCCACACCAGCCTTTAAACCAGAAAAGTATCCTGTATCAATTCCCTTGAAAAGTAACTAGTACAAGAAGTCAAAAGTTCGTAGGGGCGGGTTTAGCGAGAATCCTTCATCATGAACGAAGATCGTTTGCCAAAACCCGCCCGTACAAAAGTTAAAAGTTAAAAAGCTGTGACTTAGTGGTGATTTGTTTTTGCCATGCTGCGCTACTCATCTTTCTCTGACAAGGTTAGTAAAAAAGCTAAGTTTTCCTCGGCTTTTAAAGCGTGGGGAGCATTTGCAGGCATGAAGATGAATACTCCTGGTTCTAGAACAATGTCTTGTCCTTCTAGGGTGAGAATTCCCTTGCCCTCCAACACGTTGACGGTAGCGTTGCGAGTAGATGTATGTTCGGAAATTTCAGTGTCAGCCGCGAGACAAAACAGAGTGTATTGACAGCAACTATCTTTAATCAGTACTTTACTCAATACCCCAGCTTGAGGATATTCAATATTTGTCCGTAACTGCGTGGATGAAGATCGTAAGGGTAATAGGGTGGTACTCATGGATTCCTCGGTTAAAAGTTAAAAGTTAAAAGTCAAAATGCTCAAAGCTATTGTTGATAGGTGTGAGCTTAAGAGCGAACAGCAGACAAAATGATGTAACCTAAGTCTTGCCGATACTTTTGGAAAACTTGGCGCATTGTTAAAACTCGCTGCCGAATTTGCGATCGCGTCAGTAT